>PKWB01000133.1 GCA_003131685.1 Candidatus Dormiibacterota bacterium
TACCGCATCACCGGCGACGGCGACGAGACCGTGCTGCTCGTCAACGGCGTAGGCGACGATCTCGAGGGGTGGGCGATGCAGGTCGGCCCACTGGTCGAAGCCGGACTGCGGGTGGTCGCCTTCGACAACCGCGGGGTGGGGCGCACGTCGCTTCCCCCGGGACCGTACTCGAGCCGCGACATGGCAGCGGATACCAAAGCGCTGGCCGACGCCCTCGGACTCAGCGGCTTCCACCTGGTCGGAGTCTCGATGGGGGGCTTGATCGCGCAGGAATATGCGCTGGCGTACCCCGCGGACCTGCGCTCGGTGGTGCTCGCGAACACCTACGCCAAACCCGACGCATATACGTGCGCCGCCTTCGATTCGTGGGGACGGGTCGCCGAAGCGGGTGGGATGGCGTTGATGATGCGTCAGCAGGCGCCCTGGGTTTTCAGCCCGGCGTTCTACGCTGCGCACCCCGACCAGCTCGCCGGCATCCTCGCGGAGATGGAGCGGAGTCCCCAGCCCGCGCCGGCGTTTGCAGCACAGATCACCGCGCTGCTCACCCACGACTGCGCGCAGCGACTCGGATTGCTGCACACGCCCGCACTGGTGATCGCAGCCGACGACGACATCATCATCCGGTTGTCGCTCTCCCACCAGCTCTTCGAGGAGCTGCCGCGCGGAACGTGGGCGATCGTCCCAGGAGGACACGCGGCCTTCGTGGAGAATCCCGACCCGTGGAATCGAGCCGTCATTGAATTCATTGATCAGCACCGCGCCGCGGTGCACTGAGGAGATGGGATGAACCTGTCGCTCACGCAGCGATTCGGCACACCGAAGCCGGTGATCGCGATGCTGCATTTCCCCGGCCTGCCCGGCCGGCCCCGCCACAATCGTGAGCTGGGCAGGAGCCACCTCGTCGACGTGCTCGGCCGAGACCTCGAAACGCTGCAGGGTGCCGGTGTCGACGGTGTGCTCTTCTGCAATGAGAACGACATCCCCTATCAGCTCGTGGTCGGGCCCGAGATTCCGGCGGCGATGGCGGCGGTCATCGGCGAGCTTCGCGCGTCGGTGCGCGTGCCCTTCGGCGTCAACATCCTCTGGGACGCGAAGGCGACCATCGCGGTCGCGCGAGCCACCGGCGCGACCTTTATCCGTGAGGTGCTCACCGGCGTGTACGAGAGCGACCTCGGCGTGATCGCCCCCTCGATCGGCGATCTCGCCGGCTATCGGACCGCAATCGGCGCCGATGACGTCGCGTGGTTCGACAACATCGCGCCGGAGTTCAGCAGCGCTCTCGGCAGCCGCAGCATCGCGGATCGCGCCCGAAGCGCGGCGTTTCTCGGGGTCGACGCCGTCCTNNCCGTCCTCATCTCCGGTCCCGCCGCAGGTGTCCCCTTCTCGATGAGTGACCTGAAGACCGCCAAGGACGCGGTGCCCGAGACACCGGTCTTCGCGAACACGGGCGTCAGCGCCGAGCGCCTCGGCGACATCCTCGCCATCGCCGACGGCGTGATCGTGGGGACGAGCCTGAAGGTTGACGGCGACACCTGGAGCCGGGTGGACCCGGCTCGTGCGGAGCGCCTCATGGACACGGCCCGAGCGCTACGCTCGAAGGGTTCCTGATCCGACGACGAGGAGAGCCCGAGTATGGAATTCAAGACCGCCCGCGACTTCCTGCTCAGAAACCGGTCCGACTACGAGACGGCGTATCGCGAGTTTCGGTGGCCGCGTCCCGATGCCTTCAACTGGGCGCTCGACTGGTTCGACACCATCGCCGACGGCAATGAGCGGCCCGGGCTCTGGATCGTCGATGACGGCGACATCGAGACACGACTGTCGTTCGCCGAACTGAGCGCGCGGTCCAACGCACTGGCCGGCTGGTTGCATGAGAAGGGCGTACGCCGGGGTGACCGGACCCTGCTCATGCTCGGCAACCGCGCCGAGCTCTGGGAGTGCATCCTCGCGCTCACCAAGCTGGGCGCGGTGATGATTCCCTCGAGCACCCTGCTCACGCCCGCCGACATCGCTGACCGCGTCGAGCGCGGTCGGGTCGCGCATGTCATCGCAGAGTCGGAGCTCACCGACCGCTTCGCGAACATCGCGGGCCCGTTCACCCGCATCGCAGTCGGCGCTGCGGTCGAAGGATGGATGGGCTACGACGATTTCGCGACCGCCGGGACCACGTTCACACCGGACGGACCGACACCGGCGAACGACCCGCTCTTCCTGTACTTCACATCGGGCACGACGGCACAACCGAAGCTCGTCGAGCACACGCACGCGAGCTACCCGATCGGACACCTTTCGACGATGTACTGGCTCGGCCTCCGACCGGGAGACGTGCACCTCAACATCTCGTCGCCGGGATGGGCGAAGCACGCGTGGAGCAACGTCTTCGCGCCATGGAACGCCGAGGCCACCGTGCTGATCCTCAATGCATCGAGGTTCTCCGCGCGTCTCCTGCTCGACACGCTCACGCGATGCGCGGTGACCAGCCTCTGCGCTCCGCCGACGGTGTGGCGGATGCTCATCCAGGAGGACCTCAGCGCGTGGCGTCCGCCGCTCCGCGAGCTGTTGAGCGCCGGTGAGCCGCTCAACCCCGAGGTCATCGAACAGGTTCGACGCGCGTGGGGTCTCACCATCCGCGACGGCTACGGTCAGACCGAGACCACAGCGCAGATCGGCAATCCGCCGGAGCAGGCCGTGAAGCCGGGTTCGATGGGGCGGCCCCTCCCCGGGTACGTGATCGAGCTCATCGACCCGGCGAGCGGTGACCGCGGCGAGACCGGTGAGATCTGCATCGACCTCTCCAAGCGTCCGGCGGCGCTGATGGTTGGCTATCGCGACGACGGCGCGCATACCGCGGAGGTGATGCGCGACGGCTTCTATCACACCGGTGACGTCGCATCGCGCGACGGAGACGGCTACATCACCTACGTCGGCCGCTCGGACGACGTCTTCAAGTCGTCAGACTATCGCATCTCCCCATTCGAGCTGGAGAGCGTGCTCATCGAGCACCCCGCGGTGGCCGAGGCGGCGGTGGTGCCGTCACCGGATCCACTGCGCCTCTCCGTCCCCAAGGCATTCATCGCCCTCGGCGCCGGCTATGTTGCGTCCGAGCATGTCGCGCGCTCGATCTTCGTGCATTCGCAGGCAAATCTCGCCGGGTACAAGCGCATCCGCCGGCTCGAGTTCGCCGAGCTGCCCAAGACCATCTCGGGGAAGATCCGCCGCGTCGACCTGCGCGCCAGGGAGGTTGGTCTGCGTCAGCAACCCGAGAGCGCGCGCGCCGAGAACGAGTACTGGGAAGAGGACTTCCCCGAACTGCGCTCCGCGCGCTGAAGCCGCCTCGGGCGGCGGTGCGTGTCAGACGTAGAAGCGATAGAGCCCCTGGGCGATGCAGCACGGCTTGTCACCGCCTTCGCGCTCGATGACGAAGTCGACCACGACCTGGAGGCTGCCGTCCGCGGCCGTCTCCACCGAGACGAGCGTCGCACCGGTGCGAAGTCTCGAGCCGACCGGTACCGGGGAAGGAAATCGCACCCTGTTCAACCCATAGTTGATGGCGAGGCGGACGCCTTCGAAATGCAGGATCTCGCTCCACATCGGCACGAGCAACGACAGCGTCAGAAAGCCGTGAGCGATCGTGATACCGAATGGGCCCACCGCCGCGCGCTCGGCATCGACGTGAATCCACTGGTGGTCATCGGTGGCATCCGCGAAGGTGTTGATCTGTTCCTGCGTCACCTCACGCCACGAGCTGTAGCCGAGGTGCGTGCCGGTCAATGCTGTCAACTCGGCGACGCTGGTGACGGTCGTGGTCACGGTGGCCTCCCTTTCGATGATCGGCGTGTCAGTCGCGGGTCAGGACGACGACCGGAATCTCACGTTCGGTGCGCTGCTGATACCCGTCGTAGTCCGGCCAGATCGCTGTCATCGTCTTCCACAGCTCCGGCTTCTCCTCGGCGGTGGCGGTACGTGCGTGGGCGGCAAAACGATCGCCCTTGACCTGCACGTGCACCTCGGGGTGGGCGACGAGATTCAGGTACCACGAGGGCGGTGCTGGAGCCCCGCCCTTGGAGCCGACGACCAGATAGTCGTCACCGTGCCGGCCGAAGATGAGCGCGTTGGTGCGCTCCTCGCCGGACTTGCGGCCCGTGGTGGTGAGGATGAGGATCGAGGCGTCGTTGCGCCATGCGTAGCCCTCCTCACCGTCTGTCGCAACGTATCGATCGACGTGCTCTTTGCCGTACAGCATCTCTGAATCTCCGCAGGTGCGATTGCCACCCGGCGCCGAGCGACGGGCTTTCGAGTGTAATTTACCGGTGCTCTCCGAAGATCCGTCGTCCACGCGACCCCGCATGACCGGGGCTGGTTGAGCGTGGCGACGAGAGCGGGGGCGCTGATCGGACGGATGGGAGCCATTGCCGTGGCCATCGCCGCTGCGATGTGGGCGACCGACCCCTATTTCCGGCCCGCGCTCACCAAGGAGCTGACCGCGAGCCAGATCGTTTTCGTCGAGTCACTGCTGATCGCGCTCTGCTTTCTGCCGGTGGCGGGACGAGTGCGCCGGGAACTGCGCAATCTCCCGCTGCGTCAGTGGATCGCCATGGGCATCATCGCCGTGGGTGCGCAGGCGTTCGCGACCGTGCTCTTCACGCAGGCGCTCAGCTACGCGTTTCCCGCGCATGCCGCGCCGGATTTCAACGTCGAGAATGAGGTCTACCTGCTCTACATGCTCCAGCCCGTCTTCGGAATCGCCATGGCGCGCATCTTCCTCAAGGAGCGCCGCAAGCCCTACTTCTGGCCGCTCGCCGCGTGCGCCATCGTGGGTGTCTACCTGATCGTGTTTCCGCAGAATCCGCTGGCGCCGTTCTCCTCGGTGCAGCACGGTCAATTCATTGCAGCGCTGCTGATTCTCGGCGCCGTTGTGCTGTGGGCGTCCGGCACCGTTTTCGGGCGCTACAGCCTCTCCAACGTCTCGTTCGTCACCACCGCGGCGATGCGCTTCACGCTCGCGCTGCCGGTGCTGCTCATCCTCATGCTCACCGGGGTCGGCGGGGGGCACCTCGGCACGTTCGCGGTGCATCAGATTCCCAGCTTCATCGGGATCGCGCTCATCCCCGGTCTGCTGGCGATGCTCCTGTACTACCGGGCGCTGGCGAGCACCCCGGCGTCGATGGCTTCCATCGCCGAGCTGGCGTATCCGTGCACGCTCTTCCTGGTCTTCTCTCTCCCCGCTCCGGTCGGCCTCGGTCTGCCGCTCTATGGAATCGAGATCGTCGGAGCCATGCTCCTGATCGCCGTGGTGACGACGCTCAACGTGCTCAAGCACCGCGAGGTCGTCCAGACACCACGCCGTGCCGACGTGTCTCTGGCCGCCGAAGGCAGAACGTAGTCACGCCATGCCGCCATCCTTCTGGATCGTCGTGCTGATCAAGGATTTCACCACTGCGAAGACCAGGCTCGCTCCGGTCCTCGAGCCCCAGCCGCGACGCCGGCTGGCCGAGATGACCGCCGCCCGCGCCCTGGACGCGGCGCTGGCGCTGGCACCGACGCTCGCCGTCTGCGGCTCGATCGAAGCCGCCGACCTTGCCCGGCTGCGCGGTGCGGCGCTGGTGGTGGAGGCCGCCCCGAGTGGTCAGAACGCAGCCGCGATGCGCGGGCTCGTCGAGGTCGTTGAGCGCGATGCCGAGGCCGTTCTGCTGCTGAGCTCCGATCTGCCGCTCGTCGACGAAGCCGCCCTCGCCCGCATGCTGGCCCACGCCGAAATCCCGGGAAGCCTGGTCGTGGCCGCCGCCGCGGAGGGCCGCCAGGGGACCAACGCGCTCTACCTCAGGCCTCCCGATGACTTCTCCCTCCACTTCGGCGACGCCTCGCTGCCGAAGTTCGAAGAGGAGGCTCGGCTCCGCGGCCGGCGGTTCATCCTCCACGAGGACCCGAGCCTCGCCCTGGATCTCGACGAGCCGTCGGACCTCTCGGCCTGGCGCCGGCTCGAGCCGACCGGGTGAACCTCGAACTTCGCGGCGTCGAGGGCCTCCCTGAGATCCACCCGGGCGACGACCTGGCGGCGCTCATCGTTGAGCGCTCGGGATCCATCCAGAGTGGCGACGTCCTGGTGGTTGCTCAGAAGGTTGTCTCCAAGGCCGAGGGGCGGATTCGCACCCTCTCGGAGGTGATGCCCTCAGCGCAGGCGACCACGCTGGCGGAGAAGCTCGATGCGGATCCGCGCATGGTCCAGGTGGTCCTCGACGAGACCGCTCGCATCGTGCGCGACGATCGCGTCCTGATCGTTGAGACCCACCAGGGCTTCGTCTGCGCCAACGCCGGGGTCGACCGGTCCAACGTGGACGGCGCCGATGACGTGTGCCTGCTCCCGATCGACTGCGACGCCAGCGCCCGTGCGCTCCAGGAGCGGATCGAATCATTGACGGGCGCGCAGGTCGGGGTGGTCGTGAGCGACACCTTCGGGCGCCCCTGGCGAATGGGTCTCGTCAACGTGGCCCTCGGTGTCGCGGGCATGCCGGCCGTGCTCGACTACCGGGGACGCCCCGACGACTTCGGGACGCCCCTGCAGGCAACCGTCGTCGCCATCGCGGACGAGCTCGCGGCCGCTGCCGAGCTGCTGATGGGCAAGACAAGGCGGGTTCCGGTGGTCATCGCGCGCGGGCTGGACCTCCCCGAGGTGGCCGCCGGCACGGGTCAGGAGCTGGTGCGACCTTCGGAGCTGGACCTCTTCCGGTGAAGGTGGCGCTGCTCTCGGGTGGGACCGGGGGCGCTCGGCTTGCGACCGGGCTGGCGGCCATCCTGCCGCCCGACGACCTCTCGATCATCGCCAACACCGGCGACGACGAGGAGTTCTGGGGTCTTCTGGTCAGCCCCGACGTCGATGCGATCCTGTACCGGCTCGCCGGCGTGTTCAACGACGTGACCGGATTCGGCGTCCGAAACGACACGTTTCACGCGCAGTCGATGCTCGGGCTGCTCGGAGAGCAGACGTGGTTCCAGCTCGGCGACCGGGATATCGGCATGCATCTGCTCCGGGCGTCGCTGCTGCGCGGGGGCATGCGCCTGACCGAGGCGGTCGCCCATCTGGCTCAGGGGTTCGGGATCGGGGTGAGCGTGTTCCCCATGAGCGACGACCCGGTGCGCACCCGGATCACCACGGATTCCGGGGAGCTGAGCATGCAGGAGTGGTTCGTGGGGCAGCGATGCGCACCCGCAGTCCGTGGTCTGCGCCTCGCCGGGATCGAATCCGCCCGCCCGGCGCCCGAGGCGGTCACGGCCGTGCGCGGTGCCGATGCGGTGATCATCGGGCCGTCGAACCCGCTCTTGAGCGTCGACCCAATCCTTGCCGTGCTCGGCGACGAGCTCGACCGCGAGCGTGTGACAGTGGTTTCGCCGGTAGTCGGAGGACGGTCGTTGAAAGGACCGACCGTGAGCATGCTCCGGGATATGGGTGAGGAGGCGACAGCGCTCGGGGTCGCCCGTCGCTATGCGGGAACCGCGGCCACCATCGTGATCGACCGTGACGATTGGGCCATGCTCGAGCCCATCCGCGCCCTGGGAATGCACGCGCTCGTCGATGACACCGTCATGGACGGCGCCGCGGGAGAGGTTCGCCTGGCAGCGTCGCTGCTCCACGCCCTAATGGGAGTCGAGTAGCTCGGCTGAGGAGCAAGCTGCTCCCGAGCCGCCGGCGGGTGACCACTTCTATGCCCAGAGCGTTGAGCTCCAACTCTCGATCGTGGCCCCATCGGTGGCGAGGAGACAGGACGGCCGGTGGGATGTCGTGCCTTGAGCACTGATCCATTAGGGTGCCGCGATGCTCCTCCGGCTCACGTCGTGTCCGGCACCAGGAGGAGCGCCATGGTCTATCTCGGCATCGATTGGGCGGAGGCGCACCACGATGTGTGTCTCCTTGACGAGGCAGGAACACGTCTCGGCAGGGCGCGCGTGCCCGACGGGATTGAGGGCCTTGCGCGCATCCACGAGTTGGTCGGCGCACACACCTCGAACCCCGAGACCGTGGTGGTGGGGATCGAAACCGACCGCGGTCTCCTGGTCCAGGGGTTAGTGGCTACCGGCTACCAGGTGTACGCCCTGAACCCGTTCGCGGTGAGTCGCTACCGCGATCGCCATACGGTGTCGCGGGCGAAGTCGGATCCGGGCGACGCCAAGGTGTTGGCCGACTTGGTACGCACCGATCGCCAGAACCATCGTCCCTTGGCCGGAGACAGCGAGCTTGCGGAAAGTCTGAAAGTGCTCGCCCGCACCCATCAGACGCTGGTGTGGGCACGCGTCCGGCATGTCAATCAGCTGCGCAGCGCGTTGCGGGAGTTCTATCCCGCCGCACTGGACGCGCTGGGCACGGATTTGGCCGGTCGAGACGCGCTGGCCCTGCTGGGCAGAGCGCCGACGCCTGAGCAAGGACGCCGACTCTCGCTGACCCAACTCCGCACGGCGCTCAAGCGTGGCGGGCGTGAGCGCGGCGTTGCGGCTCGCGCCGCCCAATTGCAGCGCGCGCTGCGCACTCCGCAGCTGCAGCCGCCCGCTCGACTGGCCGGTGCGTACGGCAGCTCGGTGCGGGCTCTCGTCCATGTGCTGGGCGAGTTCAACGCCCAAATCGCCGCCCTTGAGGCCGAGCTTGCCGAGGCTTTTGAAGATCACCCGGACGCCGAGATCCTGCGCAGTCTGCCCGGACTTGGTGTGGTCCTCGGCGCCCGGGTCTTGGCGGAGTTCGGTGACGACCGGACCCGCTATCAGGATGCCAGAGCGCGACGCTGCTACGCCGGCAGTGCCCCGATCACCCGTGCTTCAGGAACCCGGTTGGTGGTCCTGGCTCGCGTCGCGCGCAACCGTCGTCTCGCCGATGCGCTCCACATGTGGGCCTTCTGCACGCTGACGCAATCGCCTGGTGCGCGTTCTTACTATGCGGCCCATCGTGCTCGCGGCCACACGCATCATCAGGCGCTTCGTGCCCTTGGCAACCGGCTTGTCGGCATCCTGCACGGCTGCCTCGAACACCGCTGCTGCTACTCCGAGACGGTTGCCTGGCCATCCCTCGGCCAGGCAGTCGCTTGACACGTTATCCCCGTGGGATGTCTAGAGTTGACCGATGGCTCATGAAGCTGCGATCGAGTTCATTCGCGCAAACCCGCGAGGCGTACTGGCGACCTACCGCCGTGATGCTCATGCGCAGCTCTCGCCGGTTCTCGCAGCCGTCGACGCTGAGTCCCGCGTCGTGATCAGCACGCGCGAAGGCGCGATGAAAACCCTCAACCTCAGGCGCAATCCGCGCGCCGCACTCTGCGTTCTCAACGCTCGCTTCTTCGGCGAGTGGCACACGGTTGAGGGCAACGTCGAGATCGTCAGCCTTCCCGAGGCGATGGAACCGCTCGTCGACTACTACCGCCGCAGCAGCGGAGAGCACCCCGACTGGGCGGACTACCGCGAAGCGATGACCCGTGAGCGCCGCGTGCTCCTGCGCATCACCGTGGACCGGAGCGGCCCGACGACACAGGGCTGAGGCGATCAGACCTCGGTGGTCTGAGGCACGAGGGCGCGCAGTCGAGGCAGCACCTCGCGCGCGTACTGCTCGAGGAACCGGCGCTGATCCGCGCCGGGAGCATGGAAGATGAGATGGGTGAATCCGAGATCGATGTACGGTCGAATTCGTTCCACGTGCTCGTCCGGATCTGAGGACACGATCCAGCGGCTCGCGGCCCTTTCAATGGGGAGGGCGTCGGCCAGGCGCTCCATCTCCACCGCATCCTCGACGCCGGTCTTTTCGTCGGGAGACAGGGCGAGCGCCGCCCAATGGCGTGTGTCATCGCGCGCCCGTTCGAGATCGCTGTCGAACGAGACCTTCATCTCAATCGTGAGCTCGAGCTCCGAGGGGTCCCGTCCCGCCGCGCGCGCGCCCTCCATCACCGCCGGTAGCAGCGTCTCCGAGTACAGCTCCATACCCTTGCCGCTCGTGCAGATGAGCCCATCGGCGACGCGGCCGGCAAGCCGCGCGGCCGAGGCGCCGGCGGCCGCGATGTAGATGGGGACCGGCGTCGACGGGCGGTCGTAGATGGTGGCGTTGCGCGTCCGGTAGTACGTGCCCTCGTAGGTGACCCTCTCGTCCTTCAGCAGCGTCTGGATGAGGGTGACGGCCTCCTTGAGCCGCGCGAACCGTTCCTTCGTGTCCGGCCACTCGATGTCGAGCGGCGCCTCGTTCATCGACTCCCCGGTGCCGACGCCGAGCCAGATGCGACCGGGAAACAGTGAGGCGAGCGTGCCCATCGCCTGGGCGACGATCGCCGGGTGGTAGCGGAATGTCGGCGTGAGCACACTGGTGCCGAGAGCGATGCGGCTGGTCGCCTGGCCGGCCGCGCCCAGCCACGCCAGCGAGAACGGTGCATGTCCGCCGGTGTGCCGCCAGGGTTGAAAGTGATCGCTGATGGCGGCGGTGTCAAAGCCGCATTGCTCCGCCGCAACGGTGAAGTCGAGCAGGTCGGACGGGCTGAATTGCTCAGCCGAGACCTTGTAGCCGAACCGAAGCGGGCGAGACACGACGGCAATCTTGGCACGTCGCCTCCGATCGTCAGGTCAGGCGGGTGACCGCCTGCACATCCTCTGAGCTCTCAAGTCGCGACCGCAGTCACGGGCGTGGCCGGCTCGGAATCCCGCGATTGCCCATCGGAAGGCCGGCCCACCATCCGTCGGGCCGATTCGATCTTCGCGATCAATGCCTCTGGCGCGAAGGGTTTGCCCAGGTACTCGCACTCGAGGTCGTAGGCACGGTTGAGCACCTCGGCGCTGTCCAGCAACCCGGTCATGACCACCATGGGGATGCGCGGGTGCAAGGTGCCGGCGCGTACGTCGCCGATCAGGTCCCAGCCATCGCCGTCAGGCATGCCGATGTCCACCAGCATCACATCGGTGCGATGCGCGAGCTCCGCCATGGCTTCTCGAATGGTCGGTACGAGCACGGAGCGCAGGCCGTGCCGCTCGAGGATCCGGCACGCCGTGATGCCCACTGCCGCATCGTCGTCGACCACCAGCACGCGTCCGGTCGACTCCCGTTGCGCGACCGCGGGGCTGGTCGCGATCAGCGGGAACACGACGCGGCCACCATCCTCGATGCGGGCCGCGGCCAGTGCGCGTCCGAGGCTCACCGCGTCCATGGGCCTCGCGTAGTGGAATCCCTGCGCGAGGTCATAGCCGGCGTCGCGCAGGTGCTTCGCCTGGTCTGCGCGCTCCACGCCTTCAATGATGGTTCTCAGCTGCAGGGCTCGAACCATGCCGACCACCGCGTCGAGCAGACCGCTCGCGACATGTCCGTCAGGGACGTGGTCGACCAGTGACTTGTCGATCTTGACGATGGCGACGGGGAGACGGCGCAGCCTGGCCAGCGACGACGCCCCGACACCGAAATCGTCGATGGCCATCCCGACTCCAAGTGCCTTGAGCCGGCTGAGGATGCGGATCGCGCTGTCCATGTCGTCCATGACCGCCGTCTCGGTGACCTCGAGGATGAGATACCTCGGTTCGATGCCGGCGCTCCGCAGCGCCTCCTCGACGATTTCGACAAGGTCGTCGGAATAGAGCTGACGCGGCGACACGTTGACGCTCATGGTGACGTCTGCCGCCGCCCCATATTCCCGTTGCCAGATCGCGAGTTGCTGGCAGGCCTCGTTGAGGATGCGCGCGCCGATCGGGATGATGAGCCCGGTGCTCTCCGCGATCGGGATGAACACGTTGGGCGGGATCACATCGCCGTCGGGATGTTTCCAGCGCGCGAGTGCCTCTATCGAGACCATCCTGCCGTCGGCGAGGTCGACGATCGGCTGGTAGTGCACCAGGAGGTCGCCGGTGAGCCAGGCGGTCCGCAGGCCGCTCTCAACGCGCACCCGTTCGGCGATCGCGCTGTGCATGTACGGCTCGTAGAGTGCGAAACCGCTGCCACCGGCGGCTTTGGCGGTATACATCGCCAGGTCCGCGTTGCGCAACAGCTCATCAGCGGAGTCATCGGGCCCGGCCGTTGCGATACCGATGCTCGCTCCGACCACCACCACGGTTCCCCGCACCGTGAGTGGGAGTTCCAGAGCAGCCAGCACGCGTCGCGCAAGCACAGCGACACGATCACCCGGGGGGTGCGAGAGCAGCACTGCGAACTCATCGCCACCGAGACGGGCGACCGCATCGCCGTCTCGAACGCTGCTGACAATGCGCTGAGCGACCTGAACCAGCACCTGGTCACCGGTGCTGTGGCCGAAGGTGTCGTTGACCTCCTTGAAGCTGTCGAGGTCGAGCATCATCAGCGTCACGACCCGCGCATCGGCATCGAGGGTGGCGAGCTCGTGCTCGATGCGCCGCCCGAGCAGCGTGCGGTTGGGCAACCCGGTGAGAGCGTCGTGCGCAGCCTGGTGAATGAGCGCTGCGCCGAGGTCGCGGTTCATGTACAGCGCGATGTACATGCGGGTCAGCGTCAGACCGACGAGCGCGAGCATCACCCACAGCAACAGCGCTGTCAGAGGGCCCTGATTCGAACGCAGTGCCACCGCTAGGATGCAGGTCACCGCCACCGGCAGGATGGGTACCCAGAGCCCGGTCCTCGTGGTCGTCGCTCTGACAACCATCGGTTCCGGCTGGCGGCGAAAGCACAGCGCGTAGAGCGCGGCGATGCCGAGACAGAGCAGACCGGCGACCCAGCCGTTGGCGAACACGGAGGCGGGAACGGTGATGCCAAGACTGACCTCGCGAGTCAGTTGGAGATCTGCGATACCGATGCCCAGGATCGCGGCGCAGATGAGGATACCGACGGGTCGAGCCTTGACTCCCACGCGAGCCACCACGGTGGCGACCAGCGTGAGCACCACGACATCGCCCACCGGCTGGGCGAGACTCACGATGTTGACGAGCACCGAGTTGGAGCTGCCGAAAACGCTGACGTACCCGGTGGCGAGGACAGCGATGAGCAGCGCACCACCCATCAGCAGGCCGTCGCAGAACGCGACTATCACCGCGAGCCGTGACGACATCACGCGCATGAAGATCAGCGCCGCGAACAGACCGATCGGGAGCTGCGCGATGAACGCGATGTTCGATACCGAGGGTATGGCCGCGTGGTGAGCGGCAAGCGCGTTCCAGTCGCACACGGCTTCCAGCAGTCCAAAGGCACCCCAGCACAACCAGGACACTCGTCGCCTGCCGCGCGATTGCATGGCGGTCAGCAGCGCGATGCCACCGGCGAACAACCCGGCGACGACCTCGGCAACGTTGTGGATGCCGTCCTCGAAAGCGTTGCCGCCGACGCCGAGCAGCGACGCGCTGACGAAGACGACGATCAGGACGGCGACGGGTGCCGTCACCGTCATGAAGACCCGGCGAGATGGCAAGGTCAGGCCTAGATCCGTCGAGTCTGCAACCGTGCGCTACGGATGGTCACGGTCAAAGTCTCCTGTCATCGGTCAAACCGTCTTCATCAGAGGCCCAATCTGGGGTCGCTCCGGAGTTCCGTCTGTTCGACAGCGTACTTACCGGGGGTGGGAATCGACGCTCGTTCAACACTGTGACAACCGTGACCCGTCCGTCCCTCTCGACCTGTCGGAAGCTGCCGATTTCGTGTCATCCGCGTATCCGGGTGTGCGGACGTGCGTTGGTAGACTGCGAAGCGTGGCGAAATGGGTGGTGCTCCACTTGAGTGCCGACGAAGCGTCGACATACATCAACGTCGACGCTGTGACCCAGGTCCGCCAGGTCTCGGTCGGCTCGACGAGTGTCTTCTTCGGTGACGGTACCGATGTGTCGGTGCGGGAGGACGCCCCCGTCGTCATCGCCGCGTTCCGTCGCGATTCCATCTAGCTCCGGCGAATCACCCTGAGGGCAGCCTCCGCGTAGCCGCCGGGGCAACGGCGTCGCCGGCGGACTGCCCAGGGGTCCTCGACCTCGGACCGCGGCGCCCGCCTTGTGGCAGCATGAGGCGGCTCATGACAACGACGCCGCTGCTCATGATCCCCGGGCCCACGCCGGTTGCCCCCGGCGTGCTCGCCGCTCTCGCCGAGCCGGTGCGGAGCCATACCGGACCCGAGAACGCCGCAACCATGATCCGCATCCAGGAGGGAATCCGCCGCCTGGTGGGATCGGCTGGCGCGCGCGTTCACTGCTTCGCCGGTGCGGGAACCCTGGCAATGGAGGCGGCGATCGTCAACCACGCGGCCCCCGGCGATCGTGTCGTGGTGGTGAGCCACGGGTACTTTGGTGACCGCTTCACCGAGATAGCCGGCGCACTGGGGATGCGGCCGGACGTGCTCCAGGTCGAATGGGGACAGCGCGCCGACCAGGACGCGCTGCGTGGCCTGCTCGAGAACGGCAACCCACCGGCGCTGGTGTGCTTCACGCATGTGGACACGAGCAGCGGTGTGCTTGCAGACTGCGCCGCGACAGCGGCAACGGTTCGAGCCGCCGCGACCGACGCCGTCATCGTGCTCGACGGTGTCTGCGCAACCGGCGGGATCGAGGAGGCGATGGACGACTGGGATGTCGACGTCCTGCTCACCGGTGCGCAGAAGGCACTCAGCGTCCCTCCGGGTCTTGCGCTGCTCGCAATCTCGGCACGCGCCCGCAGCCGCCGCTCCGCGTTGGGAGACATCCGTGCGTACTACGCAGACCTCCACCGCTGGGACGCCTCCGTCGACGACCCGCGCAAGTACTTCTCGACGCATTCGGTATCGCTGCTTCGGGCCCTGGAGGCCTCCCTCGAGGCCATCTTCGCCGAGGGGCTGCCCGAGCGATACGAGCGTCATCGCCGGGTGGCGGCGATGATTCGCGATGGCATGGGTGAGCTCGGGTTCGAGCCACTCACCGATCCCGCGGCTCTGGCCCCCACGCTGAGCGTCCTGGCGCTCCCGGACGGCGCGGACGACGCCAGGCTGCGTGCCGGAATGGCGGAGCGCGGCGTGGTGATCGCGGGGTGTCTCGGTCCCTGGGCGGGACGGGGCGTGCGCATCGGCCACATGGGCACGGTCACCGAAGCCCAGGCAGCACGCACGATCGATGCCGCGGCGGCGGTGCTGGGCGCCCATGCTTGATCGCGCCTTTCTCGAGAAGCTGCGCGCCATCGTTGGCGACGACGGGATGATCACCGCGAGGCCGGCACTGCAGACCTACGCATGCGACGGCCTCACCGGGCGGCGCGTCTCCCCGGCCGCGGTCGTCCTGCCGCTCGCCACCGCGGAGGTGGCAGAGGTCGTCCGGACATGCGCTGAGGCACAGGTGCCGTTTGTCGCGCGCGGCGCCGGGACGGGGCTGTCCGGTGGAGCCCTCCCGGTTGCGGACGGCGTCGTCATCGGCCTCAGCCGGATGCGCTCGATCCTCGACGTCGACCTCGAGAACCACCAGGTCACGGTGCAGCCCGGGGTCACCAACCTCGAGGTCAGCAAAACGGTGCGGCCGCTTGGCTATTTCTACGCACCCGATCCCTCATCGCAACAGGTGTGCACGATCGGCGGGAACGTCGCCGAAAACTCCGGCGGCGCGCACTGCCTGAAGTACGGCTTCACCACGCACCACGTCCTCGGGGCGACATTCGTCACCGCCGAGGGACGGATCGCCCGGCTCGGCGGGGCGGTGCGCGACGCTGCGGGCTACGACCTGCTCGGCATGGTGATCGGCAGCGAGGGGACGCTCGGCATCGTGACCGAGGTCGTGCTCCGTGTCGTCCGCATCCCCGAATCCACCGAGACGGTTCTCGCGGCGTTCGCCACGATGGGTGACGCCGGCGAGGCGGTGTCGCGGATCATCGCAGCAGGCATCACCCCCGCCGCCATCGAGATGATGGACCGCCTGGCGATCCAGGCCTGCGAGGAGATCGTCCATGCCGGCTACCCGGACTGCGGCGCCGCCCTGATCGTCGAGCTCGACGGCCCGGCCGTCGAGTCCACCGCTTTCCTCCGCGATGTCCTCGACATCTGCGCTGCGAGCGGAGCGACCGAGACACGGGTGGCCGCGAGCGAGGCCGAACGCGCCCTCATCTGGAAGGCTCGCAAAGCGGCCTTCGCATCGATGGGACGGATCAGCCCGAACTACTACGTCCAGGATGGGGTCATCCCGCGCACACGGCTGCGCGACGTTCTCGAGCAGATCGGCGCGCTCTCGGCAACCTACGGGCTGCGCGTCGCCAACGTCTTCCACGCCGGAGACGGCAACCTCCACCCCCTGGTGCTGTACGACAACACCGAGCCGGGTGCGGGGGAGCGCGCGCTCCAGCTCGCCGGGTTGATACTCGACGCCTGCATCACCGCCGGCGGCTCGATCACCGGTGAGCATGGGGTCGGCTCGGACAAGGCCTGCTACATGCCGAAGATGTTCAGCCCCGGCTCGATCGCCGTGATGGGCAGGGTTCGCGACGCCTTCGACCCGCGCGACCTCTGCAACCCGGGAAAGGCGCTGCCCACCCCGAGGCTCTGTGGCGAGGTCCCCGGGATGTACCGACCCCACGCGATCGAGATGGCGGGCCTGGCGGAGCGGCTGTGATGGCGTCCGTGGCGCCGGAGCTCGATCGCTTCACCGAGCTGGTCGGCGCAGCTCACGTCAGGGCCGCGGATGCCTCGGATGCAGTCGGCGGCGTGGTTCCGAGCCTGGTGGTGTCGCCGGCCGATGAGGAAGAGGTCGCCTCGGTGCTCTCCGCAGCGACGGCGCGCAGCCTGGCGGTCGTCGCTCGAGGAGGCGGCACCAAGATCGACTGGGGCTCGCCGCCGGAACGGTGCGATGTCGTGCTCTCGACCTCCCGCATCAATGGAATCGTCGACCACGAGCCCGCCGACCTGGTCTGCGTGGTTCGGGCGGGGACGACGCTCAGACACCTCCAGGAGACCCTCGCTTCGGCTCCCGGTTTCCGGCAGCGCCTGATGCTCGACCCACCCCAGGGTGACGCCGCAACCATCGGCGGCATGCTTGCAACCGCTGCGAGCGGTCCGCTGCGAACCCGTTTCGGCACGCCCCGCGACCTCGTGATCGGGGCGAGCTTCGTCCTCTCCGACGGCACCGTCGGGCGCAGCGGCGGCAAGGTCGTCAAGAACGTCGCGGGGTTCGATGTCGCCAAGCTGCTGATCGGTTCGCTGGGGACCCTCGCGATCGTGACCGAGGTGGCGTTCCGGCTTCATCCGCTGCCGGCAGCGTCACGTACGGTCGCCTTCGAGTCGCGGTCGGTGCTCGATCTCTGCGCTTTTGCCGCGCGAGTCGGGCGGCTCCAGGTGACGCCGAGCGTGGTCGACCTCCACTGGCCCGAGGGGGTCGTCGTGGTGCGCTTCGACAGCTCCGAGGAGGGCGCGGCGGTGCAGGCCGAGCGCGTTACCCAGGACATCGGGGGACACACCGTCGTTGCCGACGATGAACCGGCGTTGACTGCGTCGCTGGCGGGCTCGCCGTGGACAGGCGCCGGTCTGATCGGAGCGGTCGCGACGCTGCCGGTGCGAGCCGGTGAGTTTCTGTCATCCATGTCTGCTACGTGCGATGCGGTGGCGTGGCGTCCACTCCTCGGCACCGGGGAGATGCGCTTCGCGCCCGAGGCGCTCGAGACCGTCCGCGCGGCCGTCCGCACCGCCGGTGGGCGANNGACCTGATGCGGTCGGTGAAGCGTCAGCTCGATCCTGCGCGGACGTTGAGCCCCGGGCGCCAGGTCGGTGGCATCTGACGTGGCCGTGGTGACCACGGGTCCACCCCGCGTACCCGGCCACGCGCGCCCGGATGCGGCGACCGTCGCGTTCGACGATCACCACCCGCCCGATCCCGCGCTGATCGCCGACTGCGTGCATTGCGGTTTCTGCCTTCCCGCATGTCCGACCTACCTGCTCTGGGGTGAGGAGATGGACTCCCCTCGCGGGCGCATTCTGCTCATGGACCTCGCGGCGCGCGGCGAGGTAGGCATGGATGAGGAGGTGGTTCGGCACTGGGATGCATGCCTTGGCTGCATGGCATGCGTCGATGCATGTCCCTCGGGCGTGCAGTACAACCGCCTGGTCGAGCAGGTTCGTCCGCAGATCGAACGGCGCTTCGCTCGCACCTGGCGCGTCCGCGCCTCCCGCGCTGCTCTCTTCTCCGTCCTTCCCCACCCGCGGCGGATGCGCACCGTCGCGTCCGCGGTTGCGCTCGCCCAGGCGCTCGGACTCCGCAAGGTGTTGCAACTGCCGCCGGTGCGACGTCTCGTGCCCCAGACGCTGCGGCGGCTCGACGACATGGCACCGTCGCTCCGTCGGGCCGACCTGGCGGCACGGACGCCGCGCCACCTCCGCCCCAGGGGGCGGCGGGTGCTGCGCGTCGCGCTGCTCACCGGGTGCGTGCAGGACGCGTTTTTCTCGCACGTCAATCGGGCCACGGCTCGTGTCCTCGCCGCCCACGGATGCGAGGTGCTCGTCCCTCCGCTGCAGAGCTGCTGCGGAGCGCTCGAGCTCCATTCCGGACGGGAGCAACCGGCCATGCAGCGCATGCGCGAGCTCATCGCCCAGATGGAGAACCTCGACATCGACCACATCGTCGTGAACAGCGCCGGGTGTGGTTCGGCGATGAAGGAGTACGGCGCGCTGCTCGCCGACGATCCGTTCTGGGCTGCACGCGCCGCGAGCTTTTCGGCAAGGGTTCGCGACGTGATGGAGGTCCTCGCGGACCTCGAGGTACAGCGTCCCGCGCGGCTGCACCCGCTGCCGGCGCGGGTCGCGTATCACGATGCGTGTCACCTCGCGCACGCGCAGGGAGTGCGCGCACAGCCTCGCACCGTCCTCGGCCGGATCCCGGGACTCGAGCTCGTGGATCTCAGGGAGGCCGACGTGTGCTGCGGCAGCGCAGGTGTCTACAACCTCGTCGCCCCGCAGACCGCCGATGACCTGGGCACTCGCAAGGCAGGCAATATCGCCGCCAGCGGAGCGGAGCTCGTGACCGCGGGCAACGGCGGTTGCCTGCTCCAGATCAGCGCGGCGCTTCGCCGTTCCCTGCATCCGCTCCCGGCCTTTCACCCCGTGGAGTTGATCGACGCCTCCATCCGCGGGCTGCCGCTCGCGCAGCTGCGATCCGGCGCGCCGACTCCGTAGAGGATGAGCCGCCGGCCCGCGAGCGACTCGGCGTCCACCGCAGCGCATGGCAGTCGCGCCCGGGTGGTGGTGGTGGGCGCCGGCGCGGTCGGGCTGGCCGTCGCGCTGCAGCTGCGCCGGGCCGGGGTCGACCGCGTCGTGGTCATCGACCGCAACGCATCAGCCGGGATGGGCTCGACGAGCAGAGCCAACGGCGGTGTCAGAGCGCAGTTCACAACGCGGGTGAACATCACCTTCTCGCAGTTCACCATCGAGCGACTCCGTGAATTGGACGAGCAGACCGGTGGCCAGGTGGGCTTTCGTGGTGTCGGCTATCTCTTTCTCACCGGCACCGACTCGGGCGAGATCGCGCTGCGACGCGCCTGGGAGCTCCAGCGCTCGCTCGGTGTCGATGTGCAATGGTTGTCTGCGGCAGAGGTCATCGAGCTGGCGCCTTTCGTCAACGTCGATGGTCTTGCGGCGGCGGCCTTCTCGGCGGGAGACGGCATCATCGATCCGCATGGTGTCGTCAGCGCGCTGTGGCAGGAGGCTCGGCGGCTTGATGCGGGCTTCATCTTCGACGCCGAGGTGCTCGACCTCGCCGGCGATGGCGACGGCGCCACGGTGCGCACCACCGCGGGAGACATGCACGCGGATTTCGTGGTGAATGCGGCGGGCCCCTCCGCTCGGAATCTGGCTGCGAAGGCCGGTGTCGACCTCCCGGTCACATCACGCAGACGCAACCTCGCCTGCACCGAACCCGTCTCCGGCTTTCCCGCGGCAATCCCCATGTGCGTCGACGCCGACACCGGGGTGTTGATTCGCAGAGAAGGTGCTGGATTCCTGATCGGATTCTCGGATCCCGGGGATCCACCGAGCACCGACACCGCGTTCGATCCCGCGTTCCTCGATGCGATCGCCGCACGGATCGGCAACCGATTTCCCTTCCTCGAGGATGTGCCGATCAGCCTGCGCAAGTGCTGGGCCGGGCTCTACCCGGAGACACCGGACCATCACGCCATCGTGGGCGCCCCCCCTGACATGCCCTGGTTCATCCAGTGCGCCGGATTTGGTGGACACGGCATCATGCACTCGATCGCAGCCGGGCAGGCGGTGACCGAGCTGGTGACCGCGGGACGCTGCACGACCTTCGACCTGCATCCCCTGCGAGTGAATCGATTCAACGAGTCGGGGGGCGCACTCGAGACCGCGGTGCTCTAAGGGTTCAGCAGTGCGGCGATCTCTCCCGAAGGATCATCGAGCAGCGTCCGCAACGCGTTTCGCTGCTCGTCGTCGAGGGTGCGCAGCGGTGGCCGCACCGCGTCCTCGATGGCCACACCGCGTCGTTGCAGGATGAACTTCAAGGCGGACTGGAAGGGAAACGGTTCAATCAGCGAGCGCACCCGCGCCGCACGCGCGCTCGCGTCCGCGTTGCGCGACACGACGGCATCGATGGTCAATTCGGGGAAGGCCGCCGCAAGCCCGGACACCGCTCCCGCCGCCCCCGATGCCATTCCCTGCGCGATCAGGCCCTCTGCGCCGACGAACACGTCGAGTCCGGGCAGGAGGTATGGCTGCACGCTTTCGAAGGGCGAGTCCGAGACCTTGAGACCCGCGAGGTTCGGCGCGGTGGAGCGCAATCGTTCCACCACCTCGATCGGCACCGCGTAACCACTGCGTGCGGCGAACTCATAGATGTAGAACGGCAGCGGCGCGCAGGCGTGGGCTGCCGCATCGAGGTGACGCCAGATCGCCTCGGCGTCGAGCGCGAAATACGGTGGTGGGATCACCGCGACGCCCGCTGCGCCATGACCCGCGGCATGCTCGGCGAGCACGATGGTGTCGTGCGTTGTCTGCGCACCGCAGTGCATGATCACCGCCAGCCGATGATGCGCGGAGGTCACAAACTCGTCGGCGGCGAGCCGGCGCTCGTCCAAGTTGAAGAGAATTCCTTCGCCGGTCGTCCCCAGTGCGAGGATGCCATCGAGACCTGACCGCGCGTAGAAGTCCACCACGGCGTCGATGCCGTCGCTGTCGATGGTGCCCTCGACGCCGGTGAGCGGCGTCACAGCGGCTGCGACGGTGCCGTGAATCGGGTGCCGCGCCTCCATTGGTCAGCCGAGTGTAGCCGGACGCTCCGAGAGCGCAGCGATGTCATAGCGGTCGCGCGCGGCTGTCGTGCGCAGGAGCAGGTCCGCCACGAGGCCGGTCCAGCCGGTCTGGTGGGACGCGCCGAGTCCCTGCCCCGTCTCGGCGTGAAAGTACTCGTGAAACGGGATGGCGTCGGCGAGATCCGGCCGCGCGTACAGCTTGATACCGGCCACCACGGGACGCCGTCCGTCGGCGGCGGGCAGGAAGATCGAGGCAAGCCGCGCCGCGATGTCGTCTGCGATCGCGCCAAGGTGTGCCTGCCTTCCGGACCCTCGCGGATACTCGACGGTCCACGTATCACCGAGAAACCGGTGGTAGACCCGCAGCGCCTCAATGATCAGATGGTTGACCGGGAACCACACCGGGCCGCGCCAGTTCGAGTTGCCGCCGTAGAGACGCGATGTGGACTCCGCGGGCTCGTAATCGAGCCGCGCGACCGCGCCGCCGAGGTCGATGTCGAGCGGATGGTCGGCGTGAAACCGGGACAGTGCGCGCAAACCGTGGTCGCTGAGGAATTCGGACTCGTCGAGGACGTAGTCGAGGATGCGGCGGAGCCGGTCGGGGTCGACGATGGCGAGCAGGCGGCTCTCGCGCTCCGCATTCACGACCTCGAGCGACACCGCGGCGGCGTAGCGCGGTTTGAGCTTGATGAACAGGCGGAGCCGCTCGGCGAAGTCGGGAAGCCGGCGCAAGGTGGCGTCGCCCAGCGTGGTTGCCGCGCAGAGCGGGATCAGCCCGACGATCGAACGCGCCTGGATCGGGACCCGGGTGCCGTCGGCGAGATGCCAGCTGTCGTAGTAGAAGCCCGCATCGTCGTCCCAGAGTCCCTGATCGTTCATGGCGGTCGCGATCGTCGCGAAATGCTCGAAGAACTTGGTGGCGACATCCTCGTAGGTGCGGTCGAAGGTGGCGAGAACCAGCGCCATCTCGAGGAGGTTGAGGGAGTACATCGCCATCCACGCGGTGCCATCCGATTGCTCCAGGTGGCCGCCTGCCGGGAGCACCACGGAACGATTGAACGGACCGATGTTGTCGAGGCCGAGGAACCCGCCCTCGAAGATGTTGTTGCCCTCGGCGTCCTCGCGATTCACCCACCACGTGAAGTTGATGAGCAGCTTGTGGAAGACACGCGCGAGGAACTGGAAGTCGGTCGCGCCGTCGATCTCGAAGACGCGCAGTGCCGCCCACGCGTGCACTGGTGGGTTGACGTCGTCGAACGACCACTCGTAGGCGGGCAGCTGACCGTTGGCATGCATGTACCACTCGCGGCACAGCAGGATGAGTTGCTGCTTGGCGAACTCGGGGTCCACGTGCGCGAGCGCGACGCACTGAAAGCCGAGGTCCCAGGCGGCGAACCAGGGGTACTCCCACTTGTCGGGCATGGAGAGCACGTCGGCGGTGTCGAGATGCCGCCAGCCCGCGTTGCGGCCGGCGAGACGTTCCGGCGGCGGTTCGGGGAGTGCCGGGTCGCCGTCGAGCCAGCGGGTCACGTTGTAGTGATAGAACTGCTTGCCCCAGAGCATGCCGCTCAGTGCCTGCCGCGCAACCAGGCGCTGGTCGTTCGTCAACCGGCTCGGCATCACGCTCGCGTAGAAGGCATCGGCTTCGCCGTGGCGAAGGCGAAGCACCGCGCTCGCGCCGTCGGCGGCGTCGACCTCGCGGCGACCGAACCGGAGCCTGATCACCGCGCTCATGCCCGCGTCAACCGTGACCACGTAGTGGAGTGCGGCCTTCGTCCCCTCCTGGGTTGGATTGACGGTTGCGGCGCCCTCGATCACGTGATCGTTGATGCCGTCCTTCGGGAAGCCGCTCGGCGACCCGGATCCCCAGAGCCGCTCGGCGTTGGACTCGTTGTCGCAGACAAGCGGTGTGTAGTCGCCGTCGCCGACGAGGAACATCCGCCCCACGACCGTGTGGTCGGCGACGATCCGCTTGCTCTCGACGTGCAGAGCGGGCCTGGTGTCCGTGAGACCCCACGCCCAGGTGTTGCGAAACCACAGCGTCGGGAGCACGTGGAGCGTCTGGGTGGAGGCACCGGCGTTTCGGGCGCGCAGCTCGAGCACCAGGTCCTCGGGTGTCTCCTTGGCGTAGTCGACGGTGATGTCCCAGAAGCCGTTGTCGAGCGCCCCGGTATCGGCAAGCTCGTACTCGGGATCGAGCTGACCGCGGCGCGCGCTCTCGGCGAGCAGGTCGTCGTACGGGAATGCCACCTGTGGATACAGGTACCGCCACCGCATCCAGGAGTGCGTCGGCGTCGAGTCGACGTACCACCAGTATTCCTTGGCGTCCTCGCCGTGGTTTCCCTGCGGACCGGTCAGGCCGAAGATCCGTTCCTTGAGGATCGGGTCGACACCGTTCCAGAACGCGAACGCGAGACACAGCAGCTGGTGCTCGTCACAGATCCCACCAAGCCCTTCCTCGCTCCAGCGGAAGGCGCGTGATCGCGCCTGGTCGTGCGTCACGTAGCTCCAGGCGTCGCCGTTGGCGCTGTAGTCCTCGCGGACCGTTCCCCAGGCGCGCTCGCTGACGTAGGGCCCCCAGCGTCGCCAGCCGGCCGGGTCGTCGCGCAGCCGTGCGCGCTCGGCGTCCTCGGTGGTCACGCGCGGTGTTCGGGTCTAGCCCTGCACGGCCTGGTCGGCGATCGACAGCGCACCGTCGATGACCTCGAATCCCTGCGCGAGCTCGTCTTCGCTGATGCACAGCGGCGGGTTGGTGTGGATGGAGTTGTTGGAGACCATGGTGTACACCCCGTGCTCGCGCAGGTATCTGCCGATGGCGGCCATCTCATCGCTGCTCGCGTTGAAACCCGTCATCGGCGTGTACGGCTCCTGCCGCCTGACCAGATCGAGGATGCCGAAGAGCCCGAGGTTGCGATGCGCGCCGACACTCGGATGCTTCGCGGCCAGACGCTCATGGTGTGCGCGCAGCACCGAGCCCATCGAAGCGGAGCGCTCGATGAGGTGATCCTCCTCATAGACGTTCAGCGTGGCCAGCGACGCAGCGAGCGACACGGGGTGGCTGGAGTAGGTGAGGCCGCCGGCGAACATCATCGAATCGAACTTCTCGGCGATGTGCCGGCGGATGGCGACCGCGCCCAGGGGCAGGTACGACGATGTCAGGCCCTTGGCCATGGTCATCAGGTCGGGAACGGTATTCCAGTGCTCGATCGCAAACCACTTTCCGGTGCGGCCGAAACCCGCCATCACCTCGTCCGCGACCATCAGGATCCCATGGCGATCGCAGAGTTCGCGAACCCCCTGGATGTAGCCGTCCGGCGGGATGAGGACGCCGTTCGTCCCGACGATCGTCTCGAGAAATATGGCGGCGATCGTGTGCGGTCCCTCGTACATGATCACGTCCTCGAGACCGCGGAGGCTCTCCCCGGCCGGCCGCGGCTCGCGCTCACCCCAGCGATGGGTGTCGGGATAGCGGACAACACCGACGAGCCCGGGTTCGGTCGCCCAGCGCCGGGGATCGCCGGTGAGCGTCATGGCACCCATGGTCGCCCCGTGATATGCGCGGTACCGCGCCAGGATCTTGTAGCGGCCGGTGTACTGGCGAGCGATCTTGATCGCGTTCTCGACAGCCTCGGCGCCACCGAGCGTGAAGAAGACCTTGTCGAGATCGCCGGGGAGCAGCCCGGTCAGCTTCTCCCCGAGACGCGCCCGTATCTCGGTGACGAAGGCGGGTTGGACGAACTGCAACCTGGTCGCCTGCTCGACGATGGCGTTGACGACGCGCTGGTCACCGTGGCCGATGTTCACCGACATCAGCTGGCTGTTGAAATCGAGGATGCGTTTCCCTTCCGGCGTGTACAGCCACACGCCCTCGGCGTGGTCGATCGCGATTGGATCGACGGCGCCCTGGACGGACCACGAGAAGAAGGTGTGCTCCTTCGAAAGCCGTGCGATCTCTTCGCTGGTCATCCTGCTTTGCGCGACCTGAACCGTCATGTTGCTCCTGGACTCCACCACCGGCCAGCCCGGCGTGCTCGGTCAACCTGGCACAGTATGACGGTGCCACGAGTGCGGGACTTCGGCATTCAGATGGGCTCCGCGGGGCTGCCGGAACTGACGACGCCATGACTGTCCTCGTCGGAGTCGTCGACGGTGACACCCCCGGTCGCGACCTCCTCGCACCAGTGCCGGACGTCGGCTATATCTTCATCGACCCGTCGTCCGACCCGCCGCCTCAGGCCTTCGACGTCGATGCGCTCCTGATCTGGAACCCGCGCAGCGGCGTCCTGCGCGAGAACTGGAGTCGCTTCCGGCGGTTGCGCTGGGTGCACGCGGGGAGCGCCGGTGTCGAGCGGGTGCTCTTCCCCGAGCTTGCGGCCAGCGACGTGGTGCTGACCAACTCGCGATACATCTTCGATCAAGCGCTCGCCGAGTACACGATCACCCTGATGCTCGCTCTCAGCAAGGATCTGCTCACCACGTTCCGGTACCAGGTCGAGCATCGCTGGGTTCAGCGAGAGACCGAGACACTGTCCGGCAAGTCCGCCGTGATGGTCGGCGTCGGCCCGATCGCGCGACGGACCGCGCAGCTCGCAAAGGCATTCGGCATGTCGGTGCGTGGCATCGGCCGGACCGCGCGAGGTGGCGATCCCGACTTCGGCGACATCGCCTCGCCCGATGAGCTGAAGACCCTGTTCGCCGAAACGGATTACGTTGTGATGCTCCTGCCCAGCACGCCGCAGACAGAGGGAATGGTCGGCGCGGCAGCGATCGCTGCGCTCAAGCCGACGGCCCGTCTCGTCAACCTGGGTCGGGGATCGACCCTTGACCAGGACGCGCTGTGCGCCGCGCTCCGCGCGGGCCGGCTCGGCGGGGCGGCCCTCGACGTCATGCGACCGGAGCCACTCCCGGCGGACTCGCCGCTGTGGGATGTGCCCAACCTGCTCATCTCGCCGCACATGTCCGGCGACCACGCCGGCTGGCAGCGTGACGCCGCCGACCTGTTCCTGCGGAATCTCGAGCGATTCATGCGCGGTGAGCCGCTCCTCAACGTGGTCGACAAGGCCCTTGGCTACGCGCCGCCGGAGCGTGAATGACGCGGGTTCGTGTGGCGGGGTTTCGCCGTGGCTGAGCGCATCCGCCGGATTCGAGCCGGCGAGCTCTCCGAGGGACCCTCGACCCCGGGGATGCTGCGCAATCAGGCGGTCGCGACCGATCGCGTCTGGGCCGGCATGGTGCACACCGAGGCGGGGGCGTCCTCCGGCTGGCATCACCATGGCGAGCACGAGTCGGTGATCTACGTGGCAACCGGGGCACTGCGCATGGAATCCGGCGCGCAGGGCCGGGACGTTTTCGATGCGCAGCCGGGCGACTTCGTGTATGTCCCGCCCCACGCCGTGCATCGGGAGAGCAACACCACCGACGTCGGGGCGACGCTCGTCGTCACCCGCTCCGGGCAGGGGCCGTCGGTGATCAACGTCGAAGGCCCTGACCACTGATTTGGGTATGGTTGCGCCGCCATGCCGGAATCCGAGAACAGCGCCCACGAGTTCGCGACCGTCGCCGACATCGAGCCACTCGCGCTCATGGAGGGGCTGCGCGTCCGGCCGGTCAGCGGAGAGCGGATCACGCTGGGCATCTTCGAGCTCGATCCCGGCATCGCCATGCCGGAGCACCGCCATCCCAACGAGCAGGTCGGGGTCGTCATCCGTGGTGAGTTCACCTTCACGATCGGCGGTGAGACCCGCCTCCGCAAGCCCGGCGACATGTGGGTGATACCGCCCGGGGTGCCCCACAACGTCGAGCGCGCGGGCAGGGCAGGATGCACGATCGTCGAAACGTTCTCGCCACCGCGGGACGACTGGGCCGGCAAGCCACGCACCGCGGCGGCGCCCGATCAGTGGCCGCCGGTCTGATCAGCGCCTGGGGTCAGTTCGGCTTCGTATCTTCCGACGTGAACTGGAGGCCGTGCATGTCCTCCAGCATCCGGTCCGCGAGGCGCAGGAAGCGTCGCGTCCGCCATGCCTGGTCGGGCTCCCCGGTGGTCAGCACAGGCACGGCTGCCTCCTTGATGACCAGCAGCAGCATCTCGAGATCACGCATCAAACGAAGGACGCGCGTCCACGCGTCTTCCTGTTGGTCCATTCCGTCCCGTCCCCCCTTCCGCCGTGCCGACTTGCAGGCAGGAACATCATCGCACATCTTATGGTTCGTTTGGTGTGTTTGGTTCTGTGAAGGGACGAGTTGCCAGCCCACGGCCCTGGTGGCGGCCGGCTCAGCGCTTAGAGGTTGCCCCGCGCCGCCTGCTCGCGCTCGATGGACTCGAACAGGGCTTTGAAGTTCCCCTTCCCGAAGCCCTTGCACCCCTTGCGCTGGATGACCTCGAAAAAGAGGGTCGGACGATCGCCGACCGGGCGAGTGAAGATCTGCAGGAGATAGCCGTCGTCATCGCGGTCGATGAGGATGTTCAGCGAGCGGAGCCGGTCGAGGTCCTCGTCGATGCCGGCGGCGCGATCGCCGAGCGCGGCGTAATACGCTCCCGGAGCGGTGAGGAACTCGACGCCGCGGTCGCGCATCTCCTGGACGGTGCCCACGATGTCATCGGTATGGATGGCGATGTGCTGGATGCCGCTGCCCCGGTAGTAGTCGAGGTACTCCTGGATCTGCGACTTCTTGAGCCCGACGTGGGGCTCATTGATCGGCATGGTGATCTGGGTCCGCGGGTCACGCGCGACCTTCGAGCGCAAGGCGCTGTACTGCGTCGCGATGTCCTTCTCGTCGAACTCCTGGAAGACGGTGAACCCGAACACCTCGGAGTAGAACGAGATCCAGTCGTCCATCTTGCCGGTGTCGACGTTGCCGACGGTGTGGTCGATGAAGCGCAGCCCGACCCCGCCGCCACTGCGATTGTCAGCTCGATATCCCGGCCAGAAGACCCCCGAGTACTCATTGCGCTCGACAAAGGTGTGGACGGTGTCGCCGAAGGTGGCGATCGACGCGGAGGTGACGACGCCGTGCTCGTCCTCGGCGCGGCTCGGCTCGGCAACGCTGCGCGCCCCACGAGCGGTGGCCGCCTCGTAGGCAGCCGCGGCGTCCTCGACGCGGAGCGCGATCGTCCGGACGCCGTCGCCATGGAGCCGGATGTGGTCGGCGATGTCGCCTTCGGGCTGCAGAGGGGCGGTGAGCACGAGGCGCACCTTGCCCTGCTGGAGGACGTAGCTGGCCCGGTCACGCACTCCGGTTTCGGGGCCGGCGTAGGCGATGACATCGAACCCGAAGGCCTTGCGGTAGTGGTACGCGGCCTGGCGCGCGTTGCCGACCCACAGCTCGACGTGATCGGTGCCTTCGAGCACAGGCACGGCAATCTCGGCTCCCTGGACCATGTGGTTCTATTGTAGGTGTATGAGATCAAGCGGCCAGATCGAGCATGGCGCCGCGCTGGACGATCCTTTCGCCGGCGAGGCCGCCGCGGAGGTGATCTCAGACCGTCACGAGGCTGAATTCCAGGCGCTGATCGACTCGGACCAGCGCATCGAGCCACGCGACTGGATGCCCGACGGCTACCGCAAATCGCTCATCCGTCAGATCGCCCAGCACGCCCACTCCGAGATCATCGGCATGCAGCCGGAGGGCAACTGGATCACCCGGGCTCCCTCCCTGCGGCGCAAGGCGATCCTCATGGCCAAGGTGCAGGACGAGGCGGGTCACGGCCTCTACCTGTACTGCGCGGCAGAGACGCTCGGGGTCGATCGTGCCGAACTGATCGACCTGCTCCATCAGGGGCGCCAGAAGTATTCGAGCATCTTCAACTACCCCACGCTCACCTGGGCCGACGTCGGAGCCATCGGATGGCTCGTCGACGGCGCGGCGATCACCAACCAGATCCCGCTCTGCCGCTGCTCCTTCGGGCCGTACGCACGGGCGATGGTGCGCGTGTGCAAGGAGGAGTCCTTTCACCAGCGCCAGGGGTTCGAGTCGCTGTATGCGTTGTCTCACGGCACCCCCGAGCAGCACGAGATGGCCCAGGACGCGGTCAACCGCTGGTGGTGGCCCTCGGTCGAGATGCTCGGCCCACCCGATGCCGAGTCGACGCACAGCGCGCAGTCGACGGCCTGGGGCATCAAGCGATACTCGAACGATGAGCTGCGCCAGCGCTTCGTCGACATGGTCGCGCCGCAGGCGGTCGTGCTCGGACTCACGCCACCGGACCCTGAGCTGCGATGGAACGAGGATCGCGGACACTACGACTTCGGAGAGCCCGACTTCGAGGAGCTGCGCCGCGTCGTCAGTGGCGACGGCCCCTGCAACCGGCAGCGGGCCGCGCATCACCTCGCAGCCCACGAGGAGGGTGCCTGGGTACGCGCGGCGGCGGCCGCCTATGCCGCCAAGCACCCGGCGACCAGCGCCGCGGCATGAGCGAGGAAACGCCGGCGCCGCTCTGGGAAGTCTTCATCCGGAGCAAGCGCGGCCTGTCGCACAACCACGTGGGCAGCCTGCACGCCCCGGATGCCGAGATGGCCCTGCGCAATGCGCGTGACGTGTACACGCGGCGCATGGAGGGAGTGAGCATCTGGGTCGTCCCCTCGGCGGTGATCACCGCGTCGTCACCTGACGAGAAGGATTCCTTCTTCGACCCGGCGGCAGACAAGCCCTACCGCCATCCCACCTTCTACTCGATACCGAAGGAAGTGCAGCAGCTGTGACCCTCGTGGTCGCCGGCGCGGCGGCCGTGTACGCGCTGCGCCTCGCGGACGATTGTCTGGTGCTCTCGCACCGGCTCGCGCAGTGGTCGTCACGGGCGCCGACCCTCGAGGACGACGTTGCCTTGACCAACATCGCGCTCGACCTCCTGGGCCAGGCGCGCGGCCTGTACGCACGAACCGCAGAGCTCGACGGCACCGGCCGGTCGGAGGATGACTACGCCTTCATGCGGGGCGAGCGCGAGTTCATCAACTGCCTGCTGGTCGAGCAGGAGAACGGCGACTTCGCCGCCACCATCGTCCGCCAGCTGCTGTGCTCGACGTTCCAGCTTGCTCAATGGCAGGCGCTCACGACGTCGACCGACGGGCCGGTATCCGCCGTCGCCGCCAAGGCGGCGAAGGAGACCTCATATCACCGGGACCACGCGACCGACTGGACGCTTCGCCTCGGCGATGGCACCGACGAGAGTCATCGCCGCATGGAGAGCGCGCTCGCAGCCATGTGGCCGTTCACCGCCGAGCTGTTCGAGAGCGACGCGGTTGCGCGCGAGGCCGGCGCCCTGGGGGTCGGGCCCGATCCGGCAACACTCCGCCCGGAGTGGGAGGGATATATCCGTCGCGTCCTCGGTGACGCGACCTTGGTGATGCCTGAAAGCACATGGACGCCGTCGGGAGGACGGGAGGGACTGCATACCGAGTGCTTCGGGTACATGCTGGCTGAGATGCAACACCTCCATCGCTCGTTCCCCGGGGTGACCTGGTGACCGCCGTCGAGGAGATCCGGAGCATCGCGGGCGCGATCCCCGATCCGGAGATGCCTGCCCTGACCATCGCGGATCTCGGCATTCTTCGCGATGTCCGCGTCGACGCTTCCGGTCACGTCGACGTCGACATCACGCCGACGTACTCGGGATGCCCGGCGCTCGACACCATCCGCGAGGACGTCGAGCGATGCGTTCGAGACCAGGGGTTCACCGACGTCACCGTACGCATCGTGCTGTCCCCGGCGTGGACGACCGAGTGGATGTCAGAGGCGGGCCGCGTCAAGCTCCGTGCGTATGGGATCGCGCCTCCACGTCAACACGGGTTCGACCTCACCCCGCTGACCATCGCGGTTCAGTGTCCGCGATGCGACTCGACGAGAACGCACGAGCTCACACACTTCGGCTCGACACAGTGCCAGGCGGTGCGTCAGTGCGACGCCTGCGGCGAGACCTTCCCGCACTTCAAGGAGCACTGAGCGTTTGACCGCCACGCCGGTTGCGGAGGTGACCACAGGGCATCGTCGCGCGACCATCCATCCGCTTCGTGTGAAGGCTATGGAGCCGCTCACCGAGGACGCGGTGGTCATCGAGTTCGAGATTCCACCCGAGCTCGTAAACGAGTTCTCGTTCACCCACGGGCAGCATGTCTCGCTCCGATGCGAGGCGGCCGGCGACGACACCCGGCGCAGCTACTCCATCTGCAGTGCCGCGGGCTCGGGCAGGCTCCGTGTCGCGGTGAAACGCCTGCCCGGCGGGGTCTTCTCGGCCTTCGCGATGGAGCAGTTGCGCGCTGGCGACGTCGTCGAGGTCGTCACCCCGATCGGCCACTTCAACACGCCGCTGGATCCGAGCCATGCGATCTCGTACGCGATGATCGCCGCAGGGAGTGGAATCGCGCCCATCCTGTCCAATCTCAGCACCATCCTCGCCGTCGAACCGCGGAGCTCGGCCACGCTCATCTACGGCAACCGGACGGTCAAGGACATCATGTTTCTCGAGGAGCTCGAGGACCTCAAGAACCAGTTCCCGGAACGGTTGGCTCTGTATCACGTGCTCTCGCGCGAGGAGCAGGAGGTCGAGCTCTTTCACGGGCATATCGACGCTGATCGGGTGAACCGGTTCCTCGATCAGCTGGTGCGTCCCGACACCGTCGACCAATGGTTCCTCTGCGGGCCGCGGGAGATGATCGAGTCCGCGAAGGAGGTGCTGCTCGACCGCGGCGTGGATTCCGATCACGTGCACGCCGAGCTCTTCCACGCCAAGGACGCGCAGCGCCCCCGCAGCGCCGAGGAGTTGACGCCGGCCACACCGTCCGCAGGTGCGGCGGAGGTCACCATCATCCTCGACGGACGCAGCTCGACGTTCAGCGTCGACGCCGATGGCGAGCGCATTCTCGACGCCGCGTTGCGCGTGCGCTCCGACGCGCCCTACGCGTGCAAGGGTGGTGTCTGCGGCACCTGCCGGGCACGTCTGGTCAGCGGCAGCGTCGAGATGGACCAGCACTTCGCCCTGGAACAGCGTGAGATCGATGCCGGCTTCGTGCTCGCCTGCCAGTCGCATCCCACCACACCGACCGTCGTCCTCGACTTCGATCAGTGATCGAGCGGTGGCGACGAACCCCCGTCAGATGATCGGGGTCAGCCAGCTCGCGTAACGATCGTCCTCACCTTTGCAGGCACCAAAATAGAGCTCCTGCAGCCTGCGGGTCAGGGGACCCGGCGACCCGGAGCCGATGGTGCGCCGGTCGATCTCGATCACCGCCGAGACCTCCGCCCCGGTACCGCAGAGCAGCACCTCGTCGGCGACATAGAGCTCACTGCGATCGATGGTGCGCTCGACGACCTCAACACCGAGCTCATTCGTCGCAAATTGCATGAGCGCCGAGCGGGTGATGCCCTCGACGATGTTCTCCGATGCAGGCGGCGTGATCAGCTGACCGCGACGGAGGATGAAGAGATTCTCCGCGCTGCCCTCGCAGACGTGTCCGTCCTGGGTCATCAGGATTGCCTCGTCGAAGCCGTTGAGGAATGCCTCGGTCTTGGCGAGCGCGCTGTTGATGTAGATGCCGGTCGCCTTCGAGCGTGCCGGCGCGACGTTGTCGTCGATCCGCCGCCAGCTCGACACCTGGCAGCGAATGCCCCCCGTGGTGTCGACGTACGCTCCGAACGGCACCGGGACGATCATGAAGCCGTCGCGCAGGTTGTGGAAGCGAATGCCGATCTCCTCAGTCGCCTTGAAGACGAGGGGGCGGATGTACACATCGGTGCGAAAGTCGTTGCGGCGCATCAGCTCGACGGTGATATCGCACAGCTCGTCCACGCTGTGCGGCAGCTCCATGTGGAGCATGCGAGCGTTACCGGTCATGCGCGCGAAGTGATCGGGCATCCGGAAGACGTTGATCCGATGCTGGCGCTCACTCCAGTACGCCCGGATTCCCTCGAAGCAGCCGGTCCCGTAATGGAGCGCGTGGGTGAGCAGGCCGAGATGTGCATCGCCGTACCTGCACAGCTCGCCCTCGAAATACACCCACGTGTCCGACTGTGCACGGCGAAGCGCGGACTTTGCGACCGGTGCCTTGGTCGGGATCTCAGTCATCCGCAGTTGCCTGGTCGGGTGCTTCGACGAGGTCCGCGAGATGCCTGATGAAGCCGCCGGCGACGCCGCCATCAGCCACGCGGTGATCGAAGACGAGTGAGAGCTCAACCACCGAGCGCGGCACCACATAGTCCTCCACGACCCAGGGGCGCGTCGCGATGCGTCCGACGCCGAGGATCGCCGCCTCGGGGGGATTGATGATCGCCGTTCCCCCGTCGACACCGAAGGCACCAAAGTTGGAGACCGTGAAGGTGCTTCCGCGGAGATCGGTCGCGTCGATGGACCCGTCGCGAGCTGCGGTCGCAAGCCGCTCGAGGTCATCGGCGATCCCCGACAACGACTTGCTCTGCGCGTCGCGAATCACCACAACCACGAGGCCGCGATCGGTTTGCACCGCGACCCCGAGGTGGATCGGCCTGAAGTGCACCACCTCGTTCGCCTGAGTGTCGAAATGCGCATTGAGCCTTGGAAATTTCCGGAGCGCGATCACGCTGAGCCGCAGGATGACGGCGAAGGGTGTGACCGCGGCATCCGTCGCGCCGGGCTCCAGCTCCGCGCGCAATTCCATGAGTCGGGTTGCGTCGGCGCGAACCAATGCGGTGGCGGTCGGCGTTTCGCGATGGGACCTGGTGAGCCGTTCCGCGGCAATCCGGTCGACGCCGGTGAGCGCCACGCGGTCGCCCTCCGCAGCTGTCGCTGGGCTTTCGATTGCCGGGTTGGCGCCATCTTGCCTCGACGCATGCTCGAGGTCGGCCTGGGTAACCATGCCGCCCGGTCCGCTGCCGTCGATCGTGCTCAGGTCGATGCCGAGCTCGATCGCCCGGCGCCTGACCAGCGGAGAAGCAGGGGGCATCGCGGCGTTGACGACAGTGGCGAAACCGCCGGGTCGCTGGGATGGCGCGATGCTCCGCCGCGATCGCGGCGCCGAATCGCTGGTGCCGTACCCGACGAGGACGTTTCCCGACGCCCCTTCGGCATTCGCGGCCGCGGCGACCTCGATGCTGATCAACGGCTTCCCGACAGTGATGGTCTCGCCCTCGGCGCCGTGCAGGGTGGCCACGCGTCCCGCGAAGGGAGTGGGCACCTCGACGACGGCCTTCTCGGTGGTGATCTCTGCGACCGGCTGGTCGACGACGACGACGTCGCCTTCGGCCACCAGCCACCGGTTGATCTCGCCCTCGGTCAACCCTTCGCCGAGGTCGGGCATGAGGAAGTCGCGAACCGTGAGCATCGATCAGTACTCGAGCAGTCGCGCCACGGCGTCGAGGATGCGGTCGGCGTCCGGCAGGAAGTGACGCTCGATCTTTGCCGACGGATACGGGACGTCGAAGCCGGTGACTCGGAGCACTGGGGCCGCCAGGTAACCGAAGGCGCGCTCGCTCAACTCGGCGGCGATCTCCGCACCGTAGCCGACAAAGCGCACCGCCTCGTGGACCACGAGCGCACGTCCGGTCTTGCTTGCACTCGCCACCAGCGTGTCCATGTCCACCGGGGAGAGCGTGCGGACGTCGACGACCTCGAGGTCCCAGCCGCTCTCGCCGACGGCGCGGGTGGCGGCTTCCAGCGCGGTGGTCACCATCGGTCCGTACGCGATCACCGTCGCGGTCGTCCCCTCGCGACGCACGATCGCCTCGCCGATCGGTGGAGCGGTCACCGGCAGCTCGAGGTCCTCCTTCAACCAGTAGCGTCGCTTCGGCTCCAGGAAGATCACCGGGTCATCGAACGCGATCGACGCACGGAGGAGCGCATAGGCGTCGGCAGGCGTCCCGGGCGAGACGACGGTGAGCCCGGCGGTGTGCGCGTAGTACGCCTCCGGGCTCTCCGAATGATGCTCGACGGCGCCGATGCCGCCGCCGTACGGGATGCGGATCACCATTGGCAGGCCGACCCGTCCGCGGGTCCGATTGCGGTATTTCGCGACGTGGCTGATCACCTGGTTGAGCGCCGGGTAGGAGAAGCCGTCGAACTGCATCTCGACGACGGGACGCAGCCCATAGAGCGCCATGCCGATCGCCGTGCCGGCGATGCCCGCCTCCGCGACCGGGGTGTCGAAACAACGGTCGGCGCCCATCTCCGCCTGCAGTCCGTCGGTGATGCGGAACACCCCGCCGAGCCGGCCGACATCCTCGCCGTAGACCACCACGGTGTCGTCGTCGCGCATCGAGTCGCGCAGCGCCGCATTGAGCGCACCGGCCATGGTCAGCTCCATCAGCGCTCGTCGGCCGCTCGCAATTCCTGGTCGAGCAGCGCGCGCTCGATCTCCAGCTGCGGCGTGCGTGCGGCATAGACGTGGTCGAACATCTCGCGCGGGTCGCCCGCGGGGGCGTCGAAGAGAAAGTCACGCATGCGCGCCGCGGTCGCCTCGCCTTCGGCCTCGACCTCGGCGAGGAACGCGTCGTCGACCACGCCACCCTCACGGAGCACCCCCAGGAACCGTTCGACGGGGTCGCGTGCCCGCCATTCGGACGCCTCGTCGTCGCTGCGATAACGGCTGGTGTCGTCGGCCGTGGTGTGCGCCTCGAGACGGTAGGTGACCGCTTCGACGAGCGTCGGGCCGTCCCCGCGACGCGCCCGGTCGACGGCCGTTCTCACGGCACCGTAGACGGAGATCACGTCGTTGCCGTCGACGCGGATCCCGGGAATCCCGACGCCCGCCGCGCGCAGCGCGATCGACGACGCTCTGGTCTGGAGGCGATACGGAACGCTGATCGCGTAGCCGTTGTTCTGCACGACGAACACGACCGGAGCGCCGTACACCCCGGCCATGTTGAGCGCCTCGTGCGCGTCACCCTCGCTCGCCGCGCCGTCGCCGAAGAAGGTCAGCGCGACGATCGGATCGTGCTTGATCTTCGCGGCCATCGCCAGGCCGACAGCGTGCAGCGCCTGGGTGGCGAGCGGTGTTGTGAGCGGAGCGACCCGGTACTTGTACGGGTCGAAGCCGCAATGCCAGCTTCCCGAGAAGAGCGCGAGGAGCTCGACGACATCGACCCCGCGGGCGAACGTGCCAACGGTCTCGCGGTAGGTCGGGAAGAGCCAGTCATCGGCCTCGAGCGCGAAGACCGAGCCCACCTGCGCCGCCTCCTGACCGTGACTCGAAGCGAAGACGCCGAGGGCTCCCTGGCGGGTGAGGTTGATCGCCTGACGGTCCACGCGGCGGCTCAGCGCCATCAACCGGTAGAGGGAGCGGAGCTGGTCGGCGCTCAGGTCGACGGCGTGTGGGTTGGCGGTGCCCAGCGCACCCTCGGCGGCGACGTCCTGCCAGGCCGCCTTCGACAGCCCTGGAAATGAGGACGGCCCGCTCGCGGCGGACGAGACCTCCACACTCACGTTCATCGATCCTACCGCTGCGGACCCTGGCCGCCGAAGTTCGGCGCGCGTTTCGCCCGTCTCGCGGCGACGCCCTCGGCGACATCAGGACCGGTGAAACCGAGGAATTCGAGCGCGAGCGAGCTGTCGAAGATGGGCCCCGCCGCGCGCAGCCAGTTGTTGAGCGCGTACTTGGTCCAGCTGATGGCGGTCGGCGAGCCTGCCGCGAGCTTGCGAGCGACCTCGAGCGCCCTGGCATGGACCTGGTCGTCCGGGACGCTCAGCGACACCAGGCCGATGCGCTCGGCCTCCTCGCCGCTGACGGGCTCGCAGAGCAGCAGGTGGTATTTGGCCTTGGCGATGCCGCAGAGCAGCGGCCAGATGATCGCGGCATGATCGCCGGCGGCAACGCCGATCCGGGTGTGGCCGTCGATCAACCGGGCGGAGCGCCCGGCGATCGAGATGTCCGCGAGCAGGCCCACCACCAGCCCGGCGCCCACCGCCACGCCGTCCATCGCGGAGACGATCGGCTTGCCGCAGTTGATGACGTTGTAGACCAGGTCTCGTGCCTCTCGCAGCACCCGGGCGCGGACCGCGAAGTCCGCAGCCATCTCCTCGATGAGATCGAAGTCTCCGCCCGCCGAGAAGGTGCCGCCCGCCCCGCGGATGATCACCGCTCGGGTCTCGGCGTCGCCATCCACCGCGCGCCACACCTCCGCGAGGTCGCGATGCATGGCGGCATCGGCCGCGTTGAGGCGGCCCTCGGCCTGCATGGTGATCACCAGGATCCCGTTGTCGGGTCGCTCGAAGATGAGGCTCGGAAATGCGGTTGCGAGGTCCGTCATGTCCGCCGGCTACCGCCCCGTGAAGGTTGGCTTCCGTTTCTCCTGGAACGCCGTGATGCCGTCCTGGTAATCGTGGGTGCGCGACGCGCGGCCCTGGGCCGCGGCTTCGGCGGCGAGCAGGTCTGCCCGCGACGGGGAGGTGTCCGCGATCAGCGTGACGATGCGCTTGGACTCGAGGAATGCCGCGGTGGGTCCGTGCGCGATCGCACCGGCCATCTCACGGGTCCGGCGGACGAGGTCGGCCCCGGCAACGCTTCGATTCACCAGGCCCCATTCGGCGGCTTCCCGCCCGGACAGCAGCCGGCCCGTGTAGACAAGCTCGAGGGTGCGGTGAGGCCCGATGCGTGAAACCAGTGCGACATGCGCGCCGCTGTCCAGGACGGCGCCGATCCGCGCAAAGGGCGAGCCGATCCGGGCATCGTCGGCCGCGTACATCACGTCGCAGGCGAGGGCAAGGCCGAGCCCGGTGCCAAGGCAGGCACCGTGCACCGCCGCGATGGTCGGCATCGCGAGGGCGGCCATTCGGGTCATCAGCGGGTTGATGATGTCGCGGAGGATCGCCTCGCCATCCTCGTGCAGCGGATCGGCCTCGGAGAGGTCACGCCCGCTGCAGAAGGCGCGGCCCTCGCCACGGACCAGGAGCGCCCTCGCGCCGCCCGACTCCGCAGCGTCGAGGCTCGCGGTGAGCTCCCGGAGCATCGCGGTGCTCATCGCGTTCATCTTGTCGGGCCGGTTGAGCACGAGCTCGGCGACGCCCTCCTCGATGGTCAGGCGAACCGCTTGGTGGTCGTCAGATTCCGGCATACGGCGCCCGTTCCTTGGCGGTGAGGATCTTCAGCTGGCTTGCGCACACGGTGACGCCGTTCTGATTGAGCACATCCCAGCGATACGAGACCAGCCCTGAGGTGGCATCTCGATCGGACTTCTCGATCACCTCGATGTCGAGGTAGATGGTGTCGTTGATCCAGGTCGGTGCCGTGTAGCGCAGACGGTCGGTGCCGTAGTTGGCGAGGATGGTGGTCGCGTCGCTGGGGACGCCGAGCCCGGTCCCGAGCGCGAACACCATGATCCCGGGCGCGACGCGCTGTCCGAACATGGAGCGCTCCGCCGCGACCTTGTCGATGTGTGGGTAGAACCAGTCGCCGGTGAGTGCGCACCAGTTGACGATGTCCGTCTCGGTGATGGTTCGTCCCCGGGTGCGCTGGGTCTGTCCGACCTCCAGCTCATCGTAGGTCCGATACAGAAGAAACCGATCCACCCGATATGCCTCCCGTGAACCCCTGGACTGGGGGGCTGGCGGAGTCTACGACCGGCGGTCGATCACCCGCTGGAGCTTCCCGACCGAGCGCTCGAGGGTCTCGGGGTCGACGACCTCGACGGCAACGGTGACGCCGACCCGGTCCTTGATCTCGCGGGCGAGCGCCTGGGCAGCGGGGTCGCGGCGCTCCGACGGGCAGTCGGACCGCGCCTCGACCCGCACGCAGAGGGTGTCGAGACGCCCCTCGCGTCCGCGGATGAGCTGGAAGTGGGGCGAGAGACCGGCGGTGCGCACCACCAGCTCCTCGAGCTGCGTCGGAAACACGTTGACGCCACGCAGGATGATCATGTCGTCGCTGCGCCCGGTCACCTTCTCCATGCGCCGGAATGCGGGCCTGGCGGTCCCGGGCAGCAGCCGGGTGAGATCGCGGGTGCGATAGCGAATCATGGGCAGCGCCTGCTTGGTCAGTGACGTGAAGACCAGCTCGCCCATCTCGCCATCGGGAAGCACCTCGCCCCTGACGGGATCGATCACCTCGGGATAGAAGTGGTCCTCCCAGATGTGCAGCCCGTCCTTGGTCTCCACGCACTCCTGCGACACGCCGGGACCCATGACCTCCGACAGGCCGTAGATGTCCACCGCATGCATGCCCATGCGCGCCTCGATCTCGGCGCGCATCGCCTCGGTCCACGGCTCCGCGCCGAAGATGCCGATGCGCAGCGAGCTCGTCCTCGGGTCGACGCCCTGACGTTCGAACTCGTCGATGAGGGCGAGCATGTACGAAGGCGTCACCATGATGATCGAGGGCTCGAAGTCGCGGATCAACTGCACCTGACGTGGTGTCATCCCGCCTGAGACCGGGACCACCGTGCACCCGAGCCGCTCCGCTCCGTAGTGCGCACCCAGCCCGCCGGTGAAGAGCCCGTAGCCGTAGGCGACGTGCACGATATCGCCCGGGCGTCCGCCCGCCGCGCGGATCGATCGCGCGACGAGGTCGGCCCACGTGTCGAGGTCATCCCGCGTATAGCCGACCACCGTGGGTCTTCCGGTGGTGCCGCTGGAGGCATGGATGCGACGCACCTCCGGCCGCGGCACCGCGAACATGCCGAACGGGTAGTTATCGCGAAGATCGAGCTTGGTGGTGAGCGGAAATCGCGCGAGGTCGGCGAGCGTCTGGCAGTCGTCGGGCGTCACCCCCGCGGCCTCGAAGGCCCGCCGGTAATGCGCCACGTTCGTGTACGCATGCTGCAGCGACCAGCGAAGACGCTCGAGCTGGAGGTCGAGCAGCGCGTCGCGGCTCAGGCGCTCTCCCGCGTCGAGCTGCTCGAGAGGCGGCGCTGAGCCGAGAGTGGTCACGCTGGACCCTGCCCGATGGTGCGGCTAGTGCCCCGAAATTCCGCGATGACAACATCCCCGCGTCGCACTGAGACGTCGTAGATCCCCGAGCGACCGAAGCGGGTGCGTTCCACCGCACGAGCTTCGAGGACATCGCCGGCGCGTGACGGCGCCACGAACGTGATGTCGACCGCGGCCGCGACGCTCAGCGGGCCGTGGCTGTTGCAGGCGCACGCAAAGGCGGTGTCCGCAACCGCGAACACGAAGGCCCCGTGGGTGATGCCGTGCCCGTTCACCATGTCCGGTCGGATCGTCATGGTTGCGGTGGCGGCCCCCTCGCTCACGTCGCGCACCTCGATACCGAGCGCACGTGACGCGGCATCGCCGGCGAGCATCCGGGTCACCGAGTCATTCACCGATCCTCCCAAATGCGTGCGCTCGATGTGGCGGCGGACGCTCAGACGGTCAGTTTGGTTCGCTCGACGATGGCGACGGCGTCGGGGGCGCCGTCCAGGGTCACGCGCGCTGCCGCACGCCTGCCGCTGATGTAGAGCACCATCTCGGACGCCGGACCGCTGATCGTCGCCATGTCGCCGGAGCCGTACCGCCGCCGCTGACCGTCGGGCCGTGCGAGCTCCAGCCCGTAGGGGCGGATCCTGCGCGCCAGCCGTCGTGCGCTGAGGCCGGTCATCCGCCACGACAACGCCTCGAGGTCCGCGATCGGCGGGCGCGGTTCGCGACCGTTGGCGCGGCGAACGTCCTCGTGGTGGATGAAGTACTCCAGCCCGTTGAAGAGATCGCGAAGGCGCGGGACGCGCCACGGGATCAGCGGCGCCCCGGCGCGCAGGCGGGCGACCATGACGGGGAGCCCCTTGGCTTTCTCGGTTGCGCGCTGGGCGTCGCTCCAGCGATGGAAATGCTCGCGCAGGACGAGGTGCGCGGCGAGATCGGACGTTGTCCACCCCTCGCACAGCGTGGGCGCATCCGGACCCAGCTCAAACAGAAGGTCGCAGAGCTCCATGCGCTCGCGGACGTCGATCGGTTCGGTCAAGGGCTTGGTCGCGGCGACTGCACGTGCTCCGCAAAGAACGCGAGGGTGCGCTGCCAGGCGTCCGCGGCTGCGACGGCGTCGTATGACCTGCCGGTGTCGTTGAAGAACGAGTGGCGCGTCCCCGCGTACACCTTGATGTCGCGAGCCACACCCAGCTGCGCAAGCCGGCGGTCGAGCTTTCGACCGGAGCGCGCGGTGAAGTCCTTGCCCGGGTAGCTGCCCACGACCGGACACATGCGGCGCACCGCTTCGATCGGCCGCGGATTGGTGCCATAGAAGGGAGCGATGGCGCGAAGCCGCTTGTCGCGTCGACCCCACGCGATCGCGTAGCCGCCTCCCATGCAGAACCCGATGGTACCGACGCGATCCGGGTCGATGCCGGGCTGCGCGACGAGATGATCCATCGCCGCGGAGAGGTCGGCAATCGACGACGGGTCGCGACCGGTGAGCATCGAACCCATCAGACCGGCCATGCACACAGCGCGGCTGTGGCCGGTGAACAGGTCGACGGCGAGCGCCGCATACCCCTCGCCCGCGAAACGGCGCGTGATATCGCGAATGTTGTCGTTGAGGCCATGGACTTCATGGATGACGACCACGCCCGGGTGGGGTCCGGCACCCTCCGGCATCGCCAGGTAGGCGCGAAACGTCGAGCCCCGGGAGGGGAAGGTGACGTCTCGACTGGTGGGTGGCGTCGCGGTGATGATGCATGCAGCGTACGCACTCGCGGCAGCTACGCCGCTGGGCCGAGCCGGCTCCAGCTCGACCCGGTCCATCGCCAGAGCTCGACCGGCGCCTGCCCGGTCAGCGGCTGCGACGGCCCGCTCCCGAAGAGGAGCAGCCGGTTGCGGTCGTAGTCGGTGATCTCGACGCCTCCCGCCACCGGCAACCGACTGCCCGTGAGCGCATCCCATTCACTGCCATTCCATGCGGACAGATCGCCCTTGGCCGCCGCGTTGCACGCACACAGCACGAGCCGTCCGATCGCCGGATTCAGCGCCATCGTGGAGCCGTCGACGGGTGCGTGGACCGGGGTCGGCAGCAGTGTCCAGGTGGCGCCGTTCCACCGCCAGGTTGTGTTGACGGCACCGGTGGCGGGTGGTGGTCCCACGCAGCACCCAACCGCCAGCAGCGAATTGGTCAGCGGGTCGAACCCCATCGGGCTGTAGGTGGCGCCGGCCGGGAGCGACCCGCCCACCGGCTTGATCCAATGGTTTCCGGCCCAGATCCACGTCGCTGCGGGGCTCGAGATCACCCCCGACCGGGTCAGCAGGATCATCTGATTGAGCGCGGGGTCCCAGGCCATGTCCGATCCCTCGCCGGGAGGCGGACCGCCCGCACCGCTGTCGAGGGCCCCCCAGGTCGTCCCTTTCCACGCCCAGGTGTCGTGGACCGGCGTGCCGGGTTCGAGGCGACCGCCGAACAGCATCACCGTCTTCGTCTGCGGGTCGTAGGCTTCCGCGGCACCGAAGCGTCCCTCGGGACTCGCCTGCGGGTGCGCCAGCGTCCATCTCGAGCCATCCCAGAGCCACGTGTTCGGGTAGTTGCCGACGCCGCCGAAGAGCACGATGGTGTGGGTCGCACTGTCGTCGGCGACGCTGAAGCCGAAACCCGACCGCGGCACGATGGGCACCGGGCTCGGTGTGATCGGCTGACGAGCGACCGGCGCGGGCGACGAGTGTGTAGCTTGCGACGGCGGCTGCTGCCTGAAGGACACGACGATGCCGATCGCCCCGGCGACGGCGATGATCGAGAGGAGCCCGATCACGGATCGCGACTTCAGACGTCGTCCGCCCCTCTCGCCGGGCTCGTTCTCGCGTTGGTGGCGCATCGGTGGTCCAGACACTATGTGACCCACCGCCCTCAACGACAGCAGGCGCCGCGCGCGGTCAGCAGCGCCGGCGGCGTGCTCCGGGGCCGCTCAGGAGCGACCCGGCCTTACCTGAAGAGGCTTCGGCGCTTCCCAAAGCCGGCGAGGCGCAGGATGGCGAGCAGGATCACGGCGCCCGCAAACGCGATGACGATCTCGACGATGAACGAGTGGCTCGTGGCCGCGGTGGTCACGCCGATCGAGCGGGCCAGGAAACCGCCGCCAATAGCTCCGATGACACCGATCACGAGGTCGGCAACGATGCCCTTGCCGTGCCCGGTCATGACCTTGCTGGCCAGGAAGCCCGCGATCAACCCGATGAGCGCCCACACGAGGATCGAACCGGGGTCGAATGTCACCGAGACCACTGCAAGCATTATCTGTCCGCCCTCCGCCGCTTTCGCCGTCTAGTTCGCTGTCGTCGCGCTGCGCGCCGAGATCAGGGTGACAACCTTCACGATCACGGCGGCAGCAAGCACGTAGATCACCATCGCCAGGACGTCGGCCCACACGATCAGGTTGCCGCGCGCCGCGGTTGCGGTCTTGAAGATGCCGGCGAACGGCGAGGCCAGGGCCTTGCCGACCGAGAAGACGAACGCGGCGAATCCGACGTCGTTCGCTCCGGCTGCATGGAAGATGAAGTCGAGCGCGAGGAAGGCCACCACGATTCCGGCGATAAGCCAGACGAACTCGATGCCGGGAGATCTCCCCGACCACACGCTGGTCGAGCTCCGCCGCATGCTCGTGCCCGTGGCCGGATCAGCGACGGTTTCGGTGGTCGTATTGACGCCCGTACGGGTCGGTCCGTAGTTCGAGACGGACTGATCCTGGGTACGCATATCGGTCATGTGCCCAACTCTCCTTTGTGGACGCTCGACACTGAAATCCGTTCAGCCTGCGGTCCCACGTGCGCTCAGTCTCCGCCCGAGAGCGCAACAATTGCAGTAACAGAAGGCGTTCCGGGACAAGGCGCTCAGGGCCGTACCGGCGCAATCCCCGAGGCAACGCCGCCCGCATCAATTCGCCGGCATGCGGACTCCCAGAAGCCGAGGCGCGATCGAAACCGTTCTGCCTGGGCGACCACCACCGGCACATTGGTGAGGGCGACCTCCTGCCGCGCTTGGGGCGACTGATCGGCCATCAGCTGCTGAATGCGCTCGAGGACCGATTCCTCCATGGCGAGTATCTCCGTGTAGATGTTTTTCCAGAACAACGCCTGTTCCAGGGTTGCCGTGGCGAGGTCGGCCTCCCCTTCCATACCCAGGGAGTCGTCACCGCCTCTGATGGCAGCGATGATGTCGGGTCGCTCACGCGCCGCCTTCTGGTTCATGGTGTTCTGATACACCACGACCCGTAAGAAGATCAGCAACAGCTTTCGTATAGTCAGGGCGTGGATACCGGACGCGCCGCTCCGGGGGCCCGCCCGCTCGAGGGTGAGGACATCCAGACCGAACACTGGGAAGACGCGCGCCACTGGATGAGCATCTACGACGACCTGATCCGTTTCAAGCTNNATGCCCGCCTCGACCTCTGGTATCAGCGCCTGTGGCAGCTGCAGGGGCTCTGGCTGGATCCCGACGGACGTGTCATCCGCCATGAGGGCCACGAGGCCGTCCTGACCACTCGGGAGTTCGAGCTCCTTCAGTTCCTGCTGGATCACCCCCATCGGTACTACACGGCCTCGCAGATCACCAGCCTGGCGTGGTCCGACTCGGCGCTCTTCCCGGAGGAGGTCCGGAACTACGTGCTGCGCCTTAGAAAGATCCTTGTCCGCCTTGCCATCCCCTGCGATCTCGTCAACAAGCCGGGTCGCGGGTACTCCCTGACGTTTCGCAACTCCGACTGACCGACCAGCTCGTACCCGGGTCAGACGGCGGGCGCGGCTAGGATCTATGTGATGAGCACCCTGACACCGTCGATCGAGACCGTCGACGTGGATGCGCTGGTCACCGCCTGGACCGCGGCCAACTACCTGACGGTCGCGCAGATCTACCTCCAGGCGAATCCGCTGCTTCGGGAGCCGTTGCGTGCGGACCACATCAAGCCGCGACTGCTGGGGCACTGGGGGACGTCGCCGGCACTGAGCCTCATCTACGTCCAGCTCAACCGACTGATCCAGCAGCGGGACTGCGACGTGCTGTACATCGCCGGTCCCGGCCANNATATGTTCTACATCGCCGGTCCCGGCCACGGCGGGCCCGCGATCGTCGCCAACGTGTACCTGGAAGGGACATATTCCGAGATCTATCCGGCGGTCTCGCTCGACGAGCCGGGTCTGCTTCGCCTGGTCCGGCAGTTCTCGACACCGGGTGGCATTCCGAGCCACGTGAGCGTCCCCACCCCCGGCTCCATCCACGAAGGCGGCGAGCTCGGCTACGCGCTGGTGCACGCATTCGGCGCAGTTTTTGACAACCCCGACTTGATCGCTGCGTGCGTCGTCGGCGACGGCGAGGCGGAGACCGGCCCGCTGGAGGGGTCGTGGAAGGGCGTGAGCTTTCTCAATCCGAGCCGCGACGGTGCGGTGCTTCCGATCCTTCAGCTCAACGGCTACAAGATCAGCGGGCCCACCGTGCTCGGACGCGCTCGCGAGCAGGACGTTCGCGCATTGCTGAGCGCTCATGGCTACGACGTCCACGTCGTCGCCGGCGATGACCCGCGCGCCGTGCACGAGGAGTTCGCCCAAACCCTCGACAGCTGCTACGACCGGATCCGGGAGATCCAGGGTGCCGCCCGCAGCGGAGCCGGCGTGGGACGTGCGCTGTGGCCGGCGATCGTGCTGCGCACACCCAAGGGGTGGACGGGTCCCAAGTTCGTCGACGGGCTGCCCGTGGAAGGGACCTTCCGCGCTCACCAGGTGCCACTCGACAACGTGCGGACCAACCCGGACCATCTCGCGCAGCTCGAGGAGTGGATGCGCAGCTATCGACCCGAGGAGCTCTTCGACGGCGCCGGCACACCCGTCGCAGCGGTGACCGCACTCATACCCCGTGGCGACAAGCGCATGGGGGCGACGGAGTACGCCAACGGGGGGAAGTTGCTCAGGCCGCTGCGGCTTCCGGAGTTCACCGAGTACGCGATGGCCGTCGACCCGGGGGTCACGGTTGCGGAGTCGACGCGGCGACTCGGTGAGTGGATCCGCGACATCTATCGCGACAACGCCGACAACTTTCGCCTCTTCTGCCCCGACGAGACCAACAGCAACCGTCTCGGCGCCGTATTCGAGATCGAGGACCGATGCTTCGAGGAGGCAACCATCCCGATCGACGATCACGTGAGTCCCTCGGGACGGGTGATGGAGGTGCTGTCGGAGCACCTCTGTGAAGGGTGGCTCGAGGGCTACCTGCTCACCGGNNTCGAGGGCTACCTGCTCACGGGGCGGCACGGCCTGTTCGCGACCTACGAGGCTTTCGCGATGGTCTCGGCGTCGATGACCGTCCAGCACGCCAAGTGGCTCGAGGCTGCTCGCGGACTCCTCTGGCGTGAGCCGGTCGCGGCGTTGAACATCCTGCTGACCTCGACCTGCTGGCGAAATGATCACAACGGCNNCTCCTCTCGGTGGCGAATCACTGTTTCACGAGTCGAAGCTACGTGAATCTGATTGTCATCGACAAGCAACCGGAGCTCCAGTATCTGTCGATGGAAGCGGCCATCCAACACTGCGCGCGCGGTGCGTCGGTGTGGTCGTGGGCGTCGAGCGCTGACGACGGCGACCCCGACGTGGTGCTCGGCTGCGCCGGTGACATCCCCACGCTGGAGACACTCGCCGCCGCCGCGCTCCTCCGCGAGCACGTGCCCGACCTTCGCTTCCGCATGGTCAACGTCGTCGACCTGCTGGCGGTGAGCCCCGCACCGTTCCATCCCCACGCGCTCAGTCCCGAGGCCTTCACGGAGCTATTCACCGATGAGACCGACGTGGTCATGGCGTTTCACGGATACGCGCGAGCCTTTCACCAGGTCGTGCACGGACGCCCGAACGCCGCTCGATTCCATGTTCGCGGATACAACGAGCACGGCACGACCACGACACCCTTCGACATGGTGGTGCTGAAC
>PKWB01000129.1 GCA_003131685.1 Candidatus Dormiibacterota bacterium
TCTCAGACCCCTGCGAGTGCGGGGATGAAGACCGCCCCATCGATGGTGCCGAGACCGCTCGCCATGTCGTAGCCGGGGCCGGCGTTGTAGCCGGCCACCGTGACCACGGCGTTGCCACGGTGGGCGTCTGGGAACGTCATGCCGTTACCGCCCTGGGTGACATCGACGATGCCGCTGTTTGCAGTCTGTGCAAGTGCGTACAGGCGAGGATTCAACTGGCCAAGGTCGTGTCCTGCCAGCTGATCCGCCATGGCCACGATGCCAGAGAACATCGGGCTGGCTTCACTCGTGCCGGCGATCTGGAAGTACCCCGCACCGAAGGGCTGGAAGCTCCAGAACACAAGGACCGCGCCGCTGAGCGAAGCGCTCATCGAGATGTCGGGCGTGCCGCGATCGTCGCCGACCACGCTCGCCACCGAGTTCTGGTACGACGGACGCGAGAACACTGCGGAGGGGCCGCCACCGCCCGCGCAGCACGTCTGCCCGGCGGGGCCGCCGTTGATGCTCGCCGGATCCTGCCAGACGACGTCGTGCGATACCGACTCCGGGTTCCCGTTGGCGCGCGGGATGAGCTCAGTGCCACCCACCGACGTGACCAGCGGGTCCGAGGAGGGCCACGAGTTCACGTGATGCGCGAAGCAGCAGCCACCGTCGAAGAAGTTGTCGGTGGCGCCGTTGTCCCCGGAAGCGGCAAGGACCGTGACGTTATGGGCTGCCGCATTCACGAATGCGCTGCGCAGGCTCATGATCTTGGCAGGGCTTGAAAACGTCGGCTCGGTAGCGCCGAAGCTCTGCGAGATCACATCACCGAGGTGATGATTGATCACGTAGTTCTCGGCGGCAACGATCGACGGGAAGCCGACCGCGCCCTCGGTCTCGGCGACCGGGGTCTCGACAAGGAGGATCTTCGCGCCTAGGGCGATCGCATGCGACCACTCGACGTCGAGTGTGGTCTCCTCCGCCCAGCCCACCATCGTGGAGTTCGTCGGGTCGAAAGGCGGGACCGCTCCAACCGGCTGGATGATCGATAGCGACGCCGCCGGGAGATGGAAGACGGCATCGAACGTCTTGAGGTCGTGGCGGATCGTCGGCGATCCGTACGAGTCGACGATCACGATCGTCTTACCGGCGCCGGTGATTCCGCTGTCGTGCAGCGAGTCGAGACCGTAGTGCGCTTCAATCTGAGAAGGGTCATAGCAGGCGAGACCGTTCGCCGCCAGGCACTGCGCGGATGTCGGCGGCTGCGCAGCGCTGAAGCGCCCAAGGACGTGCCCGACGATATCCGGGCGAGCCGTCGGCGCGGCCTGAGCGGGTGCCCCGGACGCGAGCAGGCTCGCAGCGGTGATGGCCCCGAAGCCCGTCGCGGCCACGAGTTTGAAGATTCGTTTCTGAACGGCCATGCCAACCTCCTGAACAGCCCGGGCCCCTACCGGATAAGGCCCTGAACAGTACGCATTTCGCACCACCTGCGTCAATGGCTGCCTCTGACGCATTCAGTGCGATCAGGTTTCGCTCAAGAGGCAGACGCCGAAGCGCTCGTGGCCGGCTCGATCGATCTGAGCCACCGTCACACGCTCGCAATATCAGCAGCGAACTGGAGGTGTAGGTTGTCGCCACCCCAAGTCAGCACGAGGTGTTCAATCATGGTGGACGGCGCGATCCCCGAGTGTCCGGAGTGCAGTTCAACCGAGGTGGTCGTGCACAAGCGCGATGTCGCCGCCTCCGGCGACACCACACGGACGTTCGTTTCCGGCTGTGAATGCGTCGAGTGTGGGCGCCGCTGGCAGCCCGACACCGAGTTGACCGGCCAGACGCGCAAGCTGATTGGGCGCTTTTCCTGACCTCGATTCCATAGCTCGATCAGCCAACGTCGCTCCGATCGACGGATGCTAGGATCCCGGCACCGTGGACGACGTCGCAGCCGTGAGCCCGACGCCGCGAGGGTTGCTCGCTCGTTTTCTCAACGGCGCCGGAGTGGAGCTCGGGCCGGGTCATCACCCCATGCCGATTCCTTTCCCGGGCGTTTCGGTCCGGTATGTGGATCGCTGGCAGCCCGAGGAGAATCTCGCGTTGTTCACCAACCTGGAGGACGGGGCAAGCTTCCCCAGACCTGACATCGTCGCGAACCTCGATGTCGACCGCCTCTCCGCCCTCGCTGACGAGAGTCAGGACTTCGTGATCGCGAGCCACCTGCTCGAGCACCTTGCCAATCCACTCGCGCAGCTCGAGGACATCCAACGGGTCCTGAAGCCCGGTGCGGTCGTTGTCGTGTTTCTTCCGGATCGGCGTTTTACCTTTGATCGCAAGCGGTCCGCCACGCCGATCGCGCATCTCGTCGCTGAGCATCGAGATCGGGTCACTGTTGTAAGTGACGAACACATCGAGGATTACCTGCGCAAGACCGATGTCTGGGACCCCTCCTGGACGCTGGAGCAGCAGCGCGAACAATTCGAGCTGAACCGGCAGCGATCAATTCACGTCCACTGCTGGTCGGAGGACGAGTTCCTGCCCGTGCTCGAGCACACCATCGTCGAGATGGGGATGCGGTGGGAACTCCTCGATGCCGTGTTCAACGACGACGTTCCCGACCGATTTGAATTTGGGTTCGTGCTTCGGCGCTCGACCGTACCGGCCAACCCCAGAGTGATGGCGGACCGTCTTCGACTGTCGTGGCAGGTGCTCGCGTCGAAGTCGCGTGAGGACGCGGAGGCTGCGCGCCAAATTGCCCGAATCCGGGCGCTGCCAGGCTTTCCGGTGATGGAGCGCGCCTGGCGGGTGCAACGCCGGCTGCGACGCCGGGTCACCTGGGTGCCTGGTGGTCGGTAGCCCCGAAGTGGGATGCTGCCGGTGCCTGGACGTGTGACCCAAATGGCGAGGAGCAAACGATGACCTTCAAAGACTTCTGCATCGTCGTCAGCTTCACTCTGTTCCTCGTGGCGGGCGTGGTCGAGCTGACCACGAATGCGGTGCTTTCGCGGACTGCGGTGGCGCTGACACTCTTCGCGATCGCCTTCTACGTGCTGTCACGGATCGGTCCGATCGCGCTCCCAACGGTCAAAGGACCGCCCCCTCCCGGCTGACTACCACGTTGACCTCAGTTTCAATGCGGGTGCCTCTGCGACGCAATATCTGCCAATAAGGTGGAGGCCTGATATGGCGAGTGCCGGGATCGTCATCATCGGAGCCGGGATGTGTGGCGGCAATGCGGCCGCGACGCTGCGCGAGGAGGGTTATTCCGAACGCGTCGTGCTGATCGGCGACGAACCTACTCCACCGTTTGGTCGTCCCCCACTTTCGAAGACGTACCTCCGCGGCGAAGAGGACTGGACGGCATGGATGGTCAAATCCCCAGACTGGTATGAGCAGAACACTGTCGAGCGCGTGCAGGAACGGGTCGACTCGATCGACCTGCAGGCGCGCGAAGTCGTCTTCGAGGGCTCGCGTCAGCGCATCGCGTACGACCGGCTCCTGTTGGCGACCGGCGGTCGCAACCGGCGCCTGTCGATCCCCGGCGCAACCCTCCCTGGGGTGCTCGGCCTGCGCACTCTGGCCGACTGCGACGCCATCAAAGCACTGGCCGTGCCCGGGAGCCGTGCCGTCGTGGTCGGGATGGGATTCATCGGCAGCGAGGTGGCGGCGTCGCTCCGCCAGAAAGGCGTCAGCGTGACCGCGGTGTTGGGTGGCGTCGGTCCGTTGGCAGGTGTTCTCGGCGACGAGGTCGGTTCGGTGATGGCCGGCATCCATCGTGACAAGGGCGTCGAACTGCTCCTCGATGATCGTGTCGTCGCGTTCACGGGTGACGGGCACGTGGAAAACGTCGTGACCGGTCGTGGCTTGACGGTTCCGTGCGATTTCGCTGTGACGGGAATCGGCATCGAGCCCTCCGTGGAGCTCGCCGACCAGAGTGGCGTCACCGTCGATAACGGGATCATCGTCGACGAACGCTGCCGCACCAATATTGCGGGTGTGTATGGTGCCGGGGACGTGGCGAACCACCTGCATCCGGTGTTCGGTCGCCTACGGGTTGAGCATTTCAACAATGCGGAGCGCCAGGGACGCGCAGCGGCACGGTCCATGCTGGGAAGCACGGAGCCCTATGCAGACCTCCACTCGTTCTGGTCAGATCAATACGGACATGCACTTGAATACGTCGGGCACGCGCAGAGCTGGGACACCTTCGTGGTGCGCGGAAGCCTCGAGGAGCGCCGGTTCCTCGGCTTTTATCTCGAGCAGGGCCGCGTCTTGGCGGTGGTGGGGCTGAACCGCGGCGGTGATCCTGAGCTGGACGAGGGCGGGGAGCTCTTTGCGGCCAAGGCTCTGATCGGCAAACATCTCGGCGTTCCGCTAGCCTCGTTGGAGGATGAGACGACCGACCTACGCAGCCTTGGTGCATGAAGCGGCCGGCGTGCCACGCTTGAGGAGCCGATGAGCCCCACTCGTCCCGCCCTTCGCGTCTGCCGGCGTGAGTCGTTCGACGCCGCGCACCAGCTGTGCGACCCCCGGCTCTCTCCGGAGGAGAACCGCGCCCTCTACGGCAAGTGCGTCAATCTTCACGGCCATCGATACCAGCTCGAGGTGATCGTCGCGGGCGATATGGACGACGCATCGGGCTACGTCGTCGACCTCAAGCAGCTCGCCGATGTCATCAAGGCGGAAGTTATCCAGCACGTTGATCACCACAATCTGAACACCGACGTGACGTGGCTCGAGGGGCGGATTCCGACCGCGGAGAACCTCGCCGCGGTGTTCTTCGAGAGACTCGAGCCGCACATCACGCGCGGCACGCTCCACACCGTGCGGCTGTGGGAGACGGAGAAGAACTGGGCTGAATGCACTCGCGGCGACTGACACCGGTGGAGACGGTACGGCGGACGGTCGAGCTGGCCCAACGCTACAGCGTCGGTGATGTGCGCACCTTCTCGCCGGCGGAGCGAGCGAGATTCCTCCCTCGTGGGGCCCCGGACGTGCCCATCGACCGGTCGCTCTCGTTCGAGCTGCTCTACCGGCTCGAACCCGAACTGTATGAGCGACTGGTCGCCGCCGAGCGCATTCATCCCGCGGTGCTCGAGTGGCTCCCGAACGTCGAGCGCGTGGTGGAAATTGGAGCCGGCACGGGGCGCCTCACCACCGCTCTCCTGACGCGTTGCTCGCACCTCATCGCGGTGGAACCCGCGCGGCCTTTGCGCGAGCGTCTTCGGACCGCCGTGCGCCGGGAGGCAGCGCGCACGATCGACATCGTCGATGGCTTCTTCGACGCGCTGCCGGTGTCCGACGCCTCAGCCGACCTCGTCGTGACCTGCTCGGCGCTCGACCGCGATGCCGCTCACGGAGGCGACGCCGGTCTGGCCGAAATGGAGCGTGTGTGTGCGCCCGGCGGTGTGATGGTTGTGGTGTGGCCGAATCACCTGGACTGGTTGAGCGCTCACGGATACACTCACATGAGCTTTGCGGGCGAGATGTGGATGGAGTTCCGAGACGCCGAGGAGGCGGTTGAGATGACGGAGATCTTCTACCCGCATGCCGCCGGCGCGGTCCGCGCTCGGGGCGAGGCGCGGGTCTCGTACGACGTGCTCGGCGTGAATCCTCCGCGCGACCTCACATATAAGGTGAAGCAACGTTGAGGCTGGCTTTGATCGCATCGCTCGTGTCGCCGATTCGCGAGCCGCACCGCGGCGGAGCGCAGGCGTTTCTTGCAGATCTCGCCACCGGCCTGGTCAGGCATGGGTACGACGTCGACGTCTTCGCAGCCTCGGGATCGGAGATCGATGGCGCTCGCGTTGTCGATGTCGGAGTCGATGCATCCACCTTGCAGCAGTTCCTCTATCGCGCCGGCTCCTCTCCGCCGAGCGACCCGGCCCCGTTTGTGGCCGCTTACGCGCGAGTCTTCGACGCGCTCGGCACGCGGTCGTATGACGTCGTGCACAACCACGCATTCGACGCGCCTGCGATTCGATGTGCGATCGGGATCGCGGCACCCGTGATCCATACCCTCCACCTTCCACCCGAGAGCTCCGTCGTCAATGCTCTTCGTGACGCGTCGCGAGCGCAGCATCCACCGGTCATCGCCACTGTTTCGCCGGCGCAGGCGGACGCGTGGCGGCAATTCATCGAGATTGACACGGTCCTCAGCGCTGGAGTCGCCACCGAGCGCATCCCCTGGTCTGCGACCCCTGGATCGGGCGCAGCCTTCGCGGGCCGCTTCAGCCCGGAGAAAGGTGCAGTCGATGCCATCGCGATCGCACGGCGAGCTGGGATGTCAATCGACCTGTATGGCGACGGCTACGACGACGGCTACGCTGAGCGCGTGGTCGCTGCCGCGGACGGAAAACCCGATGTGCGCGTGCATCCCGCGGTTCCGAGGGCGACGCTCTGGCGGGTCGTCGCTGATGCCGCGACGGTGCTCTGCCCCTCGAACTGGGACGAGCCGTTCGGTCTGGTTGCCGCTGAGGCGCAGGCATGCGGTACCCCGGTGGTCGCGTATCGGCGCGGCGGCCTCCAGGACGTCATTGTCGACGGCGTCACGGGCTTCCTTGTCGAGCCCGGAGATATCGATGCTGCGGCTGCGGCACTCGGTCACGCCAGTGAGCTCGACCGCACCGCCTGCCGTAGACACGCGGAAGGGCACCTCGATCTCGAGGCCGTGCTCGACGCTCACGAGCGTGTGNNCCGGCGCGAGCCGCGGCATCGGTCGGGCCACCGCGGTGGCGATCGCCCGTGAAGGAGCGCACACCATCCTCGCTGCCAGAGACGCCGACGCTCTCGACGCAACCGTTGAGGCGATTCGCGATGCCGGTGGCGGAGCGACCGCCGTGCCCACTGACGTCAGCAATGCGGCCGACGTCGATCAGCTGTTCAGAGTGGCGTCCGGGATCGGGCCACCAGTTGCGCTGGTCTGCGCCGCTGCAACGTTGGAGCGCGAGCCGTTCGACGAGATCAGTCGCGCTTCGTGGGAGCACACGATCAGCGTCAACCTCACGGGCGTCTTCAACTGTTGCCGCGCCGCCTTCACGCCGATGCGCAACGCCGGGGAGGGGCGCATCGTCAACATCGCTTCGCTGTCAGGCGTGTATGCGACCGAGAAGTTCCCGGGTCTGGCGGCATACAACGCGTCGAAGTACGGGGTGATCGGCCTCACCGAAGGGATCGCGGTCGAGGGCAAACCGTTTGGCATCACCGCCATCTCGGTGAGTCCCGGCGCGGTGGACACGGATATGCTCCGCCGGGCCAATCCTGCGCTTCGCGCGACCCTGGTCCCCCATGAGGTTGCGGCGATGATCGTTGCGCTGCTCGACAGCCCGCTCAGTGTCGCCAGCGGCGCCAACATTCCCCTCTTCTCGAATGCATAAGCTGTCCATGGCCGGCGTCGGGAGATTGAGGACCGTTGCGACGCTCACGGCCGTCCTCGTCGCAGCCTGCGCCTCAACGACGGCGCATCCGAGCCCTCTGTCGATCAGGTCGCCGACGGTCGCAGCATCAGCACACCCCCTCGCAACGCTCGCGTCCAAAGCATTGGCCAAAAGGATCTCTCACACCGTTGATGACGGGCCCACTCCCACGACGACACGGCCAATCCTCCCGGTGCCGCTCGCCGCACTCGCACGAGCCACCTCCAAACGCTTGACCAAGACGATCTATCTCACCTTCGACGATGGTCCCGATCCGGCATGGACTCCGGAGATCATCTCCCTCCTCGAGGAGTACGGTGCGCATGCGAGCTTCTTCGTCATCGGCGAGAACGCCAAAAGGTGGCCCGCGTTGGTGGAGCGAGAAGCTCGGGACGGCGATACCGTCGGCGACCATACCTGGTCACACCCTGCGCTCACGAACCTGTCAGATAGTGCCGTCTACGTCGAGCTCGGCCGGGACCGGAACCTGGTCACGACGCTGACCGGAGAGGCGCCGACATTGTGGCGCCCCCCCTATGAAGCGTTCAACACATCGGTTGTCGGGATTGCATCCGGGTTGAGGATGAAGATGCAGCTCTGGAGCGTCGACACGGGAGATTGGCAACTTCCCGGGACCGAGGTCATCGTATTGCGCGTCATGGCCGCGCTCCACAACGGGATGGTCGTGCTGTTGCACGACGGGGGCGGCTACACGAGGAGCGAAACGGTTGCCGCAGTGGCCGTGTTGATACCCGAGTTGGAGGCGGCAGGGTACCTGCTCGCCGCGCTGCCGTCTGCGGGGATTGGCCGGTAGGGACCGCGTGCTCGGTCGCCCACCGAGTCCCGAGCGGTACCTCGGTGCTAGGGTGGAAAAAGCACACGGAGGTGACGGTAATGATCCGACGTTTCCTCGCCGGGCTCCTGCTCGTTGCGGGCGGGGCCGTGATCGCGGTTGGTGTTTCCCAGAATTGGGCGACGCTCCCGGCCACTGGACAGAATTTGAACGGCTTCACGATGGGCAATACACCCATCGATGCGGTGGTGAGCTTCGCCGTGGCCGGCGTACTCATGCTCATCGGCCTGGTGATCGTGCTCAGAGGAGGCGCGATCTCGCGCGGGCTGGGTTTCCTGTGCTCCGTCCTGGCGATCGTCTAGCTAGGCGGCTCAGATCGTGTTCCTCCTGAGCAGCGGGAACCACGACCTCGACCACCTGGTTCCCGCCGTGTCGCTGGTGCGACACCTGCAAATGGGGTACTTCCTCCTCGCCGGCGGAGCGGTGCTCGGATTCCTCGGCGGCGTCCTTGGGTTGACCGTGCGGCGGCCGGCACGGATGAAGGCGGAGCAGGCGATGCCGACGCCGCTCGCGCGCGAGAAGGCGACGGCGCCGATTGCCGATCGGGTGGCCACACGCGGCGCCGCCTGGGGCCCGGCAGCGGATCCATCTGGAGCTTCGTCTTCGGTCGATTCACGAACCCCTGCGGACGTCGGGTCCCGCCGCTAAAGGTCCCCCTGACTCGGGCCCGTCCGCGGGCGTGTCGGCTTTATCCTCACTGTCCGAGCTGGTAGTCACCGCGGTGCAGGCGTGGGTCCATCCGCCGGTGCGCCCGCATGGTAGGTCGCCGCGAAGCCCTGTCGCCAACTGGGGTAGCGCAGCGTCCATCCGAGCTCGCGTTTTGCCTTCGCGTTTGAGGCGCCACGTGCCTCGGACATCATGGTCATCCCATCTGCGCCGCCGATGAGCCGCGCGAGCCAGGAAGGAACGCGACGCGGTGGCTTGGCGCCAACCGCATTCGCCAGCACGGGGAGCCACTCGCGCGCGGGAGCGGGCTCGTCGTCGACGATGTTGTAGATGCCGGCTCCCTCGCGTTCGAGCGCGAGCACCGTCGCGGCAGCGGCATCGTCGAGATGGATCCATGACAGGACGCCCCCGCCGTCGCCGATGATCGGAAAATACCGCCGGCGCACGAGCTTGACCAGCTGGTCGTTGCGGGCACCGTAGAAGCCGCCGTAGCGAAGCGCGTATCCGCCGGCGGCCGTGACGGCTTCATCAATATGGCGCATCGCGGCGTTGGTTTGACGCGTCGATGCGGGTGGGTCTGGATCGAGAGGATCGTCCTCGGTCTTGACCGGGCCGCCCTCACGCGCATAGCGATAGTTGGCGAAGCTCTGCGCGATGAACCGGCGCACGCCGGCCTCGGCGGCAGCAGTCAAGAGTGCGTCGGTGCCCTCGGTCCGAAGGCGGTTGGTCGGCGCAAAGGTGCTGTCGAGCTTCCTGCCAAAGTGCGCATTCGCCAGTGCCGTTGCCTCGTGGATGATCGCGTCGGGCTTGGCGCTCAGCACGGCTGCGCGTACGGCCTGGGCGTCGAGCAGGTCGAGCGCGATCGCCTCCGCGCCGAGCGATTGCAAGCGCTCAGCATTCCCCGGCGACCGAAATGTCCCGATCACCTCATGCCCTCGATCGATCAGCTGTGGAACGAGCCGTGTGCCGATGGCACCGCTCGCCCCGGCGACGAAAACCCGCATCGTGTGCCTCCTGTGCCTTGCCCTTGTCACATCACTGACACCTGAGAACGACGGAATGTGACCTGAATGGGCGAGGCGGCTCGCGCGCACCAGTAGCCTTGACACTGGACCGACGATGCGACTACCGTCGGTCCGATCTGCGCCGAGTTACGTCCGGCGCCAGCCAGGGGGTACGAGAACATGGCAGCTACGCGGTCGATGTCGCGGCTTCTCCGCGTGGCTGAACTCTTGTAGAACGAAGGGGGACACCTGTGAAAAGACGCCTCACGTTTGCCGCCGTCGGGCTCGGCGCCGCCGTTGCGCTGGCGCTACCGTCAAGCATGGGAGCCAGTGCTGCGAGCAGCCACTCGCAGTCCCTCTGCATCGGCCATCATCCTCAGGACTTCGTCTGGTACACCGCGAGCTGCACGGGCCACGACGAGCCTGAAATCGATCCGTTGTCGAACAAGGCCGGCTCGGCGCAAGATCTGACGTGGACGGTCGTGCTCCCCACCGACGGCTCGGTGCATGTGGACTCGGTTGGACCGACCTTCTGGATCGGGGGCACCGTTTCCGACCCGAACAGTCTCTTCAATCAGGCCTTTCTCGAACTGCAGTTCTATCCCAACAGCATCACCACCGGCTGCACGGCGGGCGGGGGATACAACGTGAGCTACGCTCCCAACGTCTACACGGTATGTTCGCCGGTCTGGGAGGTGTCCAAGCATGGCTCCTCCGAGTCCGCGGCCTTCAACGCGATGCTCCTCGACGCCAATACCGGCGGCCCCTTGACCATGCACGCCGGGGACACCATCACCGACCATCAGTACGTCACGGCCGCCAGGGATGGGATGCACATCACGATCACCGACCTGACCACCGGCCACTCCGGGACAATCATCCTGAACAGCAAGGTCGATGGACCGCTGATGCCCGCATTCAGCGTTCAGAAGCTCGGTAACGCGCTGGGCTGGGGGCTCGTCAACGACGCGCCGAATTCCCTGGTCTGGGAGATCGGTCACACCGGCGACTACACCACGCCTGCAGGCCAATACTGCCTGCCCGGCAGCGCAACGAAGCCGCCCTGCTACTCCTACAACGTCCCCACGTGGCTGCAGTTCACGCCCCTCCAGATCAAGGGCGTGACCTTCGGTGACGGGAGCGCCGCGCAGAGTTGGTCGGCCGTGAGTGACTTCGGCGGTGAGGCCGAGATCAACCAGGACTGCGGCGCAGGCAACTACGGCACACCGTTCTGCTCCTACCCGTGGTACGCCTTCAACGGTGCTGACAAGGCGTTTACCTTTGGTGGCGATTACACGGGAACCACCAAGGACTTCGGCCAGGCTTTGGAGTTCCAGCAGCAGGAAAACTGCGTGAGTCCGAGTGGACCGTTTCCCCAGTACTGCTCGACGATCCTGCGCTGAGGTCCCAAAGCCACGCGCTGCACTAACCCGGGCCTGGCGGGAAGGGGGGTATAGCAGCGCCGGGAAAATTGCCTGGTTTTTGGGAACAGCGCGGGAAACATGTCATCGGTCCCAGCAAACATCTTGACCACGTGTAGAGCCTGGTCGGGGTCGTATCCGTCGCCGATGACTCGCTGCACGAAGGCCTCGTCGGGCAGGGGAATGGATACCGAATTTGTGTACGCCGTCGGCTTTGCCACAGTCTTCGCCACCTTTCTTTTGGCTTGGTTGGAACAGTACGCCGACCGACAGATAGCCAGTCAGCACGGGCTTCTCTAGCAACAGAACATGATGGGTCGCTCTCATGAAGTCCAATAAGAGGTTGGACTTCAACGATTAGGCGGCGGCATGATTACCACATCCCAGTGCTGGGAGTGTGCCCGGGCATCGATGGATTGGGGCGTTCGGAAGCAATCAGCCTCGCATATCAAGAGCCGCTTCGTTTCACCTCCGTTCCATGGCCGCTTTCGCGAAGGCCTCATACGCGCGCCATGGCCGATCAACTCCACTGCATGCGACAATTGGCAAGTGCCTGTAGCCGCTAACTCAGCAAACGGCATGGTCGCCCTTCCCGGAACAGCTGGCGTTGCCATCACGTGGGAGCCGACAACTAGGCACGTGCTGAGCGGCGCCGCCGTCACTTAGGGACCTGCTACCGGCTACGCGCCTTATGCGGTAGCGGGCCAAATAGGAGCGCTCCCTGCGAAGTGTGCGAACTGTGGTTGCGCCGAATCTATTGCCAACCCACATCTTGTTATTGGACTTCCCAGGCACCACCCATCATGCTGGATCATCGGGCCACATCACGAGAACTGAGAGCTATAACCCAGCGCAATTTTGTCAGCACACGACTTGAGGTCGCCACGCGAGTGATGATCCTGACAGGCTATAACGGCGGCATCGGTCGATCGTCGGTGATGAACCTCGCTGCCCGCAAGGTCAATGTCGTCTTCACTTACGGCTCCAAATGACCTCTCCTAGCCTCATCACGACTTCATTCTCAGCCACCAGCACAGCTGACGAGGTCACACACGGCATCAACCTGGGAGGCATACGTGCGATCGTCACAGGCGGCTCCTCCGGACTAGGCATAGAGACGGCCCGCGTGCTGACAGCAGCCGGTGCCGAGGTGACACTTGCGGTCCGCAATACTGATGCGGGTAACACTGTCGCCGAAGAGATCGAGCGGTCCACTGGTGGAATCAGGCCGCAGGTCGTTCGACTGGACCTCGCGAATAGGCAGACGATCAGCGATTTCATCGATGCGTGGAACGGCCCGCTCCATCTTCTGATTAACAATGCCGGCCTCGTCACAAGCGGCCTGGAGCGCACGGCCGAAGGATGGGAGTTGCAGTTTGCGACGAACCATCTCGGCCATTTTGGTCTCGCCGTCGGTCTGCACAATGCTCTTGTGAGCGGAGCGGCGGAACGCGACGGGGCCAGGATCGTCTCGCTCAGCTCTACCGCTCACATGCGGTCGGGGGTCGATTTCGAGGACCTCCAATTCGACCGCCGTCCCTATGACCCTCAAATCGCCTACGCACAATCGAAGACAGCCAACTCATTGTTCGCCGTCGAAGTCACTCGCCGCTGGGCATCTGACGGCATCGTCGCTAACGCTGTGAATCCCGGAGGCATTGCAACCGGACTTCAGCGCAACTTCTCTTCCAAACAGAAGGCATCGCTTGACGCGGCCGAGGCGGCGGGCCTCTTCAGATACAAGACCATTGAGCAAGGAGCCGCCACCAGTATGGTCGCCGCTGTCGCTCCCGGGTTCTCACACACCGGGGGCCATTACCTCGATGACTGCCGCGAGGCCTATACCGTACCGAATGACGCCGATCTCGCCCAGCATCCTCACGGTGTAAAAGAGTGGGCGCTCGACCCCGCAATTGCACAACACCTCTGGCGCGTGTCAGCCGATCTCGTCACCAGCTAATTGGCGACAAACCGTCCGCGCCGACAGATGAGCCGGAGGCTCACGACGCGCGGCCTGGCGGGAAGGGGGGGATTCGAACCCCCGGAGGGACTTAAGATCCCTCACCCGCTTAGCAGGCGGGCGCTTTCAGCCTCTCAGCCACCTCCCCAGGCCGGGGCCAGTATATGTCGTGTCCGGCTCGCAACCACCCGAAATGTGCCTCCTCGTACAGTAGCGGCGTGGTCCATGTGCGGAGGGGGACAGCGACGATCGTCGCCCTCGGCATGGGAGCCGTTTGCCTGGCGTCGGTCCCGGTCACGGCCGAGGCGGCGATGTTCCGGCTCCCGGTCGGAACCCAGCGGATGCAGATGCCGCTCGACTGCGAGGCGACGTCGCTGACGATCGCACTCGGGTCGGTCGGCATCCACACCACCCAGCAGTACGTGCAGGGTCACTTCCCCACCGATACCCGTGCGCCCATCCTCGGCGCCGACGGCCTTCCCGCGATGTGGGGCGACCCCTACACGGACTTCGTCGGACATGTCATGGGCTCGGAGCCGGGGAGCAATCCCCACTGGACGGCATACGCAGGGTGGGGAGCCTATGCGCCCGTCGTCGCGCGAGCCGCGGAGTCGCTCGGCGTTCCCGTCGCCGCCCAGCTCACCGGCTGGAACCCCGCGGCCCTCTACGCCGCCGTTGAGGCCGGTCACCCGGTGATCGTCTGGACGACGGTGAACTACTCGTCGCAGACCGCCAGGACGTGGACTGCTTGGGATGGCCGGACGGTGCCCTGGACGGAGGCCGGCCACGTCGTCGTGCTGATGGGCGTGAACACGTCCGCCGGAACGCTCGAGTTCAGCGATCCGCTCACCGGCTCGTACAACGGGACGACCATGGCGCAGTTCGCTCGAACCTTCACCATCTACGGCAGCATGGCGATCGTCATCGAACGCACCGCGCGTGCCGCAACAGCTCACCCGATCGTGCGGCGCGTGGTCGCGGTGGTCCACCACGCCGCTCCGGTCGTCGTGGTCCGTCCCAATGCCACGCCGATTCCCTGGATGCCGATGCGTCATGGGCTCACGTCGAACGCCTTCGGCGTCGAGGACAGCGCCGGGATCGCGGCCGCGCGCCCCGGCGTCCTCAGTGGAGTGACCGCGGCATCGACGCAGGGTAATGGCCTCATGGCACCGCTCATCGTCGTGGGAGTCCTGGTTGTCGCAGCTGGTTCGTTGCTGGCTGTGCGGATACGAAGGCGACGGCGTCAATGCGCTGGGTGACGTTCACCCAGGCCAAATTCGCTGCGGATCGCACCGGGGTGCTGGTCGACGGACGTATCCATGCGTGCGCTCCCGGCACCACGCTGCTCAACCTTCTCGGCGACGACGGCACGCGGCTCGCCGCGGAGGGCGACCAATTGCGTCGAGATCCACACGACGTCTTTGAGCTCGACGCCGTCCAGGTGCTCGCCCCGATCCCCCGACCACCGACGGTTCGAGACTTCTATGCCTTCGAGCAGCACGTGCGCACCGCGCGCCAGCGACGCGGGCTCGAGATGGATCCCGATTGGTACGAACTGCCCGTCTTCTACTTCAGCAACCCCTACGCGATCTCCGGACCGGACGTTGATGTCGCGATCCCGCCGGGGTGCCTGGAGATGGACTACGAGCTGGAGGTCGCGGCCGTCGTCGGCATCGGTGGTGCTGACCTCGATCCCGACGCCGCGGAGCACACCATCGCCGGCTACTGCGTGCTGAACGACTGGAGCGCGCGCGACATTCAGCGCCGGGAGATGAAGCTGAGCATGGGACCGGTGAAGGGCAAGGATTTTGCGACATCACTTGGACCGGTCTTCGTCACGCCCGACGAGCTCGAGGACACGCGACGCGACAAGAGCTTCGGCCTCGAGATGACCGCGAGCGTGAATGGCGTCGAGTACTCGCGCGCGTCGCTTGCGGATATCTTCTGGAGCTTCGGCGAGATGATCGCGTATGCGTCGCGCGGAACCCGTGTGGAGACCGGAGACATCATCGGCTCCGGCACGTGTGGAACAGGGTGCATCCTCGAGCTGTCGTTGGTGCACGGCACCGAACGGTATCCGTGGTTGCAGCCCGGCGACGTCGTTGAGCTGAGCGTCGAGCGGTTGGGAACACTGCGCAATCGAGTGGTTGCCGGCTCGGCGTTGCGTCCGCTGCGATGAACACCACGGACGAGTACCTCGCGCGTCTCGACGCCGTCGAGGTCCGACTCGCCGCGGCCGCTGCCGCCGAGCCGCCGCCCGGATCGCTCACCGGTGCCGATGCCGACACCGGCGAGCGCTGGGAACGCGGTCAGGTCTGGGCGCATCTTTCCGAGTTCATTCCGTACTGGATCACCGAGACGCGGCCGGTGCTCCAAGGGCAGCCATCCGATGGCCTCGTGCCGTTCGGGCGGACCAAGCGCGACCCCGAGCGCATCGGCGCAATCGAGCGAAACCGCCATCAGCCGGTGTCGGAGCTGTGGGGCCACACTCGCACGGACATCGCCGCACTTCGCGTTTTCCTGGCAACGATCGGGCCCGACCAGTGGGGAATCAGCGGCCTGCATCCCACGCTCGGGGCAATGACCGTTGACGAGCTTGTGGAGCGGTTCCTGGTCGGCCACCTCGAGGAGCACGCCGATCAACTTGAAGGGATGGCCACCGCCGGGAGTTAGCCGTGCTTCTTTCGGCGATGACGTCGCGGGAGCGCCTCGGGAGGGGCCGTCGATTCCACGGCAGGAGGCGGTGCGTCGACCAGGCCTGCCGCCTCGAGTGCGCCCGGCTCATCCATCCAGCTCCGAGCCTTGAGCGGTGGGCGGAATAGACGCCTGAGGCGTCGATCCGCATTGCGGCGGAACGTCTCCGCCTCGCTGACCGTGAAGTCGGGCAGGTATGGCGGTGCGTCCGAGCCCGGGCCCGTCGGCCCGACGCCATCTGGATACGGCCGGTTGGTCCCGATCGCAGGGTCGGTGTTCGACTCGCCCTTAAGCCCATACCAGAAGAGCAGCAGCAGGAACGCGAGGATGCATCCGACGAAGACGAGCAGCGCGACCACATCACCCATGGTCACCGTCTGAGGCCTCGACGTCAACGAGCAGGCTGGTGCCGCTTAAACTGGCATGAGCCCACGCGGAGGGATGCCGGAGCGGTTGAACGGAGCGGTCTTGAAAACCGCAGGGGCCGCCAAGCCCCCGGGGGTTCGAATCCCTCTCCCTCCGCCAAAAGCCCGTATGGTATAAGGGTTTTAGGCTTCCTTAGGGAGTACCGCTCGTCTGTTAACTCCCGCTCGGTTGCCAAGCGTACCCCAGTTGTACCCCAGTTTCAGGTATGCTCTCGGCGATGACTGCCACGCGACGCGGCAACCTTGAAGGGAGCATCCGCCAGCGGTCCACCGGTCTCTGGGAGGCCCGCGTTGCAGTCGGGACAAATCCAGACGGGACCAACCGTCGCCGGTCCTTCTATGGCCGCACGCGCAAGGAGGTCCTTGAAAAGCTCCAGGACAGTCTGACCGCAGAACGCCGCGGCATCCCTTCCCCAGGCGGGTCCAAGAGCGTAGCCGCCTTCCTTAGCGAGTGGCTTCAAGAAGTGGAACGGTCGCTGGCCCCCAAGACCTTTCGCCGTTACCGTGAGCTCATCGAGCACCACATCGTGCCGGAGGTCGGACGCATCAAGCTCGGCAAGCTCACCCCGCACGACGTGACGATGATGATGCGGCGCAAGCAAGACATGGGCCTGGCCCCCCGCACCATCCATCACATGCGCGCCGTCCTGCGGCGCGCTCTCAACGTGGGCATACGACGTGGCGAACTGCACCGCAACGCTGCCAGCCTCGCCGAGCCGGTAAAGGTCGCGGACCTCGACGTCGCGCTCATGCCCCCAGGTGAGGCCCAAGACATCCTCGCCGCATTCCGCGATCATCCCCTCGAACCGATCGTCGCGCTCGCTCTCTGGACCGGGTTGCGGCAGGGCGAGATCCTCGGACTCCGATTGCGCGACGTCGACGTGGAACGGCGGACGATCACCGTCGCGGGTTCGCTCCAGCGGCTCGGGGGTGAGTGGCGGTTGCTGCCACCGAAGACACGACGATCGGCGCGAACAATCGCAATGCCGGCGCCGCTCGCTCCCGTGCTCACTGCCCATCGCGATCGACAGAAGCAGCAGAGACTTCGGCTCGGACTGGCGTGGCATGAGGAGATCCCCGACCTGGTGTTTACGACTGCGATTGGGACACCGTTGACTGGCACGACCGTCACCAATCGGTTCCAGTGGACGCTGAAATCCAAGGATCTACCCGTCCGTCGCTTTCACGATCTGCGCCACGGCTGCGCGACGCTGCTGCTCGCCAGTGGCGTCGACCTCAAGACGGTCTCAGCAATCCTCGGACACAGCACGATCGCGATCACGGCCAACACGTATGCCGGTGTCCTCCACTCGCTCCATGCGGATGCGGCTGACCGCATCACGCGCCTGCTTGCGCCAGCGACCGCGTGAACATTGCAGAGATCACCGCCGCACCGCCGCGTTAGCGCGACCCGAAACCGTTGCCCGAGGATACCTGATCTACGTACGTGCAGTGCTCCTCGATCCAGCGGCAGAGTCCGTCTCGAGGCACTCTCACGGCGCGCCCCACCCTAATCACCGGGATCTCCCCGGAGCGGAGCAATGCGTACGTCCGGGTGCGGCCGAGCCGAAGTGCGACCGCAACGTCGCGCACCGTCAGTAGCATCGACATCGGTGCCAGCAAATACGTTCCGTTGGCCCGCGTGTGAGCGCCCAACTCAGTCGCGGGCGCAGCCACAGGCAGTGGGGCAGCGGAGTAGGTCTCAGAGCGAGTACGCCCACGCCGGCGACCTTCCGAAGTCGTCGAAACGGGTGGGGTATCCACGGGGAAACTGAGCTGCCGCGACATGATCACCGACGACTCCATCGAGCGACACCCCGCAGTATTGCCACGCGGGGAGTCGTCCCGGGCGCGCGGCGCCCAGCGCTCTCGGTCACCTCGCGAGGGTCGCGACTCTCGCGTCTTTCGCGGGTTTCACCCTTGAAGCGGACATCGCAAATCAGACGCATTGCGCGCATGCCGCTTGGCTCGCGACGTTCGCGCAGTCAGCGTGCCACGCTGATCAACTGGATTGCGCGCGTCTCGCTCACCACGCGAAGGACGCGCGTTCAGCGAAGTTCGCGTCATCCGCGAACCCCGCGAACCCCGCGACGGGAAAGGCCACTGCGACGGCCGATGGTCTGCAGGGTCGGAGGCTTCGGCAGCGCCTCTGGCTCCCTCGACATCATCTCTCAGTCTTCCACCAACCGGCCATCTCCTCTGCGCTTCCGACAAACGCACCCGCATCACACCTCTTGTCACCGCCTTCACGACCTCACAGACAGGCATCGTCCACCCGAAACCACACACAGTTGCATCGCTGATTTCTCCCAGATCAAACGTTCCGAAAAAGTAAGCGCCCTGTAGGCGCTTTCTCCCTACGCTGGAACGCGTGCACCACGGGATTCCGCGATGATCTCGATCGGCAAGCTCACGAGCGTCGAGCATGCGGTGCGGTACCTCCGCGAGGCGGTCGCGCAGCAGCAGCTCGAGTACTACACCGCTCGTGGCGAGTCGCCGGGACGCTGGGCCGGGCCCGGTGCGGAGGCGCTCCAGCTGCGCGGCGAGGTGACCGACACCGACTTTGCGGCGGTGCTCGCCGGCACACATCCGCGCACGGGTGAGGACCTCGGCA
>PKWB01000161.1 GCA_003131685.1 Candidatus Dormiibacterota bacterium
CGAGCCGTCCATCAGGCCGGTGCCGCGCTCGGCACCGTGCATCCGTACTAGGCGATAGGGGGAAAGAGGGGATGCGACGCGGGGCGTTCGGGCTGATCGTGGTGCTCTCACTCGCCGCCGTGAGCGCGATTGTCTTCACCGCCCTGAGCATCGGCGGCCGGCACATCACCGCCTGGGCGATGAGTCAGAACGCGAGTGCCGGCACGCGCATGACGGCGTCCCTGGTGCGCCAGGTGACCATCGCACAGGGGTCGGACGACTTCACCGTCCTGACCACCAACCCCGCCGGCGAATACCTCGCGCACGCCGTGTCGGATGGTGATGTACTCCGGCCCGACGATCTGTTCACTCAATCCATGGTCACCGTGCCGCTCGCCTTCAAGAGCATGGCGCCCGGGCTGCAGGCGGGTGACAGTGTCGACATCTACGGCCCGAGCTCCAGCACCCTCGGGGTCGGCACGCCGGAGGCGCCCGCGGCGGCGGCGGCGNNTATGGCCGCGGGATCACCATCGTCGCTGCCGGCAGCGCCACGGCCGTCCTGGTCCCTGCCGCGTATGAGGGGTTCTGGGTCGACCTCTCCGTCTCGGGTATCGATCTGGTCGCGGTGCAGTCCTCGGGTGTCCAGGTGCCCCGCGGCGAGACGTACACGCTGCAGCAGGCCGAGCAGATGCTGACGGCGATCGCCAACGCGGCCGCAGGGTCAACCCCGGCCGCCGACCCGGCGGCAGGCTGAAGGTGGCGCCGCTGCGCGTCGGTGTCGCGGGCGTCCGAGCCGGCAGCGGGGCAACCGGATTCGCCGCCGCGCTCGCCTGGTCGTCGGCACGGGATCGCGGCACCATGCTTGTGGATGCCGACGGCGCGGGCGGCACGGTGGCGTCGCTGCTCGGCATCGACGACACGCGGTCCCTGGCCAACGTGTACAGCCCGCACGGCATCGCCACCGCCGAGCTGGAGCGTCAGGCAGTCACGCTCGGCTCGCGCCCGCGGCTTCGGGTGGTTCCCGGGTTTCGCGATCCCGGCCGCCCCGGCTCGCACACCGCCGAGCTGCTGGTGCCGGCCCTCGAGGGCCTCCCCGAGGAGCTGGTCGTCGTCGACTGCGGCACGCCGTTCGCGTACCCGGATCTGGTCGATGGCGATGGCGCGGCCCGAGCCCTGGGCTTCGCTCTGCACGCGGTCTTCATCGTCGTGCGCGCGGAGTCGGACCTGCTCGACAACGCGGTGCGCACCCTGCGGACGCTGACCATCCCGCGCGCCCGACTGGTGCTGGTGCTCCCGGCCCATCGTCGCGGCGTCTCGGAGGCGTTCGAACTGCTCCAGGCGGCGCTGCCCGGATATCCGCTGGCGTGCGAATGGGAGTGGAACGCGGATCGCTGTGTCGTGGCGCGAGCTCGCCGGGAGCCGATCCAGCGCGAGGCAATGGCCGAGGAGCTGGGTCTCTTCGGATCCGGAACGATCACCTCCAATACCACGCGTCGCCACCGATGGCCGCTGACCCGCCACGGTGCGCCGGTCCGGTGATGATCGGCGAGGACCGGCCGCGGATCGATGCCCGCCGGGTGGCCGGGAACGGGATGGCCTCGCGCGCATGGCCGGAGATTCCCGCGGAGATGCTCCCGCTCGTGGAGCAGCTCTGTGGCGTGCTCCATCGCGAGCGGGGTGACGAGCTCTCCACCACATGGGAGGAGCGCCTCCCCGACCTGGTGAGCGACCTGGTCGAGCGGTCAGTGCATCGCGGCGGCATGGGGGTCGCACCGGTGCTGGCGGCGCGTCTCGCCGGGGATGCCACATGGCGCGCCGAGGTGGAGTGGGCGCTGCTGGTCCGAGCCAGCCTGCTCTGGCCACTCTCCCTGCTCGTCTATGAGGATGTCGAGGACATCCAGTGTCTCGGGGCGGACCGCATCCTGGTCGAGGCCGCGGGTAGCAAGCAGCTGCTGCAGGGGTCGGGACCCGAAGCATTCAGCGCTCCCACCCGCCGGGAGGCGGACGCCAGGCTCGAGGAGTGGTTTCGCACGCTGCTCAGCTACGCGGGCGTGCAGCCCCGCACCCAGCTGACCCGTGATCAGCCGCGGGCCGTCGCCACCATGGCGACCGCGGTGGGACAGGTGCGCATCGCCGTCGTTGTCGCCCCCGCCGCGGTGGGGCGGAACAGCGTTTATGCCTGCCTGCGCATCCCGCGCGTGAGCGGGCCGAGCACACTCGACGAGTTCGTGGCCAACGGCACCATCCCGAGCGGCGTGGCCGCCTTCCTGCGCGAGTGCGTTCGCGCCCGGCTGAACATGATCATCTCCGGCGGCACCGGCGCGGGCAAGACCACGCTCATGCGCGCGCTCTGCGCCGAGGTCGCAGACGACGAGACGCTGCTGGTGATCGAGGACAGTCCGGAGCTGGCCCTGGCCCAGGAACGCCCCGACGGCCGAATGGTGCACGAGAACACGATCACCATGGCCACCGTGCCCGGTGCCTGGAAGGAACAGGAAGCCCGGGTGAGCATGGAGGATCTGGGGCGCGACGCCCTGCGCTTCCTGCCGTCGCGGATCATCGTCGGCGAGGCCCGCGGCGCGGAGATGGCGGACGCCGCCAATGCGATGACCACCGGCCACGAGGGATCGATGGTCAGCGTGCACGCCAACAGCGCCGCCGAGACCATTCCCAAGGTCGTCAACTACGTGATGATGGCGCCGCGTTTCGCCGGGCAGGTGGAGCTGGCCACGAGGGTCGCGCACCAGGCGATCCACCTCGTGGTGCACCTCCGCAAATCGCAGCGACTCGGCAGGCGGGCGGTGACCGGGGTGGTCGCATACTCGGCCGACGGCGCCGCGGTCGACGTGTACCGCACGGACGAGCACGACGCACTGGTCCGCCGCGTGCATTCGATCGCCGACCTGCCCCGGCGACTCCAGGAGGCACTTGGCGAGCAGGTCGTCGAGGTGCCGGCGCCGTGATCGCGCTGCTCTTCTTCGAGGTGCTGGTCATCCTCTGCCTCATCGCCGCGATCACGGTGTGGCAGCGGCCGGGCGTGCGTCCCGACGCGGGCGCTGCGGTCTCGCGCCGGGTCGCTCCCCTGCTCGACGCGGAGCGGGATCTGGCCGCGTCGCTGGGCGTGCCGTTCGCCGTGTGGGCGGCGATTCGGCTCACCCTGTTCGCCGTCGCATTGCTCGTGGGGTTGACCAGCGGCGTCGTGGTCATCGCGATGGTCCTGCTCCTCCTCGGGACGCTGGGCGTGCCCTGGCTGGTGGAGGACGTGGCGTCGGCGCGGCGCTCGCGCGCATACCGCTCGCTGGTCGCGACCGTTCGCGACCTGGCCAATGGGCTGCAGCGCATGGGCAATCTCGACGCCGTGCTGCGCGAGGTGGCACAGCATCCGCGTTCTGAGCTGCGCGACCTGCTGACACCGCTGCAGACGGCGCTCTCGATGGAGGAGGGGCTCCTCGACATGGCCGAACGCTCCCGTTCCGCATTCGTCGAGGACGTGTGCGTGCTCCTGCTCGCCGGACGGAGCCGCGATCCGCGCGAGCTCGTCCATCAGCTCCGCGACCAGGTGATCCCGGAGCTCGAGGAGGACATCGCGCTGCTCGACGCCACCCGCGCCGCGGTGGCGGTGCAGCGACGCAGCGCGCAGATGATCGGCGCGGTGCTGGCGGTGCTCATCGGCGCCTTCAATACCGTCCCGGTGCTGCACGACTTCCTCGTCAGCGTCCAGGGGGAGATCACGCTCGTGATCGCGGCGCTGATCTTCGCGGGGTCGATCGCCATCATGGGCACTCTGCTGCGCACTCCTCGCCCGGCTCGCTGGGACGTGCGCCTGGTGCGCGCGGAGCTGGGGCGGATCGGTCGTGGCTGAGGTCTGGCTGCCGTCGCTGCTGCTCGCGACCACGGCCGCATTGGCTGCGATGGTCCTGGCGCGCAGCGGCGCTCTGCGGACCGCCGAAAGCGCCAGCATTCGCCGAGTCCGGGATCGGTTGATGCCCGATCACGGCCGTTGGGCCGCCGCAGTGGCACGCACCCCGATGGCGCGGGCGTTCCAGGATCGATTCGCGGTGCGGCGGCTGCAGCTGGCCGCCGGTCGCGGCGAGACCCAGGCGTTCACACGCCGGGTGGTCGGCATCGCTGCCCTCACGGTCGGCGCCTGCAGCGTCCTCGATGGCGTGACCGTCCTCGCCGGCGACGGCCTCGTGCTCGCTCCCGCGTTGATCCCGGTCGCAGCCGTCGTCGCGACCGCGCTGAGCGTGGCGAGCCTGCAACGAGAGGCCCGCCGCCGGCGCGAGACGGCCTCCCTCCAGGTCGCCAAGACCCTGCTGCTCTTCGGGCTGCTGCGTGTGCCCCCGGTGCACAGCCCCGATGGGCTGGGTCCTGGAGACCCGCTGCTCGCCCTGGCGCGAAGCATGCGCGACCGCACCCTCGCCGAGATGCTGGGCAGCGACCAGTGGCGTCAGACGAGTGACGTCCAGCCGCACTCCCGGGCCGAGCTGCTCGAGGCGGTGTCCGCCGCGTACCGCCTCCCCGTGCTGGCGCAGCTGGCTCAGGTTGTGCGCGCGGCCCAGGAGTATGGAGGCGGTGATCCGGCGACCGAGTACCTCGCCGCCGCGCGCTCGTTCACCGCGCAGCGCCTCGCCGATGCGCGGGTCCGCTTGGGTTCACGCACCATCACCGTGCTGGTGCCGATGGTGGGCCTGCTCGCCGCCATCTTCGTGGTCATCTTCTCGGCGGTCGCCTACGCCAGCGCCAACGGCGGGCTCTGAGTGCGCCGGCACGCCTCCGTCCTGCTCGCGGTGGTCGGCGGTGTCGCGGTTGCGGCGCTGGTGCTCCCCCGGCCGAACCTCGCTGCGGCGATGGGATTCGTCAGCGGCGCGGATCCGAGCGGGGTGGCCGCGCTGGCCGCCGCCGAGCTGCTGCTCTGGGTAGCGTTCCTTGCCGGTGTCGTCCTGGTGCTGGCGCGCACGCTGGGCAGCGTTCGCCTGCGGGTGACCTCGGCGCGCGCGCTGGCCGGCGTGACGCTCGCGGTATGCCTCGCGATCCTCGGCGTCGGAGTGGCGCGCCACAACAGCAACGCATATTCGATGTGCTGCGGCAGTATCAGCCAGGCTCGTCAGCAACTCGCGAAGGCACCGTGAGCGCCACCCGGATGCTGGTCAGCCTCCTCCCCGCCGAGGAGTCGGATCGGCTCCTGCGCGCGGTCCATGCGCTCCTGCCACCCGTGGTCGACGGCACCATCGCGCTGCTCCGTCCCCCGGAGCCGCATCTTGGTGATGCGGCACTTGGGCTCGCCGGCGCAGAGGTGCTGATCGTCCGCAACGCGGGTCACGAAGATTCGGCTGTCCGCGACGCGGCGGACGAACGCCACCTGGTCTGGTGCCGCGACGACATCGAGGCAGCGGGCATCCCGGCAGGCATGGGGACCGCTGTTGTCGCCGAGAGCCTCGAGGCGCTCGCCTGGGAGCTGGTGCGACGTCTGAGCGGCGATCTGAGCCCGGGCGGCCGTGCACAGCCGATTGCGATGTTGCACATGTCAGGCGTTTCCGACGACATCACTCGAAGCCGCGAGTCTGGCGAGGCATCCTCCATCGCAGCCACCTCCCCGCAGCGGCGCAACGGGAGGGTTCCGGCGCCGCCGGCGTGGGCGCGCGGCGTGCTTCCCGGCAACGGTCCCATCGCCGACGCGGATGTGCAGACGGGTCGTGAAGCGGCACCGGCGGCATCCGGAGCTCCGATCCCCGACCATCGACCACGGTTCGAACAGGCCGGCGCGAACGCATCGCGGTCGCCGGTGACTCCGCTCGCGGCCCTTGCGGGCTTGGGGTCCGACCAGCCGTACGGCACGGCTTCCGAAGACGGCCGGTTCGGGGGCCTGGAAACGCAGGACGCGGCGGACCACCATGTGCCGGACCGGGGTGGCAGCCGCCTGCGGACGCTCGTCGGGCGCGTGGCTCCGTCGCGCCCACGGCTTCCGGCGCCCGACCTTGCCGGGCTCGGCCAGGTCCTGCTCCGTGCCCATTCCACGGTGGTCACGGTCGGCACCCCCAAGGGCGGCCCGGGCAAGACCACGGAGGCGGCGGCGATCGGGGTCCTGGGTGCCCGTGCCGTCGAGCCACACGGCGGCAGCGCCGTGCTCGTCGACGCCAACCTCAACAACCCCGACTCCTGGCGCCAGCTCGCGGTCCCGACTGACGCGCTCACGGTGCGCGAGGTGGTCGAGGCCCTCAACCGAGGCGCACTCGTGCCCAACGGTGAGTTCGCCCGCAACGAGCGCCTGCGCGTCCTGCCCGAGCGCCGCTCCTCGGGCTCTGCGTATACAGCCGCGGAGATCGACCGGCTGGTGACGCACCTTCGGCTGCGCCACACCCTGGTCGTGGTCGACCTGCCGAACACCCTGCCCAGCCTGAGCGAGGGCGCCAAGGAGGCAGTGGTCGCCCACTGGCTGGAGCACGCGGATGTCGCAGTGCTGCCGATCGACCTCGGTGAGGCCTCCTTCATCGCCGCCGGCGAGATCATCGACAGCATCGATGCCATGGTCGCCGGCTCCCACGGCCGTCTTCGCAGGCCAGGCCTGGTCGTCCCGCTGCTGCTCCCCGGCGACGGCCGCCGTGCCCTTGAGCTCCCGGCGATCGCCGAGCTCCTCGACCACCTCCGCGCCGCTGGGGCCGAGATCGTCGAGGTGCCTTTCACCGTGGACGTGCAGACGGCGAGCCACCGGCGCAGCCCCATCGTCGGGGCCTCGCCTCGAACCGATCGCGCGTTCGCGGGCGTGCTGAGCGCGGTGGTGGCGGCGCGAGAGCGGGCCTCGGCAACCATCCCCCATGGCTGAACGTCGACACACGGCGTCCGTCCCCGACCAGGACGAACGGGTGCGGCGCATCACGGCCCTGTCCCTGCGCCTGCTCACCGACCTC
>PKWB01000172.1 GCA_003131685.1 Candidatus Dormiibacterota bacterium
CCGAGGAGTTCGACGGCGTCAGGTGCCTCGTCACGTGCCAGCCGATCACCCCGCGCTTCATCGCTGAACGCCGCCTCGAAGTGTTGGGCATCAGCGACCGCCTCGATGACTTCAACACACTTCTCCGCTTGCGCACCAGCGTCGGCCTCGAACAACGGGTCCCGCAGGAGTGGGCCAAGAGCGTCCGCGTGCCGACGTTCATCTATCAGGTTCACGACGACATCCTGACCGAGCCGGAGGATGTCCAAGCGATGTACGACAACCTTCCCGTGGCCGAAAAGAAGCTGCAATGGATCGAGGGCACAAAAGCGCGGTGGGACGGTTACCTGGAGTTTCAGCGTCGTCCTGAACCGATGCTCGGGTGGTTCGACAAATGCATGTCGTGAGCTCGCGTAGACCGGCGCCCTAGCGGTGACCGGATAGCGGCTGCACCGGCACTTATTGCGGTTGCATGCTCACGACCGAAGGTACACCCCCAACACCGATATCAAGGAGCCATCATGGACGAGCGAGACAACAACCACTGGGTGGGCACTCGGACGACGGCGATAGCGGCTTGGCTACCCGCCAGTTCACGGTCGTGAAGTATTCAGGCGCGCCCGATAACCGACGCGTTTGCATGGATCGCAGCAATGCGCGAGCGAAGGAACTGGGACTTACCCTCCGCCCGCTCGAGCAGACCCTCGCGGACCCACTGGCATGGGAACGTGTTCAAGGCTTCGACCGACCACGCAAAGCCGGGATGACCACGGACGAGCAGGATCAACTCATTGTGGAACTGACCGGCGAGCAACACGCATAGGGAGTTGAGGCGACGCCGAACTTCGCTGCAGCCGACGGCAGCAGGTCACCAGGGGATTGGCGTGTTCTCCCACTGCGTGAACGTGCCCGTCGGTCCGTCCGGTCCGAGCAGGGCCACCCTCACGACCTCCCGGGATCCATCTTCGACTGACTGAGTGCCGGCGAAGGCGTTGAGGTTCGTCGAGGTGAATGCCGGCGAGACCAGGTTGACCTTGATGTTCGTCGACTCCAGCTCGTTCATGATGGCGAGAGTGATCGCGTTCTCTGCCGTCTTCGAGGCCGGATAAACGGGTCCGTACCCTGCGTGGTATGGGTGGGATGGGTCCGCGTTGAGGGTGAGCGATGCGACACTGCTGGACACGTTGACGATGCGCGGGTCGATGCCGTCCCGAAGAAGCGGCAGCATGGCTTGGTAGACGGCGAGGGTGCCGAACACGTTGGTGTCCCAAACCGCATGCATCTCTTCGAGAGATGCGGTGCTCGCCTTCGATGCCTTCGTGACTTCCGCCATGAAGTCTTTGCCGTCTTGTCCGTCCGATGGTCCGCTGGTGCGTCGAGTGTTGGAAATTCCGGCGTTGTTGACCAGAAGGTCGAGTCGACCTTTTTCGGTGCGGATGCGTTCGGCGGCCGCGGCGATGGAGTCGGCGTCGGTCACCTCAATCTGGAGGGCGATGGCGCCCGATCCGATCTCCGCAGCGGCCGCCTCGCCGTGCTTGAAATTGCGGGCTCCGAGGTACACCGTGACGCCGTTGGCGACGAGTTCCTTTGCAACCTGAAAACCGACACCCTGGTTGGCTCCCGTGACCAAGGCGATGCGTGTGTCACTCATTTGATTTTCTCCTCATCTATCGACTGCCCTCATGGACTGACGGGGTATTCATTTGTTCTCGATACTCCCGAGGTCACTCAGTTCGGCGAAAACGGCCGAGGCTTCAGTCCAGCTGGTGTCTCCCTCGTACAGCGCGCTTTGCAGGTACGCGAGGGAGAGCCGCTGGATGACCGCGACGCGCTCCGGGTTCTCATCAGTCGTGCCCGCTGCGTCGTAGCCGGTGGTCCCTCCGAGCAAGTGCTCGCCCCCGACAAGCGTCAGCAGGCTCTTCGGGCCAGGTGCGAATGTGTACGGGTCCGCGTGGTACTCGGCCCCTTTGGACGAGAGCTCCCAGGTGAAGTCCTTGTCACCGATCACGACAAGTGTCGGAGTTGCCATGTCTGCAAACCCCGCTGTTCTGAAAGGAGCGAACCGCGTGCTGGCTTCGGTGAGGTGATCGCCGGCCGCTCCGGTGGTGGCCATCAGTACGCCCGCTTTGACGCGCGCATCTGGAACGAAGATTTTGGTGCCGTCATCGTCGATGAAGTCGGCGCCGAGCAGCATGCTCGCTGTCTGTCCACCGAATGAGTGACCGGCGACGGCAATCCTGCTGCGGTCCAGACGACCTTGGATCTCTGGGACAGCATCTTCGATGAGGTCGAGTTGGTCAAGGATCTGCTTCATGTCGCTGATGCGGGACTCCCAGAACAGCGGAAAGCCGGGCGTCGACGGTCCGAGCTGCAGGCTCTTCGACGTGAGGTGAGTCGGTTGAATCACGACGAAACCGTGGCTCGCCCAGAAATCCACAAGCGGCCCGGCACCGAGGTAGGACGTGAGGTAGTTAGCTAAACCGCCTCCGTGGGAATACAGAATGATGGGCAGCTGATCGCCGGTGGTCGCGGCGGTGACCTTGAGTTCGAGATCCACCATCCGGTCGATGGATCCGGGGAGCGTCACGGGGCTGACCGCGACAATCGGTGTTGCAGGGGTCACCGGGATCTCCGCAGCGCTCCCGATCCCAGCATGATCCCGTCCGAGCACAATCCCGGTCTGCTTGCTAGTGCGGGTTGGTGAAGTTATGTCTGTCATCGCTGGTTTCCTAATTGACAATTCGTGGCTGGTAATCGCTCAGCCCATGCCGTAAGGTCAGGCTGAAGCGGAAACTGATTCCGTATTAACCATACGGAAAGCATTTCCGGAAAGCAAGGAAACGGGAGATCCCCATGACACTCGCAGCGTCAGGCGAAACAGACGAGCCTAGTTCAGCGGGCGCAGGTGTGGTGGAGCGTGCCCCACGTCGGAAACGGTCCGACGCCAAACGCAACCTGGACTCCCTGCTCGATGCAGCCAAGGAAGTGTTCGCCTCCTCGGGCGTCGATGCGCCCGCGAAAGAAATCGCCGACCTAGCTGGCGTCGGCGTGGGCACCGTGTACCGGCATTTTCCAGTCCGCTCCGACCTCGTCATCGCCGTGCTCCAACACGAAGTAGATGCCTGCATCGAAGAGGGCGAGACCCTCAGCTCAACAGAGGAATCTCTCGCCGCTCTCACGAAATGGCTGCACCGGTACACGGACTTTGTCGCAACCAAGCGCGGCCTTGCCGCAGCCCTGCACTCCGGTGATCCCGCCTTCGAAGGTCTCCCCTCATATCTCCTGCAGCGACTCGACCCAGTCGTGGTGATGATGCTCGACCGTGCCGCCGCGGCGGGGGAAATCCGCTCGGACGTCACCGCCAACGACCTCCTCCGCGCCGTCGCACAGCTGTGCATACCCGGCCCCGGCGGTCCGGCCTACAGCCAGCGGATGGTCGCCCTTCTCGTCGACGGACTTCGCAACGTGTCCACCGAGGCCCGCTGACCCAGTTCGCGTAGTCGCCCTCAGGTCGAGCCCTCGATCAGTCGGACGTCCATCAAAACGAATACGAGGACTGCATGGCCACACTGAATGTCGACCTATCCGACCTAGACGCAATCCAGTCGAAGCTGCCGCAGGGGAAGCCCATCGTCATGCTCAATTTGCTGCGATTCCGCGCGGATGCGTTATATCCAGATCACGGGTTCGAGGACTTGCCAAAGGTATCGGGCCGAGAAGCATATTTGACTCGCCACCTGCCCGCATTCGATCGGATCGCGAGCCCGTTAGAAGACAGCCATCCGCTGTGGCTGGGGACGGTGCTATCGCAGGTGGTAGGGCCGCCGGATGTTCACTGGGACGACATCGCGCTCATCCAATACGAAAACTTCGCGCTTTTCCGGACGATCGTGGAGAGCGACGCATATGCGTCGGAGGCTGACCCCCACCGTAATGCTGGCCTGGAAGATTGGCAGCTCCTCGCACTCGTACCCCTCGAGCTCTAGAGCGCTTACCCCACAGTCCGAAGGCAGAGGTGCTTACGGAATATCGCCCCGCCGATCAAAACCTGCCACCTGCACCACGGCAGGATGCCTCCGACCAGACCCTGCGGTCCCTCACTTCATCACCCATATCTCTTCACTCTTTGGATGTAGTTCATGAGCCGCACAGACACCCGCAAGCCATCGCGCATCGCCGAATTCTTGATCGTCACCTTCGTGGTCAGCTGGGGGTGCTGGGCGCTCGTCCTCATCCACGGCGGCGACTACTCGTCCGGCATCAACCTGCCGTTCTTCGTTCTCGCAAGCTTCGGACCCCTCCTCGCGGCTCTTCTTATGCGACTACTCCACGGCCGAACCATCCGAACAGCCCTTCGTCGACCTCAGGTGCCGGTACTTGTCCGCGGGAGTTCCCGGAGGATGTTCTCCGCGACTGCCCCACTCGCCTCAGGGTGTCAGACGGCAGATTCATCTGCTGCACGTGCACAGCCACAGTCCCAGCATAGTGATTGGGCCACCGTCGACCTGAGCATTGATCTGGTCGCCACGGTCCCCCGGCGACCAAGCCGCTCGCCCCGGGGATCGCATTTCATACGCCCAAGGCCACAGCTACGCAGCAGGCCGTCAACACCAACCCGACCGGTGCCATGAGGAACCGTTCCCAGCGACTTCGGGACGCGATGTTTGCGAGGGTACTGAGGCCAAAGATCGCCGCGAACACCCAGATGGTGATGCGCACGGTCACGGATTCACTGGCTACTCCGAGGAGTCCTCCGCGAGCGAGGACGACATAGAACGCCGCGACGAACAGCAGGGCGGAGATCACGCTCGCAACGCGCAGTTTTGCCGGCAGCACGGCGTTCGTTCCGCCAAAGGCGGCGTGGCCTACGGGTAAGCCCATGGCCAGAAGGATCTGGAAAGTCGCCATCCAGGCGCCTCCCGCTGCTGCAACGAGAGCTACCCAATCCATGAGACCTTAATGTTCAGCCTTTCTCCGGCCAAGCGAACCCGACCACTCTGCGGCCATTTCGAGGAGGGGGACTTAGGTGCTCTCCGAGACAGCCGACGAAAGGTCGGCCGCAACCGACGGCCCCGGTACAACCGGGTGCGCGGGAAGGCCGTCCGACCTTCTGACGGCAAGCCCTTGCCGCATCCGCGCATCGAACGCCACTCCCGAAGGTTGCTGCCTGCTTCCTCAGCGAGGGGGGACCCATGATTACGCGAGAATGATCACAGAATGTAACCTCCCATGCCCCCGAAGCCAGATACAACAGGGACTAAGAGGTGCCGATTATCCCCGCGTTCTACACGGGGACTGATACGGTGGTTGACCCGCTTCACATGCGGTTCAGGCTACGCTCCAAGTTCATGGGTTACGTCGACCCCTTCCACTCGTCAGGCTCGGCGCATCTCCAGAAGCGAGCACACGGTCACTATCACGTCGAGAGCACGTGTCGGTTCGGACAGAGCATCAAGCTTCGTGGCTATGACACTCCAGGTACCGGCGGATATCGGCTCTGCCGACGCTGCTCTGCTATTGCTGCAAAGCGCAACCCTAGCTCGAGCTAGGGGATTCGACGACCGCCGCCAAGATCACGAGCCGGCTACCCTTGAGACCGACACCGACGCCCTCGGTAGTGTTCCGCACCGGTTCCCTACCGCCCGGACCGTCCGATCGCAGTCGCTCTCACCTGCGTACGTGACCACCCCAGTGCGGACCGACATGGTGGATATGGTCCGCAGACGTCATCTGGGCCGGCTCGTGTATTGGACGGACGCGTTTGGTCAGCGCGAGCCGTTCCCAGTTCCGATCTCAGACGTTGGCCTCCGCCCAAGGTCGCGCGACTTAGAGTGGTTTTGCAGGAAAGAACATCAATCAGGGAA
>PKWB01000090.1 GCA_003131685.1 Candidatus Dormiibacterota bacterium
AGGACGCTGCGCAGCACCTGTGCCGCACCGAGCAGCCCGGACGTCTCTGCGGGCACCACCAGCTTGGCGTTGGGGCTCTCGGCGAACTTCGTCAACGTGTCCAGCTGGAGAATCGCGACCAGTGTCGGATCCGGCGCGGCTGCCTTGATCGATGCGTACACCGTCGAGATTGCCTGGGCGCGACCTTCCGCCTCGAGGATGGCCGCCTGACGATTGCCTTCTGCGCGAAGGATTGCCGCCTGCCGCTCGCCCTCTGCCTGCTTGATCNNGCGCGCTTCTCCTGGTCGGCCTGCTTCTGCAGGGCCATCGCCTGGAGGATCTGCACCGGCGGCGAGATGTCAACGATCTCGATGCGGTTGATGCGGATACCCCATTTGTCGGTGACCTGCTCCATCTGCTGCTGCATCGCGGCATTGATCTGCTCGCGCGACGAGAGGGCCTCGTCCAGGCTGACGTTGCCGAAGGCGTTACGAAGCGTGGTGCGGGCCTGCTGATCGATGGCGACGAGGTAGTCCGAGACGTTGAACAGCGCCGCCCTCGGCTCGATCACCTGGCTGAAGATCGTGGCGTTGACCGCGACCGCGACGTTGTCGCGGGTGATCACGTCCTGACGGTCACCGGTTCGCGGCGTCTCTCGCATGTCGACCCGCAGCAGCTTGTCGATGAACGGCGTGATGATGGTCAGACCCGCCTGGGATTCCCGTCGAAACCGTCCAAAACGCGTGACCACCCCGGCGAATCCCTGGGGCACGACACGGACCGCGCCGCCGATGAGGATCGCCACGACGATGAGCAGGGCGACGACGATGATCGCCGTGACCAGACCGGTGTTATCCACTGAGTCAGCCTCCCTTGGGTGGCGCGACCACGAGCGTGGTGCCACGTACTTCGACGACGGTGACCTGCTGATGCGCAGGGACACCGCCGGGACTGGTCGTGACCGCCAGCCACTTCTCGTTGAAGAGACGGGCATGTCCGGGGTGGTTCTCGTCGCCCACGGGCTCGAGGGTCAGCGCCGCCTGACCGACCAGGTTGTCGGAGGCGCCGGGCATGGTGAGCTTGGGCCCGAGATGGCGCGCCGAGAGACGCGCGAGGGTCGGTCGCACCGCCAGGGTGCCGACGATCGCCACCGCGGCAGCGACGACTGCCTGCAGCCACACGTCAGTAGGGAACAGCGCAACCACGGTCGCGGCGAACGCACCCAGCGCAAGGAAAAGCGCGTAGAACGCCTGCGTGTGCACTTCCATGCCCACCAGAACCAGGCCGGCGAGCAACCAGACCACCCACATCCAGGAGACCATGCCGCGAGTGTACCCGCCGAGAGAAAGGGCTACACAGCCTCGTCCTGGTGGGTGTCGAACCCTCCGAGCACGGCGTGACAGATCTTCACGCTCGGCTGGGTCACGATCATCTCCGCGGTCAGCTGCAACGATGTGGCGAGACTTGTAGAGAGCCGGTGCCGCGACCCGCCGGCGGTGTGTCTCAGACGACTCTCAGGGTCCCAGCGCCGATGCGTTCGCCGCCTCCACCCATTCCCCAGTCGGTACACTGAGATCGAGCCGCCTCGTCGCGGGCTGCACACTGATCCATTGCATGGGAGTACCAACGATGCCGTCCACTCCGGCCGAAATCTTCAGCGAGATCAATTCCCGCATTGCCGCAGATCCCGCCAAGACGGCAGGGATGAATGCCATCTACGCCTTCGACCTCAACGGCGAAGCGCCCGGTCAGTACCACATCTCGCTCAAGGACGGCAGCGCTGACGTCGGCGAAGGTGCTCCCGAGAACCCCAACATCACCATCACCATGAAATCCGAGGATTTCGTCGACCTGGCCACCGGCAAGCTCGACGGGACCATGGCGTTCATGAGCGGCAAGATCAAGATCAAGGGCGACATGGGGCTCGCGATGAAGCTTCAGTCGGTGCTCCGCTAAGCGGCATCGGTCCGCGCACTGTGGCCATGGATCTGCGACCGGTGCGCTTCGATTACGACGAGCAGCATCGCTCGCTGCTGATCGAGTGGTCTGATGGTGCTGCGCATCACATTCCGTTCGCGGTGCTGCGGCGTGCGTGTCCGTGCGCCGCGTGCAAGGGCGAGCCCGGGTATCGCGGCCGGTTCAATTCCGACCCGGAGCTGCACCCCGGCGAGGACGAGCTCGCCGACATCTCGCTGGTCGGGGCCTACGGCCTGAACACCGTGTGGGCCGATGGGCACAACACCGGGATCTACACATACCAGCGGCTCCGCGAACTCGGCGATGCGTCGGCGTAGAGTTTCGCCGGGATGACCGCAGAAGCAACGCCGGCCACCGCTCCGGAGCTCCTCCAAAGCGTAAGTGACGGTGTCCTGACACTGACGCTCAACCGCCCCGAGGTGCTCAACGCGATCACCCCTGCCCTCCTGGATGAGGTGACCGACGCGCTCCGAGAGGCGGCGTCGGGGCGTACCGTGCGCGCCGTGATCATCACCGGCGCTGGACGTGGCTTCTGCAGCGGCCAGGACCTGCGTGCTGCCACCGCCAACGGCCTCGACGTCGGCGCGGTGCTCCGCGATCACTACACACCGGCGATCCGGGCGATCCGGTCGATGGACCAGCCGGTCATCGCAGCCGTCAACGGGGTCGCGGCAGGTGCCGGATTCTCGCTCGCCCTTGCGTGCGATCTTCGAATCGCCGCCGAGTCGGCCACCTTCGTGCAGGCGTTCGTGCGCATCGGGCTCGTCCCCGATCTCGCCAGCACGTACTTTCTCCCCCGCCTGATCGGGCCCGCACGGGCCGCCGAACTCATGATGCTCGGTGACACCGTCAACTCGGCCCGGGCGCTCGAGCTTGGCGTCGTCAACTGGGTCGTCCCGGATTCTGGGCTTGCCGCCGCGGCATCCGAGCTGGCCGGCCGCATCGCCCGAGGACCTCGTTCCATCGGCCTCACCAAGCGTGCTCTCGAGGCGTCGCACGAGAACGACCTCGAGGCACAGCTCGCCGTCGAGGAGCGACTCCAGACCGAGGCCACGACCACGAGCGACTTCGTCGAGGGCGTCGGCGCGTTTCTCGAGAAGCGTCGGGCGACGTTCACCGGCTCGTAGGCGGCCGGATGCTGAGCGCTCTCGACAAGCTCACCGCGTTGCTCGGCCCGGCGCGGGTCCTGAGCGGAGCGGACGTCAGCGAGGACGACTGGCACGACGAGTCGCTCGTCGCCCACTGGCACGCGCCGGACGTGGTGGTTCTCCCCCACTCCGTGGCCGAGGTCGCCGAGATCATCACGATTGCTCGCGAGTTTCGGATGCCGGTCACCGCGCGCGGCTCCGGGACGGGCCTCGCCGGGGCGTGCGTCCCCCGCGAGGGCGGGATCCTGGTCGCGTTTCGCGAGATGAGCGCCATCCTCGAAATCGACGTCGAGAACCAGGTCGCCGTCGTTCAACCGGGCGTCAGCCTCCGCGAGCTCGACGAGGCGACGGCTATGCACGGCCTTGTCTACCCGGTGTTTCCCGGCGAGAGCAGCGCGAGCCTCGGCGGCAGCGTGGCGACCAACGCCGGCGGTATGCGCGCCGTCAAGTACGGCGTCACCCGCCACCAGGTGCTCGGGCTCGAGGCGGTGCTCGGCACCGGGGAGGTCATCCGGACCGGCGGCAAATTCGTGAAGGCGACCTCCGGCTACGACCTCACGCAATTGATCGTCGGATCCGAGGGGACGCTCGCAATCGTCACCGAAGCGATCCTGCGTCTGTATCCGCGCCACGTGCACGCGGCCACGGTGCTCGCGCCGTTTCGCACGGTGGCGGCGATCGCCAGGGCGGTGCCGCGCATCGTGCAGAGTGGCGCCGCTCCGATGATCCTGGAGTACATCGACATGATGTCGATGGCAGCGATCACCGCAGCGCGCGGGTTGGAGTTGGGGATCCGCGCCGCTGTCAAGGATGCCGCGCTCGCCTACCTCGTCGTCGTCCTCGAGTCGCGAGATGCGGGGCGGCTCGACGAGGACGTCGAGGCGCTCGGTGACGTGATCACCGCGCTCGGCGCTCTCGAGGTGTACGTGCTGCCGCCACGCGCGGCGACCGAGCTGATCGAGGCGCGGGAGCGCGCCTTCTTTGCCGCGAAGGCGGCAGGCGCCAACGAGATCATCGACACGGTCGTCCCGCGTGCCCAGATCCCCGAGTTTCTGGCACAGGTGGCAGTAATCGCGCAGGAAAGCGGTTCGATGGTAATCGGATGCGGCCATGCCGGTGACGGCAACGTTCACCTTTCGGTGTTCCAGTCCGAGCCGGAGCGGCTCGAGCAGGTGCTGCGCACTGTCTTCGAGACCAGCGCGGCACTGGGCGGTGCGGTTTCCGGCGAGCACGGTATCGGAACCGATAAACGCAGCCACTTTCTCGCCCTGGAGAGTCCCGCAAAGCTCGCGCTCATGCGCAGGATCAAGATGGCCTTCGACCCCGACGGGATTCTCAACCCGGGCGCGATGCTCGAACCGTCGCCGGCATTGACGAGCGCGGCCACCGGATGATCGGCGGCGAGGCGCTGGTGCGCAGCCTCGTGGCGTCGAACGTCGACGTGGTCTTTGCCAACCCGGGCACGTCGGAGATGCACTTCGTGGCAACCCTCGACGCGGTACCCGAGATGCGTGGTGTGCTCGCCCTCTTCGAGGGTGCTGCGACCGGTGCCGCCGACGGCTACGGGCGAATGCGTGAAGCGCCCGCCGCCGCTCTGCTGCACCTGGGGCCCGGTCTGGGAAACGGCCTTGCCAACCTCCACAACGCGAGGCGCAGTCATGCACCGGTGGTCACGATCGTCGGCGACCACGCCACCTACCACAAGCAGTACGATGCTCCGCTGGAGTCCGACATCGACACCGTCGCCCGCAGCGTGTCCACATGGATCCGTCGCAGCACCAGGCCCGAGGATGCCGGCGCGGATGCCGCTGCCGCGGTGGCAGCTGCATGCGGTCCGCCGGGGCAGGTCGCAACACTGATCCTCCCCGCCGACGTCTCCTGGTCGGAGGGCGGGTCGGTGGCCCCGCCGGAACCGCTGACTTCACGCGCAGCGGTGCGCGCAGCCACTCTCGACGCCGCGGTGGCCGCGCTGCGCTCGAAGGAGAACACGGCGCTCCTGCTCGGTGGAACCGTGCTTCGGGAGCGCGGGATTCGGGCTGCTTCGAGCATTGCCGCGGCCACCGGCGCCGAACTGCTCGCGGAGACCTTCCCGGCTCGCGCCGAGCGGGGCGCGGGGATTCCGGTGATCCAGCGCCTCGCCTACCTCGCGGAGATGGCGGCCGGCCAGCTCGACGGGCTTCGGCACCTCATCCTCGTGGACACGACGTCGCCGGTCTCGTTCTTCGCCTATCCGGGCAAGCCGAGCGATCTCGTATCCGAGGGATGCGAGGTCACGCTGCTCGCCGGCGGTGGCGATGACGCGGTTGGCGCGCTGGAGTTGCTTGCGGGCGAGCTCGGCGCCAATCTCGAGCCGGAGAGCGGCACGCCGTCGAGGCCCGACAAGCCGACCGGCGAGCTGGGTGCCGAGTCGATCGCCCGAGCGATCGGCGCGCTCCTGCCCGAGGGCGCGATCGTGTCCGACGAGGCGAACACCAGCGGCACCTTTCTTCCCACGTTCACTGCGGGCGCGCCGCGACACGACTGGCTGACCCTCACCGGTGGGTCGATCGGGCAAGGGTTACCGGTCGCGCTCGGCGCGGCCATCGCGTGCCCGGATCGGCCGGTGCTCGCACTCGAGGCAGATGGCTCGGCGCTCTACACGCTGCAGGCCCTCTGGAGCATGGCTCGGGAACAGCTCGACGTCACCACCGTCATCTTCACCAACCGCCGCTACGCCATCCTGCGCATGGAACTCGCCCGAGTCGGTGCCACCGCATCCGGGCAGCGAGCGCTCGAGATGCTCGACATCTCCCCGCCCGACATTGACTTCACCGCCCTCGCCCGTGGCTTCGGGGTTCCGGCAACGCGGCCGGCAAGCGCCGAGGCCTTCACCGCCGACCTGGAGCGAGCCTTGGCGGAACCGGGACCGCACCTGATCGAGGCGGTGATTCCCTCCCTCTTCTGATCAGGGGCGGAGGCGTTCGCCTCCCCGAATCGGCATCGTGAGCCAGTTCTCTCGCGGGGGCAGCGGACAGCTCCAGCGAGGGTCGTAGCTGCACGACGGCTGGTAGGCGAAGTTGAAATCGAGCAGCAGCCGGCCACTCCCGTCGGCACCCAGATCGGCCCCCTTGGCGGTGTCGAGCAGGTAGCGACCGGCTCCATAGGTCTCTCCGCCGCTGGTGGCGTCGCGATACGAAAGGAAGAACCCGCCGGCGTAATCGAGCAGCCAGAACATCGACAGGCTCAACGCCGCGCCGCCGCGCGCGTCGNNTCGAAGGTTGCGCCGTCGGCCGACTCGACGTCGGCGACGGTGCGAAGCGCGGGGTCGTAGTCGTGGTAGGCCGGCGTGGTCGCGTCGCCACGCTCTTCTTCGGGCACCGGGCTCTGTGGGTGGGTCCGGAAGAGACGATCGCGCACCTCGCGCCAGTGCATCCATGCGGTCGCCGGATCGGGTTCGGCGCGGATCGCCGCATACAGCTCGCTCACCTGCCGGCGCCAGTCGGCGAGCTCGAGCAGTTCAGCGATCACGCCCGTGAATGATGCTCCTCGACCTTACGGTCCGTCGCCGTAGACGACGCCGCCACGGAGTTCGTCCATACGGCGCATCCGCGCATGCGCGGTCTCGCCCAGACGCGCGAGCACGCCGGCGATCAACGCCTCGGTGAGCGCGACCCCTGACACCATTGAGTCGAAGGGCATCACGGTGGTCTGCACGCCGGTGACCAGCACGAATCGAGCCGAGGCCGCCGCCGGCGACAACCAGGGATCGGTGACCAGGACGACCGTGCTCCCCCGTCCCGCGGCGACCTTCGCGCTGCTGATGGTGTCGCTCTGATACCGGCGGTAGTCGAAGACCACGAGGATGTCCCGGCGTCCGAGGTCGACCAGGTGATCGGCTGGATTGCTGCGTTCCGGATCGATGAGCTCGACGCCGGGACGGATGAGATGCAGCTGACTTGCCAGGTAACGGGCGAGGAATGCGCTGACGCGTCCGCCGAGCGTCAGCACTCGGCGTCGCGGGTCTGAGAGCAGCTCGATCACCGCCTCGAAGTCGTGTTCGGAAACCATGTCGACACTGGCGCGCAGGCTGTGCTCATGGGTGGCGAATGCATCCTGGAGCGTCGACCCGGTCGACTCGGCGGGACGGGTCAGCTCGTACCGGGTCAGTGGCGAGCTCAGACGCTCCTGCAGCTCCTGCCGGAGCGAGTCCTGGAACTCGGGGTAGCCGCGCAGGCCGAGTTTTGTGATGAATCGGGTGACCGTCGCGGGACTCACTCCCGCGCGCTCCGCGAAGCGGGTGAGGCTCTCGAGGCCGGCGACCGGGTAGAAGGCGAGCAGCACCTGCCCGAGCCGTCGCTCCGCGGCACTCAACGCTCCCATTCGCTGGCGGACCAGCTCACCGACGAGGAACTCGGACATTGAAACGATTCTTACAGTTTCGGCCTGTTTGGGTGTATTCGATAAATCTGTTGACGTTCGTACAGGCCCGCTGCTACTGTGCGGGCCACAACGCCGGGGCAGCATTTGGGAGATGAGCCGAATGACCGTTCAGGGTATGGACAGCGATACCGAGAAGCTCCACCAGCTGGGGTACGCTCAGGAGCTGCTGCGACGAATGGGGGGCTTCTCCAACTTCGCGGTCTCGTTCACGATCATCTCGATCCTGTCGGGATGTCTGACCGCGTACGGCGTCGCGATGTTCAACGGCGGTCCGATCGACATGAACATCGGGTGGCCGTTGGTCGGAGTCATGGTGATCATCGTTGGTCTCGCGATGGCCGAAGTCTGCTCGAGCTACCCCACCGCCGGGGGTCTCTACTACTGGTCGGCGAAGCTCGGTGGCAAGAACGGAGCAGCTTGGAGCTGGTTCACCGGTTGGTTCAACCTCGTCGGTCAGGTCGCTGTGACAGCGGGCATCGACGGTGGGCTCGGACTGTTCGCGTCGGCATTTCTCAACAACTGGTTCGGCTATCCGCTCGATCCGCCCCACATCCTTCTCGTCTTTGCGATCGCGCTGGTCATCCACGGACTGCTGAACACATTCGGCATCCGGCTGGTCGCGCTCCTCAACGACATCTCGGTGTGGTGGCACATCATCGGTGTCGTCGTCATCGTCGCTGTGCTCCTGATCGCCCCGAAGCACCATCAGTCGATCGGATTCATCTTCACGTCCTTCAACAACGGAACCGGCGCGTCCTTCCCGGGCAACATGATCTACGTGTTCCTGATCGGGCTCCTGCTCGCCCAGTACACCTTCACCGGGTACGACGCATCTGCCCACATGACCGAGGAGACCAAGAACGCGGCCATTGCGGGACCGCGCGGCATCGTCCTGTCGATCGTGGTGTCACTGTTCGCCGGCTGGATCCTCCTGATCGGAGTGACCGCGGCAATCCAGAACTACAGCGCCGAGTCAACTGCCGTGGTGCCGGCCGCGCAGATCTTCCTCGACGCTGCCGGCGGTGGGCTGGGTCAGTTCCTCTTGCTCATCGCGATCGGGGCGCAGTTCTACTGCGGCATGTCCTCAGTGACCGCGAACTCGCGAATGATCTACGCATTCTCGCGCGACGGCGCCGTGCCCGGCCACAGGTTCTGGAGCAAGATCAACAAGCGCACGCGCACTCCAACCAACTCGATCTGGCTGGCGGTGGTCGGCGCATTCATCCTCTTCGTCCCATACCTGTTCAACGCCTTCGCGTATGCGGCGGTCATCTCCATCGCGGTCATCGGGCTCTACATCGCGTACGGCATCCCGATCTTCCTGCGGCTCCGTGCAGGGTCGACCTTCCAGCCCGGACCGTGGAGCCTCGGCAGGTGGAGCCGGCCGATCGGGATCATCGCGGTCGCATGGATCGTGATCATCAGCATCCTCTTCATCCTGCCCACGGCATTCCCGGTCACCGGAACTAACTTCAACTACACGATCGTTGCGTTTGTCGTCGTGCTTGGAGCGACCAGCATCTGGTGGATGGTGTCCGCCAAGAAATGGTTCAAGGGGCCGCGTATTCAGGGCACGGCCGAGGAGCTGGCAACGATCGAAGCCGGGTTCGTCGCCGCACCCGCGCCGGTGCCCGCGGTTTCGGCAGGCTGANNGCACGCGAAGAAAGACGAGATGTCCAAGCCACGGATCGGTGTGACCTGCAGTGCGCTTCGCGGACCGGCGTACTACGCGCCCTACCTGCGCGCGGTCGAGGCCGCCGGCGGTGAGCCGGTCACGCTCGATCCGCAACCGGGCGGGCTCGGGGCAGACCGCGCGACATCGATGGTCCAGGGCATCGACGGCCTCCTCGTTCCGGGTGGATGGGATGTCGATCCACCGGCGTACGGGGAGGCGCGCCAGGAGGAAACCCCCAACGTGGATCCACCCCTGGATTTGACGGAGATCGCACTCGTCCGCGCCGCCGTGGACGAGGGGGTCCCGGTCTTCGGCATCTGCCGCGGGCAGCAGGTGATCAACGTGGCGCTCGGCGGCTCGCTGCGCCAGCACATCGACGGCCACGACAACCATGGCCACCCGCGCGATCTGCTCGCCCACTCGATCGATGTCGTGCCCGGTTCGGAACTGTCGAAGGTGGTTGCGGGCCACCGGGTCATGGTCAACAGCCTGCACCATCAGTCGGTGAAGGACGTCGCCCCAGGTCTCAGCGTGACCGCGCACAGCCCGGACGGTGTCGTCGAGGGCATTGAATCCGCGGACGGGATGATCGTTGCCGTTCAATGCCATCCCGAGGAGTTGCTTGGCCAGCAGGGATGGGCGATGTCGCTCTTCCGCCGCTTCGTCGATCGCGTCGCCGAGCACAACCACAATGGCGCGGTCGCTTCCGACATCGCCGAGGAGGCAGCTGACTGATGCTCAACTTCGAAGAGCTCACCAACCTGGTTGAAACCGGCGACATCGACACGGTGGTCGTCGCGTTCACCGACATGCAGGGCCGGCTCATGGGCAAGCGTATGGAGGCGCACTTCTTCGTCGAGGAGATGGCCCACAAGAACCCGATCGAGGGGTGCAACTATCTGCTCGCGCTCGAGATGGAGATGGACCCGGTCCCCGGCTACGAGATCGCCAGCTGGGAGCGGGGCTACGGCGACTTCACGATGGTTCCGGATTTCGAGACCATGCGCCGCATTCCCTGGCTCGAGGGCACGGCGCTGGTGCTCTGCGACGTTGCGTGGAATGACGGCACCCCCGTCCGTCCGTCACCCCGTCAGGTGCTCAAGGCGCAGGTCGAGCGAGCGGCCGCCCTCGGCTACAAGCCGATGTTCGGATCCGAGCTCGAATTCTTTCTGATCAAGGAGACATACGCGCAGGCGCATGCCCAGCATTACCGGGATCTCACACCCTCGGTTCCGTACATCCTCGATTACCACATCCTCGCCACCAGCTACGACGAGCCGTTCATCCGCTCGGTTCGCAACAACATGCAGGCGGCCGGGATGCGGGTCGAGACCTCCAAGGGTGAGGCGTGGCCAGGTCAGCAGGAGCTCAACTTCCGATACGACGACGCGGTCACCATGGCCGACAACCACGTCATCTACAAGAACGGCATCAAGGAGATGGCGCAGCAGCGCGGCTGCTCCGTGACCTTCATGGCCAAGCCCGATCACACCTGGATCGGCAGCTCCTGCCACATCCACTCGAGTCTGTGGGGTGATGGCGGCACCGCACTGTTCTCCGGGGAGTCGCCGCTATTCAAGCAGTATCTCGCCGGGTTGGTTGCGAACGCCGGAGAGTTCGCGGTGTTCCTCGCGCCGAACATCAACTCCTACAAGCGCTACGCGGCGGGCAGCTGGGCGCCGACGACGCTCGCGTGGGGGTACGACAACCGCACCTGCGGCTTCCGGGTCGTGGGCCACGGCAAGTCGCTGCGGGTTGAGTGCCGCATCCCGGGTGCGGATGCCAATCCGTACCTCGCCTTTGCGGCGTTGCTGGCCGCGGGACTGGACGGCATCGAGAAACAGCTGGAACCACCACCCGTATTCACCGGCAACGCCTACGAGTCCGACGTCAAGCGCTTTCCGCACACGCTCAACGAGGCAATCGGCACGCTCGAACGCGGCACGGTCGCGCGCGCCGCATTTGGCGACGACGTCATCGACCACTACCTGAACTATGCGCGCACCGAGCAGCAGCTCTTCGACAAGGCGGTCACCTGCTACGAGCGCGAACGCTTCTTCGAGCGCGGATGACGTTACGGCTGGTGAACCCGGCCACGGAGCAGCCCGTGGCAGAGCTCGAACAGGCGGGGGTGGCCGAGACTGACCGCGCCGTCGCCGCGGCAAAGGCGGCGTTCCCCGCCTGGCGGACGGTCGCGCCCTCCGACCGGGCACGTCTGCTTCGCCGGCTCGCCGGACTCATCGAGGATCATCGCGAGGAACTCGCCCTGCTGGAAACGAGAAACGTCGGCAAGCCGATTGCGGACTCGCGCGGCGAGATCGCCATGGTTGCCGAGGTGTTCCACTACTACGCGGGCGCCGTCGATAAGCACTTCGGTCAGACGATCCCAGTCGCGGGCGGTGTGGACCTGACCTTCCGCGAGCCGCTCGGTGTCGTTGGGTTGATCGTGCCCTGGAACTTCCCGCTGACGATCGCCGCCTGGAAGCTCGGGCCGGCGCTCGCTGCCGGCAACACAGTTGTGCTCAAGCCGGCAGATCTGACGCCGCTAACGGCACTGCGCTTCGAGCAGCTCGCGCTTGAGGCGGGGATCGCCCCAGGCGTGGTGAACGTGACCGCCGGCCACGGGAGGGTGGCGGGCGCCAGGCTCGTGGAGCACCCGGATGTGGCGAAGATCGCGTTCACCGGCTCGACGGAGGTAGGCCGCTCGATCGCCGCCGGCGCGGCGGCGACGATCAAGCGCGTCACGCTCGAGCTGGGCGGCAAG
>PKWB01000115.1 GCA_003131685.1 Candidatus Dormiibacterota bacterium
GCACCGCGCTCCGGCTGCGCGATCAGGGCTGCCGTTTTCCGGGGTGCGATCGACCGCCCGCCTGGACCGATGGCCACCACATCATCCACTGGCCGGACGGCGGCCTCACCGAGCTCGACAATCTGGTCTCACTGTGCAGGCCGCATCACCGCCGCGTGCACGAGCAGGGGTGGCGCATCCACATCGCTGATGGCATCGCCGCGGTCGAGCCGCCACCCTGATGAACGGCCATCGCGGTGCTCGAGCAGAGGTGGCCCTTACACATCGCTGACTGAATCGCCGTCGTGGAGCCAGCTTCAGCGGAGGCGCGCGCTCAGGTATGCAAGCGATTTCGGATAGCGATAGTCGATGCCCATGTGCGTCGCATCGAACAGCTCGAACTGCACGTCGGTGACACCGATCTTGGCCAGCTCGTCGCGAAATCCCACCGCCGCAAGGTCGAGGTACCAGTCATCGCGCGTTCCGGCGTCGATCCAGATCGCACGCTGGGTCCGCAGTGCCTCCGCGTACCTGGGGACCATGCGCACCGGGTCCCACGCCAGCCAGCGTGCCCACACCTCGTCGCGCAGCCGCCCCGTGGTCGGGTCGAACGGCAGCTCGGGCGTGCCGTCGTCGCGCGCCGAAAAGCATGCAGCGACGCCGAGGGTCATCACCAGGATCTGATCCCCTTCCTTGGTAAAGGCGGGACGCATCTGAAAGTCTTTCCACCAGGCGAAGATATCGCCGTCGTACTCGCGGAGATGACGCACCGCCTTGGCGAATTCCGGCACGTAGCAGCACTCGTACATTCCATCACCGGCATGTGTTGCCAGGCCGCCGAAGAGATCGGGGCGCAACATCGGCGTGATCATCGCGCCGAAGCCGCCGCTCGACTTTCCCATGATGCCGCGGTGCGCCGCGCCTTCCATGGTGCGGTAATGCTCATCGACGAACGGGACGATCTCGTCGCACAGGTAGGTGTGGTAGCGCCCGGTTCCCGGGGAGTCGACGAACTGCGAACCGCCATATGCCGTCCACGCGTCGACGTACACGACGATGCAGGGCGGCGCTTCACCGCTCGCGAAGATACGGTCGACGGCGGCGGGGAAACCCTCGCGAAACGGCGAGCGGTTCCACCACATCACGGCCTGCCCTGTGTATCCCTGGATGACGTACACCGATGGATAGCGTTCCTCGGAGCTGCCGTATCCCGGCGGCGTGTACACCCAGAGCGGTCGCGTCGTCGGGTCGCCAAGGTGATTGCCCGCGAGAACCTGCGAATCGATCACGTGTTCGGTCACCCTGCCGGTGAGATGCTGCTGCCACCAACGCGCGGGCCCGGGACCACCCTCCCAGAATCTCGCGGTGTCGACACTGCTCATCAACTGTCCCCTTTCTGGTGGTCGTGGCATGACGCTCGACGCGTGGGATCCTACGCGTCCGGCGGGATCAAACCGCTAGCCTGAGATTTCGGTACCCGGCTCACCCTGGAGGATCCCCCATGCAATATCGCCGGCTCGGCAAGCAAGGACCGACGGTCTCGGCGGTCGGACTCGGGGCAATGAGCTTCGCGAGCGTCTACGGCAGTGCCGAGGATGCGGAGTCCGCAGCAACCATCTCCCGCGCCCTGGAACTCGGGGTCACGTTCATCGACACCGCCAACATCTATGGGGCGGGACACAGCGAAGAGGTCGTCGGCCGAGGGATCGCCGGACGCCGCGCCGATGTCGTGCTGGCCACCAAGTTCGGCGGCGGTGGCGGCACCGGCCTCGGGAGGCGTGACAAGGTGCGCCCAGCGCTCGAGGAGAGCCTCTCGCGACTCGGGACAGACTATGTCGATCTCTATTACCTCCACCGGGTCGACCCGTCGACACCGATCGAGGAGACAGTCGGTGCGATGGCCGACCTGGTGTCGGCCGGCCTGGTTCGCTATCTCGGGCTGTCCGAGGCCGCGCCCGAGACCATCCGCAGAGCGCATGCCACGCACCCGATCACCGCACTCCAGACCGAGTATTCGATGTTCAGCCGCGAACCGGAGGAGGCGATCCTCCCGGCCACTCGCGAGCTCGGCATCGGCTTCGTGGCGTACAGCCCGCTCGGGCGCGGGATGCTCACCGGACACTTCCAGCGGCTCGAGGAGCTCCCTGCCGATGACTGGCGGCGCAGCGTGCCGCGCTGGCAGGAGGACAACTTCGACCACAACGTCCGCCTGGTAAGCCGCCTCGAGGAGATTGCTCGCCGCCACGCCATCACCACAGCCCAACTCGCACTCGCGTGGGTGCTCCACCAGGGCGAGGACATCGTGCCGATCCCGGGAACCCGCAAACCCGAGAATCTCGCAGCCAACGCCGCGGCGGCTGACGTGACCCTGAGCGCCGAGGACCTCGAGGAGATCGATGCGGTGGCATCGCCGGACAGGGTGGCGGGAGCACGGGGCGCCGAGGCATACATGGCACGCGTGAACGTCTGATCCGTCCTGCATCGCGTTTGTCCCAGGGCACGTTTGATGCTGCTCTGGGTACCCTGCATCACGTCGTCGTTGATCGTGAAAGGAGCCTCACATGACCGTCGAAAGTAGCGCCAGCGCAACGTGGGAAGGCAGTCTGGTCAGCGGAAAGGGCACGGTTCGGCCGGCGAGCGGCGCGTTCCCTGAGCTCGGGCTGACCTGGAACCAGCGGGCCGAGTCGCGTGCCAGCGGCACCAGCCCCGAAGAGTTGATCGCGGCAGCTCATTCGAGCTGCCTTTCGATGGCTCTCGCGCATGGGCTCGCCGGAGCGGGGCATGCTCCGGAACGGCTCGATACGACCGCCAAGGTGACGTTCGGCGCTGCCGAGGGCATCGCGGGGATTCATCTCATCGTGAGGGGCAAGGTGCCCGGCATCGACGCTGCGGTCTTCACCGCGGCGGTCGAGGATGCCAAGGCAAACTGCCCGGTCTCGAAGGCACTCGCTGCGGTCCCGATCACCGCGGAGGCCACGCTGGAGCTGTAGCGGCCGCGGTGCCAAGGTCGATCACCATCGCCGACCGCGAGGGGTCATCGCATCGGGCCCGAGCGTGGTGAGCTTCGCGACGTCATGTGCTCCGCCAGTACGGCGGCATCCTCGACGACACCGAAGAGCGTCGCTGATTTGCGTTTGCGCTGAAAGTGAACACCCATGAAATGGAGGCCGGAAACGATCGTGCTCGAGCCGTCGACCTGTATCGGGAATCCGGCTTCGTCGAAGGCGTTGGCTGCTGCGACCCAGCGTGTGTAGTCGGGTCGGAACCCGGTCGTGAAGATCACCGCGCCAACGCGGGACAGGTCAAGGCTGTCAGGTGGGTCCGCCTCGAAGGCCTGGGGGTCCGGCATCGCCGGCGCGGGCACCGAGCGGGCTGCGCAGTTGGCCGCTATGAGATCCCGAAGGTCGGCGTAGCGAGCGTCGCCAAACGCCACTGATGCGTGGAGGTCGTCGGCGAAGTGAACGCGCCCGTCTTCGACGCCCGCGAATCGCCCGACGAGTTCGACCCCGAGCGCCTGGAGCGTCCGATAGTTGAGATCGCGCCCGCCTCCATGGCCCGTGAATTGCGGGTTCGAGACGAACCGAGCGCTCGGACTGGGCAGGTCGGCGAGGCGAACCTCGTAGAAGTCGCTGTCGAGAATCCAGCTCAGGACGTCACGGCCCTCGATTCGGCGAGGCACCCACGGAGCGCGTCCGCACGCGAGGTACACGTTTCGGCCGGCTTCGAAACACTCTTCAGCGAGTTGGCAACCGGTCTGTCCGCTGCCCACGATCAACAGATCTCCTTCTGGCAGCGCGCCCGGGTTGGAATACCCCTCCGCATCGATCATCAGGACCGAATCCACCGGCATCTGGCGTGCCGCCGCCGGCCGGTATGCGCGCTGATACCCCCCTGAAGCAAGCACCACCTCACGGGCTCGCATCTCGGCGTTCGATGTCCGAAGCGTGAACGTGCCGTCCTCGAGCGGTTCGATCGCCGTCACGTCCACGCTCGTCCAGATTGGTGCGTTGAAGCTCCGAGCGTAGCGATCCAGGAAGTTGACAATCTCATCCTTCGGCATGAACCCATCGGGGTCGTCACCGTCGTAGGGGGCACCCGGAAGATGCACGGTCCAGTTGGGGACCACCAAACGGAATCTGTCCCACCTGCGCTGCCAGGACTCGCCGACGGACCCGCGTTCGAGCACAACGTGGTCAATCGCGGCATGGGTCAGCTCATGGCTCAGAGAGAGGCCGGCCTGGCCCGCGCCGACGATCGCCACGGTCACCGTTTCAACCATTGCTCTCCCACACGCTGCGCGGCGACCGGGTTCTCATCGCTCCGCTAGCGCGGCCAGTCGAGGTCGACCACGAGTGGCGCGTGGTCTGAGGGCAGGGTTCCCTTCCGGGCATCGCGATCGATGTAAGCATCGGTCACGGCCGGGGTCACCGCGTGGTCGAGCAGGACGAGATCGATGCGCATGCCCAGACCCTTGTGGAAGTTCCCCGCCCGGTAATCCCAGTAGGTGAATGGACGTCCCTTGAGAGCTCGCGGGCGCACGTCGTCCAGCCCGAGGCTCGTCAGCGCAAGAAGGGCCGCGCGCTCCGGCGGGCTCACGTGCGTCGACCCGATGAATGCTGCGGGATCCCAGACATCGTCATCGCTCGGGGCAATGTTGAAGTCGCCACACACCACCAGCGGCGGTGAGACGGGCTGCGACGCGGCGAGAGCGACGCGGAGTGCTCCGAGCCAGCTCAGCTTGTAGGGATAGTGATCGCTGTCGAGTGCACGACCGTTGGGCACGTACAACGACCAGACTCGCAGTCCGCCGCAGGTCGCGCTCATCGCCCGAGCCTCCGGAGCGGGGAAACCGGGCTCGCCGTCGAACCCGCGGGCAACGTCGGCAAGTCCGACGCGCGAGATGATCGCAACGCCGTTCCACCGTCCCTCTCCATGCAACGCGATCTCGTAGCCGAGCGCCTCCACCTCCGCACGGGGGAAAGCGTCGTCCGCGATCTTGGTCTCCTGGAGGCAGAGGACGTCGGGGCTACTCGCCGCAAGCCAGGCGACGAGTCGAGGCAGCCGCGCGACGACAGAGTTCACATTCCAGGTTGCCAGACGCATCGGCCAAGGATAGGGTCGACACCGCAGCGCCCGTCGCTCCGCTGCCGGAGCGTCAAGCGGCGTCGAGCACCCTCTTGGAACCGCCGCCGTACGCGGCGTATCCTCGCTCCACGCGTTAGAGGATTGGCAGAGGTGGATTCACATGACAACGAAGTTCTTGCTGGCGGAAGACGATCTGCCGACGCACTGGTACAACATCCTCGCGGACGTGCCGGAGCCTCTCGGCGCCTTCCTGAGCCCGCGGACGCTCGAGCCGCTCACACCTCCGGATCTGACTCCGATCTTCCCCATGGCGATCATCGGGCAGGAGGTGTCGACCGAACGCTGGGTGGAGATCCCCGATCGGGTCCGCGACATCTACAAGATGTGGCGCCCGACGCCCCTCTACCGGGCCACGCGCCTGGAGAAAGCGCTCGACACCCCCGCGAGGATCTTCTACAAGTACGAGGGCACCTCGCCGGCGGGGTCGCACAAGCCCAACACAGCGGTGGCGCAGGCGTACTACAACGCCGAGGAAGGCATCAAGCGGCTGACCACCGAGACCGGCGCCGGCCAGTGGGGTTCGGCACTCGCCTTCGCCGGTGGCCTGTTCGGCCTCGAGGTCATGGTCTACATGGTCAAGGTCTCCTACCAGCAGAAGCCGTACCGGCGGGCCCTGATGGAGACGTGGGGCGCCAGAGTCCTCCCCTCCCCGACCGATCAGACCGAGTTCGGGCGGAGCGTGCTCGCCAGGGACCCCGAATCACCGGGCAGTCTCGGCATCGCCATCTCCGAGGCCGTTGAGGACGCCGCCACTCGCGATGACAGTCACTACTCCCTCGGCTCGGTGGTGAACCACGTCCTCCTCCACCAGACCGTGATCGGTCAGGAGGCTCAGAAGCAGATGGAGATGGCCGACGCGTATCCCGACGTGGTGATCGGGTGCGTCGGTGGTGGATCGAACTTTGCCGGGCTGGCGTATCCGTTCCTTGCTGACCGACTCGCCGGCAAGACCAACACTCGCTTCATCGCTGCCGAACCGGCCGCATGCCCAACCCTCACGCGCGGCCTCTACGCGTACGACTTCGGCGACACCGCCGGCATGGGGCCGGTCGTCCCGATGTACACGCTCGGCCACAACTTCATTCCCGACAGCATTCATGCGGGCGGATTGCGCTACCACGGCGACGCGCCATCACTCTGCCTGCTCGTCAAGAACGGCTTCATCGAAGCGCGCGCATACAAGCAGAAGGAGTGCTTCGCGGAGGCGGTGCGCTTCGCACGCAACGAGGGAATCCTGCCCGCGCCGGAGCCGTCCCACGCACTTCGTGCCGTGGCCCAGGAGGCTGCGGCGGCACGGGAGGCAGGCGATTCACGCGTGATCCTCTTCAACCTCTCGGGGCACGGGCACTTCGATCTCGGCGCTTACGACGCGTACTTCGCCGGCCAGCTCCAGGACGTCGAGCTCCCGCAGGAGCGGCTCGACACCGCACTCGCGGAACTGCCGAAAGTCCCTGCCGGGGCAGCGTAGCGCTCACGTCCAGCGCCCACGCAATGGCACAGCGTGGGCGCTGGGTTCGCAGCTTCAGTTGATGCGCCGGTGACCGAGACCACAGCGCATCCACGACCACACGGACTCGGGATCGCTGTCGTCTTCGACTGGGCGTTGACCGCGCAGCTCACCACGCAGGCGCTCGCGTCTGCGACGCACAACCTCGGGTTCACTCCCAACCCGCTGGTGATCGGCGGCGGTCTGGTCGCCGCCGCCTGCCTCTTCGCGCTCGGCGAGGGCCTGCGCCGCGGCGTGCCCGTGCTCCGCGTGGTGCAGATCGGGTTGATGGTGATCATCAGCCTCGTCGGTGTCGCGTCGCTGGTGATGCTCGTGACCGGGCAGTTCAGCGGCAGCCTGCTGTTCACCACCGCGATCGAGTTGGGCTATGCGCCGTGGTTGGTCTGGCGTCTGCTCGACAAGGAGACGGCCGCGTGGTTCACGATGGCGCAGGGGCGAGGCCGCGCGCCATACGTGTCCGGGTGGCAATGGGTGGCCGTGCTCGCGGCATGGGCGATCGTCTGGGGCGTCGTCGTCGCCTGGGCGGAGTCGCTGTAGCGCGCGCTGGGCTCAGGCGTCGAGGGTGTCGCGGAGCGCCAGCAGCTGACGCGTCAAGCGGGCGGCGCGCTCGGCGGCAGCGCCGATCTCGCCGACATCATCGAGCACTGCGCTCAGCCGCGCCGCTTCGTGAGATGGACGAAGCGCGATTTCTGCGGCTATCTCCTCATCGACAAGGCTCACATAGTTGAGGATCGCGGCCAGCTCGTTGTTGAAGTCGTGCGCCAGGGCGATCAGGCCGTCGGGTTTGACGCCGACGATCGCATCTGGCGGGGTCTCCGGGGTCACACCGCGGGGCTTTGGGGAGTCCCTCGTAGGCCCGCCGCATCCTGGGGCGGTGTTCGACCGAGGCCGTCGGCCCTGGCACGCTTTGCCTTCTCAACCCGGTTGGCCGAGATCATCCGGGTCATGAGCTCACCGAAGCCCACCTCCGGCGGGAGCGGGTCCTGCCTGGGCGTCGTCTGACGGCCGGTCACGGCGTGGTGTCGCCTGGAAGCATGCCCCTACCCTGGGCGGAATCGGAACGACGCGCCGGCCGGATGCCCACGTCGCGACAGCCTCGGCTCAGACGCGTTGCAATCTGCGCGATTGCGGCGATACGAGAGTGATCGCAAGGGATCCATCTCCAAAACGTTCGTATGCCAGGAGCGCCTAACGACGAGGGCGGGCACGCGCGGTCTCCATGAGAGCTTCGTACCGCCTGACGACCTCGGCCAGATCCCATCGCCGCCGCGCCTGCAATGAGATCGCCTCGGCGTCCCGACCCTGTGCCAACGACTTCGCGATCGCACCACGGAGGGAATCGGTTGCGGCATCCCACTCGTGCACCAGCGCTCGATGGCCCGCGAGACCCACGGCGGTGTCAACGCTGGTCAGGACCGGCGTCCCGCAGACCAGCGCTTCCTGGATGACCACGGGCAATCCCTCGCCCACTCCGGGCATGACCAGGAGATCCGCGGCTGCGTACATCGCCCTCATGCGCTCGTGTCCAACAGGGTCAACGACCGTGACGTTCGCCAGGTGCCAGGCTCGAGGATCCTCATCGTCGGTCCGTCCGACGAGGAGCCAGCGCCAGGAGGGTTGCTGCGCGGCTGCGGCGCGGATATGCGCCAGACCCTTCTTGGCGACGAACCGGCCCGCGAAAAGGAGGACCGTCTCGGCCGCGTCAAACCCGAGTTCCTGCCGAATGCGACTCCGCTCCGCCGCGGGTGGCGGGGCGAACCCGGACACCTCGATACCGTTCTCGATGACCTCGCTTCGATGGCGGCTCACGACGTCCTGAAACCGAGCCCGTACACGCTCGCTCACGAAGACGACGCGGTCGGCCCGTGCGAGCATGGGTTCGGTCAGGAGACGGTACGCCTCCCCCTGGATGGAACGCACCATCCAGCGCCGGTAGGGCACCTCGGTGACGTGCTGGGTGATCACCACCGGCCGCCGCATCTTGAGCGCCATTCTGAAAAGCACGAGGTTGGTGGCGTACAGGCAATCATGCAGATGCACGACGTCACTCGCCTCGACGATCTCGCCGAGTGCCCGCCGATACCGGGGATCCGGGAGCGGGTATGGGAATCCGAGGCGCCGCTCGGTGACATTCCAGGCGGGAATCGGCGCATCCTCGGCATTGCCGCGATGCGGATAGTCGCTCGGTTCGGCGGCGACCCATTGCACGGTGTGACCGCGGGCGCGAAGTGCGTGGACGAGGTCGCCCGCGACCCGTTCGATCCCCCCGACGTGCTCGGGGAAATAGTTGCTCGACGCGAGGATTCGCACCAGCGCTACGCCATGTTGAGGACGGTGTGCTGCAGCGCGACGACCGCCGCTCCATCCTGACCGCTCATGCGTGCGGGATCGGCTCGGTTCCGGCACGAGGACACAAACCGACGCATCACCTCGTCGTTGCCGTACGCGAGCCGGCCACTGGCGTGCAACACGCCCGACGTGACGGCGCCGACGAGATGTCGGACGCCAGCTTCAGCACTGGTACGAAGGATGTCCCGCGCGCTGTGCTCACCATCATTTGGCAGGGTGACGAGAATATCGCGGAAGATATCGATGATCGCGAGGCGTCGTGAGCCGACAACCATCAGGTGCCATTCGCTCACCGGCGCCTCGAAGTGCATGTCGATGCGCCCCGGAACGGCGCCGCCGGTCAACTGCGCGCCGACGGAGATGGGGGTCTGTCTCCCGCTGCGCTGCACGACCGTGGCATCGCGGACGGCGATCGCATCACCCAGGAATCGCCGCATCAGGTAAAAGAAGTGGGGCGACTCGTCGTAGAACAACCCGAGCGGGAGCTCTTCATACCAATCGGGCAGCCGTCGCCGTGGGTTGGAGAGTTGCAGACCCCAGACCTCACGGAGTGAGCCCAGCGAACCTCGCTCGAGCATTCGGAGCGCCCGCCCCACGGACCGTGCGAACTGGAAGTTGTGCACCACCCCGAGGACGCGCTCGTTGCGCGACGCGAGGGCGAGCAGGTCGCTCGACTCCTCGATGGTCATGGTCAGCGGTTTCTCGAGGAGCACGTCCTTACCGCGCCTGAGGAATCCCGATGCAACCGCGTGGTGCGTGGCCGGCGACGTACCGATCGTCACGGCGTCAATGTCATCGAGCCACGGGACCTCGTCTGCGCTCGAGCTGACTGCTCCGTGCGTCAGATTGAGCCGTGCACGCACACTGTCGACGCGCTCCGCCCGACGATCGATGACCCCCACGAGCTGTGCTCCCGCTGTGCGTCCCAGCCAGGGAATGTGCCGATGCGTCGTGACCCATCCCAACCCCACGGCGGCGAAGCGAACCGTGGCCGGGGGCGCAGCAATCCTCGTCCTGGATTCGCTCGGGCGCAACAGCATGCTGGTCTCCACTAGGGACCACCGATGACGGCTCTGGCTCGACGACCGGTCAGCAGCGAGCGGCTCCCGATGCCGGGGACGTCAACAGCCACGAGGTCTGGCTCGAGCACGATGGAAGGTCGCACCACCACGTTGTCACGGATGCCGAGCATGCTCATCACGAAGCTCGCGAACACCGTCTGCACGCCGCCGGCGATGAGCAGCACCGCGACAATCAGCGGGCGCATCGAAGCCTCGGTGTCCAGCGCGCCGTAGCCGTTGCGGCTCCACGACACGACGGCGAGAAACACGAGGGCGAATCCTGCCAGCGTGAGCGAGCCTCCCGCCAGCAGCCCCTTCTCGAGCGTTGCCACCCGAAAGAAGCTCTCGGTTCGGCGGTCGGCGGGAAGGAATCCCGCGCGCATGCCGAAGATCTTGATGAACGCGGCAAAAAGGATCAACTCGTATCCGATCAACGCGAAGATGCCGCTGACGAGCATGGTGTGGACGTCCAGTCCGATCGAGCCGATGTGGCGGGTGCCGCCGAGCAGCCAGAGGGTCACCGCCGACCCGACCAGGAGCAGCGCGAGGCCGGGAATCAGAAAAAGCCATCGGGGGCAGAAGAGCAGGAGAAATCGCAGGTGGCGCCAGCCGTCGCGCCAGGTGCGCAGGTGCGGGGGGCGGCTCCGTCCATCCCGGTGCAGCTGGATCGGCACCTCGCTGATCTTCATGCTCGCGAGCGATGCCTTGACGACGATCTCGCTGGCAAACTCCATGCCGGTCGTGTTGAGGCGCATGCGCCGGAACGCGTCGACACTGAAGCCTCGCAAGCCGCAGTGGAAATCGCGCACGCTCGAGGAGAAGAAGATCCGGCCCGTCAGTGAGAGGACGGGGTTGCCGATCCAGCGATGCGACCAGGGCATGGCTCCCTTCTCGATCCCGCCCGCGAAGCGGTTGCCCATCACCAGGTCATCGCCCTCGCGCAGACGCTCGAGAATTGGGGGAATCTCACCGAAGTCGTAGCTCTCGTCGGCGTCGCCCATGATGATGTAGCGGCTCGAGGACGCGGCAACGCCGCCGCGGATGGCGGCGCCATACCCGGGCTCATCGACGAGCACCACCTTTGCCCCGTGCGCGCGGGCGATCTGCTGCGAACCGTCGGTGCTCCCGTTATCCGCAACCAGCACCTCCGCTTTCAGCGCCATCCGCGCGATCGACTCGCGCGCCTGATCGACGCATCGCCCGATCGTCTCCGCTTCATTGAGACAGGGCATGAGGATCGAGACCTCGAGGAGACGCTTCATGCCGCTCCCCGACCGATCAGAACTCTCCGCCGCTTGACCAGTCGTCCGATCTTCTCGCGCCAGATCCAGGGGCCAAATCCCAGCAGGAGGAGCGTCACGGCACCGATTCCGAGCAGGAGGGCGTAGTGCGAGTACCCGACGTACTGGAAGATCACCGTATGCGTGCCCGGCCCGACCGTCACGGCGACGAATCCTGGAACCACCATGTACGGCTTGGCCGCCTGCCCATCGACGGTCACGTGCCATCCGGGATCAAAGGTCGCCTTGAGCACCACAGCCGCGGTCCGGTTCGCCGTCACCGTACCGGCGAAGTAGCCGTCCTGCTCCTCGATGAGCGCGTCGGTGCTGGAACCTGCCGGAGAATCGGGTGTCGCGGTCGCGGGCAGCGTCGGTGCTGCGGCGGTTCCACCGTCGAACGCCACCGTGGCCAGTTCGCCCTGCTGGAACGCGGGCGACCGCAGGAACGGCTGCATCTGCGCTGCCATGTCGCTGCGGTCGGCCTCGACGACGCCGGACGTATCAACGACCTGGAGGTAGCCGCTGGTGGCGATGAGCCAGAGCTGGTGCCGTCCGCTTGTCGCCAGCAAGGTGGCCGGAACCGGCGGTGTCATACCGCTCGGCATCAGGACATAGCGAACGTTGTACAGCTGATACGAAGCGGGGTCGGCCTGGTTGAAATACGCCTCGTTGTCGGTGAGGAGCGAGGACGTCCGCAACACGAAGCCGAGCTCGTCCACGTTGTGGTCGGCGAGATACTCATAGACGGGTACCTGGCCGATCACATACTGTGCGCCCCAGTTCCCTGGCAATCCCGCGTAGGTGCGGCCGCCGCCTCGCGACGTGATGTCGTTGATGAGAACGTTGAGCGCGGCGCCATCGGTGCTGTCACTCTCGACCTGCGTGGCGATACTGGCGGAATCGCTGGCGGCATATGCCGCACGGTTCAGCCACGCTGGGAGTGTGAGGAGCAGCGCGGCCGCCACCAGTCCCGCGGCGATTGCGACCGGGCGGACGCGCGGCCTCAACGTGCGCACGAGCCGGAAGACCGATTCACCGGCCCACGCGAGTCCGACCCCGGCGAGCATGTCGCCCGCGAGCTGCATCCCCATCATGTACCGAGAGAGGAAGAGGTCGGCATTGCCGGGAAGCAGGTTGATCAGGAAGCCGAAGGTTGGACGGCCGGAGAAGAGCACGAAGCTCATCGCCATGAGTCCGAGGAGCACTCGTGCGCGTACGTCGCTACGGAAGCGGCAAGCACAGACGACAACGCCGACCGCGACGAGCAGGCTGACGATCGGGAACCGGCCCGAATCGAAGAGCTGGCCGGTGAACAGCCATTGGAGCGCCTGCGGTGCGCCCGATGAGTTGAGCCAGAACGTGTTCTGATTGAAGATGCTGTCGTTGAAGTACGCGGCGTCCGTGAGCAGCGGCACGACCACCCAAGCCGCAACCAGTGCCGCCCCGCCGAACACCACGGCCGCACGCCCGATACGTGGCAGCAATCCGCGCCACACGACGATCACGAAAACTCCGATCGAGAGCAGCGTGAAATACCCAGTCAGGTAGTGCATGGCGATCGTGATGCCGACGACGAGTGCCGCGAGCGCGTACTTCCCGCGACCCGTGCCCTGGACCGCGCGCCAGCTGAAGCCCCAGGCAAGCGGGAGCAGAAACATGCCCCACTCCTGTGACCAGAGACCGTTACCGAGCCATGTGTAGCTGAACGACTCGTAGCCGTAGCCGGTGACGCTGACCAGCAACGGGGACACCAGCGCAGCAGCCCCAGCAGTCCACGACGACCACCCCATGAGCCGGCTGCCGGCGTAGACGCTGAGTGGGAAGAGCGCGAAGAGCAGGTAGCCGGCCCAGCGCTCGGTGGAGTCGGTCCCGAACACCAGGGACATGTAGGCCGTGATCAGGTGCGGCAGGCTCTGATAGTGGGAGAACTGGGCATTGCCCAAGGCGAGGTACGGGAACCATCCGTCGAAGGGGAGCAGGTTTCCCTCGTGGATCTGCTGGGTCGCCCAGCGCACCATCTCGAAGTGGAGCGCCTCATCGTTGACGGGTTGCACGATCGTCAACTCGCCCGACATGGTCACCAGACCGAAGACGCACGCCACAGCGACGAAGAGCCAGGGCGCGTATCGCGGCCATCTCGGGCCGGTCGGAACCTCGCGTGGTTTCGCGTCCACGGCCGGTTGCGCCTGGCGCACCCGCGATTGCGGCGGTGCGATCACTGGGGTCGCCTCACCGCGCTACGGCTTCGACGTCGATTGAGCAGTCGCCCGTTTGGTGTCGGCGCTTGGTGACGGCATCGGCACGTTGGACGCGAGCGACGCGTCGAGCGCGACCGCCTTTGCCCAGTCCGCCTTGGCCTCAGTGAGCTTGCCGTCGCTTCGAAGGATGAAGCCAAGGTTGAGCCACGCCGCGGCGAATGTGGGCTGCAGCGCCAGCACACGGAGATACAGACGCTGCGCCCCGGACGGATCCGAGGTCGCAGTATCAACTGCGAGGTTGAAGAGTGCGTCGGTGAATGACGGACTGATGACCAGGGTGGCCGTGTACTCCGTCACTGCTTGCGACACGTTGCCCTGCCTGTCATAGACAGTACCGAGATCGTAGTGGGCGATCGCGTTGTTCGGATCAAGCTTGATCGCCTGCTGGTAGGTGCTTTCGGCGGTGGACTCATCGCCGGCCAGCTGCGCCTTCAACCCTTGAGAGACGAGGCTCTGAGCCGTTGGTGGCGTTCCACACGCGGCCATGGTGATGGCGAGGATGGCTACGGCGAGCGCCCCTGTCTTGCGATACAAGACGCTGGTTGTCCGATGCGAGAACGCCACAGCTCAAACTCCGATCGATATCTGAATGCGATGAGCGCCGACCCGGATGGTCCGCCCCGCACATCGCGAAGCGGACCAGTGCCGTGTCGGTCAATCCATTTGGAAGGTCTGCTTACCCGGTGTTAGCTCCCAGAGCAGACGAATCTGACGGTGTCTGTCGAAGCAGCGTTAGGTGTAAAGGTCGTGCCCGACCCGTAGCCAAATGCCACTGCGACTGACGGGGCGGCTGTGTCGGATCCGAAACAGACGTACGACGTCGCGCTAGAGAATCCGCTTCCTCCAGTGAGCGTTACCAGTGTTCCTGCCGTGCCGGTCCCGATTACTTCATGTAGTCCTGCGATCGGCGTGCCGGACGTGGTTGTGTAGGCAGCCACACCGCTGGGACCCGTTGGCCCTGTAGTGCCCGTTGCACCAGCAGCACCGGTTGCGCCAGCAGTGCCCGTTGCACCGGCAGCGCCCGTTGCCCCAGCAGACCCTGTCACACCGATGGGTCCAATCGACCCCGTCGGTCCGGCACTACCTGTGGCTCCCGCGGGACCTGTGGCTCCGTCGGCTCCCGTCGCGCCTCGGGCTCCGGTCGCTCCCGTCGGGCCAATCGGGCCGCCGCTGGGACCTGTGGGACCCGTTGCCCCGGTGGCACCTGTCGCACCCGTCGGGCCACCCGGGATCACCGCGGCGTAATACCCAAAGTAGTCGAGGATGATGTCAGCGCTGCCGGCCACGTTGGCGATGTCGACGACACCGGCACTGCTCAGACCGACAACGACCGTCGTGGACATCGTCTTTCCCGCGAGCACGTCAAGGTTCGAAGTGCCCGGCTCAGACACGCCGTCAGGCCAGAGCGTCAAGTATGTCGTCGCGTTCGTGTTGACAACCGTGAGATTGAGCACGATCGCCGTGGCGCCGCTCGGGACGCTCGCTCCAGTCACCTGCCACGTCTCGGACTCGTGACCTGGCGACAGATGCATCGATGGGGTGGATCTGCTGTCCAACGCGCGCACCGGCGTGATGGGCGTGAACGCACTCTGTACGGGCGCGGTCGCATGAGCGATCCACGACTGGGACACCGCTAACGCCAGCGGAACAGTTAATGCCAAACCGATGGCCCAACGCCGATGACGTGCCACCACGTCTTGATTCCGGCTCTCGCCCATTGATCGCCTCCACGCGTACCGCCTATCCCTCGTCGCGGACAGTGCACGCTTCCATGTCGAAAGTCAAATCCGATCTCACTGCGACACGGAATTAATTTCCGGCGTAGACTACGCGCCGATCATGCTGCTACTAAAGGCGTTTCCCTATGTGCGCCAGCGTACCGTGTTGCAGCGGTTGGCCCATGTGCGCTCGCGTACCGTGACTGTTTTCATCACTGTTGGAATGCTCACACTCGCCGCGTGCAATTCAAATCCAGTGATTACCGCAACCCCTGGGCTCGTGACCATCCAGACTGCCGTCACATGTCCGGCACCGTCTGCACACACGGCCGTTACAAATCCCCCGCGCCATTTCACAGCAGCACCGCGACTGACGCTCCAGGACGACGTCGGCTATTGCGCGTACATCGACACGAGCGCCGGAATCGTCACCGTGCGGCTGCGTCCTGAGTACGCGCCACGAGCGGTCACCGAGTTCGTCGATCTCGCGCAGCACGGCTTCTACGACGGGCTCACGTTCTACCAGACCTGTCCCGCAGCCAGCGGACCCGCCTGTGCGGTGTCAGCGCCGGTTGCACTCGCGGGCGACCCCACCGCCACCGGCGCCGGCGGCCCCGGATACAGCGTTGCGTCCGACCGTGTGGTCGGTGACTACCTCTTCGGCGCTGTCGCGATGTACGGGCCGGACCCGGCGCGGATCGGCAGTCAGTTCTTCATCAGCCGAGGTGACGGCAGCAGCGTCGCGCGCAACTACGACATCTTCGGTCAGGTGACCGCCGGGTTTCAGGCACTGAGCGCGCTCCAGAAGGGGACGACCATCACCTGGATCGCCATCGCGATCACCGCCCCCGAGCCCTGAGCTCAGCTCCGCAGCCGGAGCGAGACGACCCCAACCATGCCCAGCGACGCGATCGCGCACACCGCCACGCCGAGGGGCAGTTCGACCGCGCCGGCGAGCCCGATCAATCCTCCGAGCGCCGCGGGCACAATCGCACTTCCAATCACGGCACCAAGGATCGCGTAGGTCACCAGGGTGGTCGCGTTGGGGATCACCCTGGTCATCCACGACACCACGACAGGGAAGACGGGTGCCGCGCAGAGACCGACGAGCGCAAACATCAGCGGGGGCGCCACGCCGGCGCGAATGCCAAGCAGCAGCAGCGCGCCGATGATGAACGCGGGCACCAGAATGCGCTGCGGCGACAACTGCACAGCAAGTGGCGCGGTGAGCACCCGACCGATGGTGAACGCCCCCCAGTACACCGACGTCGCTCCAGCGGCAAACTGCGCCGTCCACCCGAGGCTGATGAGATCGGTGGCCTCCCAGGTCCCGACGCCGGCCTCCAGTCCCTCGTAGACAAAGAGCATCAACGCGAAGGTGGCGACGAGGCCCAGGGTGCGGGCGCTGAGCGCCGGCGGCGCAACGTCCGGAGTCATCTCCTCGTCCACGGCCCGTCGCAGGAACACGACGCAGACGAGCACGGCCGCGCCGACGACGGCGAAGACGATTGAAAAGCCGCGCGTCAGAGCCACCAGCGCCGGGCCCAAGAAGGTGCCAACCCCATACGCCGTGTTGACCAATCCGAGCATCGCGGGGCTCCGGCGTCCATACCTGGTTGCGTAGAAGAGATTGACAAGGACCACGAGACCTCCGGCCCCGATCCCGAGCACGAACACGGCGAGGAGGACCAGCGGCCATGTCGGCGCCGCCGCTGCGGCGAGCAGTCCGGCGCCAAAGACAACGGTTCCGGCGGTGAGCCGCCGGCCGAGCTTCCATCGGGCGTGGGTCAGGCCGAGCGCCATCAGGCCGATGACCTCGCCGAGAAAGTTCGCGGTGACGATGAGCCCGGCGATGCTCACGGTCACGTGGAATCGCTGCGTGATGTGCGGGATCGAGGGCCCATACGATGCGATCACGACGCCGAGCAGGAGAAAGACGGCGAACCCCGCCACGGTGACCGCCCTCGCCGGACGCTCGCGCTCACTCATCCGGGAGCACGATACGGGTGAGGCCCCTACGAGGGAGTTGGCGTCGCGGCACCGGTCGGTCGGGGCGGTGCCGGGTTCAGCAGCGCCTCCTCGTCGGCCAGCGCGATGGCGATCTCTCCCGCCGCGTTGGGATGCAGCGGGGCGCCATCGTTGAGGCCCTGCACGAACGATTGCTGCGTGCAGAGCTCGTGGCCGGCGAAGCTGGGTGCGACGGCGTCGAACCCAAAGCTCGCGGCGCCGTCGGCGAGCACGGTGTTGAAGGTGCCCAGCCGGCTCGTGAGCACCGCCGACTTGGCGGCCGTGACCGACGGCTCGCCCACGCAGACCGGCTGCCATGGGAGCGGATCGTAATACTCGTTGACGATGACCCGCGGCAACCCGGGCAGCGCCGCCAATCGCTGCAGGAGGTCGTAGTAATCGATGGTGAAGCTGTCGAGCGCCTGGGAGAACCATGCGGCGGACGCCGTGTCGTCGCATTGCGGTGCGACCAGGCACAGTTCCATCAGCTGCGTCCAATGCATCTCGTTCGCGCCGATGCTCACGATCACTGTCTTGACCCCGTGCATCGTCTCGAGACGCGCGAGCTGTGACGGCACCACCGTGCCATTGATCGCCTCGGGTCCGAACAGCCCCTGCTCGATCGACGCATTGGTGCAGGCGAGGTTGACCACCCTGCTGTTGTTCACCGCGGCGATGTCAGCCGCGTAGCTGTCCAGGCTGCGCCGGCATGCGGTGTCCTCAGCAGTGGCGTGCGCGACCGGGGGATTGCCCGCTCCGGCTGCGGTCGAGTCGCCGATGACGACGGTGCTGGCGGTGGGGCTCGGGGCCCGGTGACTCGGCGGATCGACCGCCAGCGGCGCGCGACCCACGAGCTGATCGAGCGTGCGCACCTGGGAGAGCTGCTGCAGTCCCTGGGCGGCGCTGTTGATCGCCAGTGCGTCGACAGCACCGGCCACGACTGCGGAGAGCGCGAGTCCCGCGAGAATCAGCTGCCATCGCCGGCGCAATAGCGCGAGGCCCAGTGCCGCCAGGACGGCGGCGATGGTCACGGTGATGAGCAGCTCGCGAATGAAGTACGCGCTCCAGCCGTTGCGAAGGTCCCGGCCGAGGTGCTCTGGCTGTCGCAGCGCGAGCAGCAACTCGTCGTAGTGTGTGACCTCCGCCCAGAGCAGCCGTGGCCTGATGGGGCCGGAGAATTGCTGCGTGGTGGGGATCGACTGGCCGAAGAGCTCGAGCGTCCCCGGGCCCGAGGTCGATGCCGAGGGTCCTGCGCTCAGTGCAAGCGACTGACCCGCAGCCTCGACGTTTTGCGGGGGCGCAATGAGCAGGGACGCCTCGATGCTCACCAGCGGAATGACGGCCGCCAGGCACACGGTGACAGCCACGATGCTGGCGATTCGGGAGATCGAGGGACGGCCGGACATGAATCCAGGCTACGCGGCGGTCCCCCATGCGGGGATCCCGATGCGGCATCGTGACCCACGACGCCGCTTCGAGCGCGAGCTCCCCGCGGCCGCCGTGTGCCGACTTAGTACGCGACGCCCAAGGTGGTCCCGTACGACTTCGTATCGGGCACCGCGCGCAGCATGGCGTCCGCCACATCGGCTCGAGCGATGGTCAGACCACCCTTCAGGTTCTCGCCATATGCGGTCCGGTAGACGCCGGTGCGTGGCTTGTTGGTCAGGCGCGGGGGACGCACTGCGGTCCAGTCGAGCCCACTCACGCGGAGGACGTCCTCCATCAGCGCGAGATCCGTGTACACCTTGCGAAGGACAACCTTGATCAGCGGTGTGGCCAGGTTCCGGGTGAAGAACCCTTCGCCGGGATCGTGCTTCGGCGGGTTGGGACGCCCGGCCGACGGCGTGGTTGCAACCGGCGCTGCACTGATCGCGATGATTCGCCGGGCACCCGCCGCCTGCATGGCACCCACAATTGCCTGCGTCCCGCGCGACGCGATGCCCGATTCGGAAACACGCCGCGGACCGAGACCGGACAGCACGGCATCGGCGCTCTGCACCGCGCTTCGCAGCACGTCCAGGTCTGGATCGTCGAAGTCCACGCGAACGGTGCGAACGTCCTTGTCGAGACGCTCCGGATGACGCGCCACCGCAGTGACATGATGGCCGGCAGCGACGGCCTGATCGAGCATGAGGCGGCCCACGCCACCGGTTGCGGCGATGATCGTCAATTCCATGTACTTCCCTCTTCTTGAGTCTGATGATGCCGCCCTGGCTCAGCGGTTTTGGGCTTGAGACGGAACGTCACGCAGCCGCGTGCAGCAACCTCTCCCCCACATCCTCCGCGCTGACGAAATCACGTTCGCGGATGAGCACCACCGAGGTCAGCGCCGCAACCCCCGCTGCGACCGCGCCGATCAACAGGATGAGGTTGAGCCCGTCGACAAACGACTGCTGCGCTGCGGCGGCGAGCGTTGCGCGCAGCGCCGCCGGTGCAGTGCTGACCGCCTGCACCGCGCCCCCGGTGCTGATTGCGTGCGCGAAGGCGGCCGCATGAGCTGCAAGCGGCGTGGCACTGAGGTGAGCGGTCACGCTCGAGCGGATCTGGGTCGCGAAAATTGTGCCCAGGACGGCGACGCCCGCCGCGATGCCCGTCTGGCGCAGGGTGTTGTTGATGCCCGACGCCATGCCGGCCCGCGACGGATGGACGACCCCCACCGCAGTCGATACCAGGGGCACGTTGACCAGGCCGGCGCCGACGCCTGCGAGAACCATGCCGACCACCAGGTGTGTCCAGCTCGACGTGACCGTGACTCCGCGCATCGCGAAGAGACCGACGGCGATCAACACGAAACCCGCGCCGATGAGGACGCGCCGCGGAGCGTGACCGCTCAACCGCCCGGCGATTCCGGCGGTCACGAAGATCGCGCCGGTGAGCGGCAGGAACCGCAGGCCGGCGCCCACCGCCGAGAAGCCGAGGATGTTCTGCATGTAGATGATGAGATACGTCAACAGGGAGAAGAGCGACGCGGAGATGCCGAACGCCGCCAGCAGGCCACCCACAAACGTGGGCACCTTCAGCAGCGACAGGTCGAACATCGGCCTGGACGCTCGGTATTCGATGACGCCGAAGAGCGCGAGCAGCAGGCCACCGGCAATCAGCGACCCGACCACCTGCGCGGATCCCCAACCCACGTCGGTGCTGCGGATCAGCCCGAACACAAGCGCCACCAAGGCCGCGCTGAAACTGACGAAGCCGGCGATATCAAGCGGTGCCGCGTGCGCGTCCTTCGACTCCGGGACGCGAAGGACGGTGATCAGCAGCGCGACGGCACCGACCGGGATGTTGACGAAGAAGATCCAGCGCCAGGAAAGTCCGCTCGTGATCAGACCGCCGAGAACCGGCCCGACCGCCACCGCGGCTCCTGTGACGGCACCGAAGACACCGAAGGCGACCGCACGATCCTTGCCTCGAAACGCGTCCGCGAGCAGTGCCAGCGACGTGGCGAACATGATTGCCCCGCCGACTCCCTGCACTGCCCGTGCCACCACGAGGAAGATCGGGCCTGTCGAGAGCCCGCACAACGTCGACGCGACGGTGAACAGCACGAGCCCCGTGCCGAAGAGCCGCCGCCGCCCATACCGATCGGCGAGGGATCCGGCGGTGAGCATGAAGGCGGCGAGCGCGAGCGCATAGCCGCTGATCACCCACTGCAGGTCGGCCAGGGTGGCCGAGAAATCACGCTCGATGGACGGCAGCGCGACGTTCACAATCGTGACGTCAAGCAGCAACATCATCACCCCTGCGCAGACCGCCGCCAGTACCCACCACTTTCGAGCCATGACTTCGTCCTCCTTGATTCCTGTGCATTCGCTCAGCAATGCGGTATTATCTGACCATATACTCGGGAAAGTCAAGGAGCGATGAGGAGCCGCATGCATGACTGAGTCCGCCGGCGCCACCAGACGGCCGCGGGGACGCCCGTCAACCGGAGTACGGGCGGCCATCCTCGCCTCCGCGCTCGAGATCATCTCGGGCGATGGGCTCGATCAACTCACGACACGCGCGGTCGCGAAGCGGGCACACACGTCTGAGGCGAGCGTGTTCTACCACTTCGGCGACAAGGTCGGCCTCTTGCAGGCGGCGGTCATGGCCGGTCTGGGGCCGCTGAAGGCGCTCGACCCTGCAGCAGTGACCGGTGCCCTCGATCAGCCGCCGGCCGAGACGCTTGGCGTGATCACCGCGGCGCTCGAACAGTTCTTCAACCACGCGATGCCGGTGATCGCGACCATCCAGGCGGACGCGAGCTTGCGAAGAGCATTTGCGGAGCGGCTCGTCGAGGGCGACCTGGGTCCGCACCGCGGGGTCCAGTTACTGGCGGACTACCTCCGGGCGATGGTGACGCGCGGTGTGGTCAGAGCGGATGTCGACTGCGACGCGGTTGCGATGCTGGTCGTCGGCGGGTGCTTCCTCGCGGCCTGGCAGCGCGCGATGTCCGGTGACACGGGCGACGGGAAGCTCCCCGAGCTCCGCCGCGTCGTCGAGGCGCTCGGCGTGCTCCTGGCGCCAGACGTCCCGGAAACCGAGACGTCCGCCTCAGTCGGGGATGGGGCAGGGCGGCCGCGTCAGGCGGGCGGGGGCGATGCCACGTCGGCCGCCGCACCGCGCAGATCCAGGTAGAGCTGCTCGAGACCGTCGACGTTGGTGCTCAGGCTGAAGGATTCGAGCGCTCGCGCACGGGCACGCTGCGCGAGGCTACGGCGCAGAGCGCTGTCGTCGTGGAGCTGGCGCAACGCGTCCCCGAGCGCCGGCTCAAGGGGTGAGACGGGGATGACGACACCCGCGTCCCCAACCACCGCACCGTCTTCTCCTGCATCGGTGGCGATCACCGCCCGCCCAACGCTCATCGCTTCGAGCAATGCCAGCGAGAGTCCCTCGGCCGTCGAGGGAAGGACGAACACGTCGGCCGCGCGGAGCAGATCCACTCGCTCGTCCACACCCGAGATGACACCGAGCAGACGTATCTGCGGTTGCTCCGCGACCAGCCGCTGCAGTTGACGTCGTTGCGTGCCACCGCCGGCGATCAGGAGCACATGATCATTTCCCCAGCCCTGGCCCAGGAACGACCGAGCCAGGTGGGGCACGCGCTTCTCCGCATCGAGCCGTCCCATGTAGACGACGACGAACCGGGCCTTCAGCGAGGCGCGCAGGCTCGAGCGCCCAGGGCTGAACCGTTCGGTGTCGACGGCATTGGGGATCACGACGATGCGTTCCGGGTCCAACCCCGATTCGATGAGCAGCGCGCGCTGTCCCTCACTCAGCGCGACGATCGCATCGAAATGAGCCAGGCGCCAGGCCTGAAATCGATACACCTCCCGGAGAACCCGCGCCCGAGCGGAGTGGAGCGCCCCATAGGGGAGATGGACTGTCGCGATCGCTGGAATGTTGCGGTGCTTCGCGAGGCTGGCAACCGCGCCGTCGAGCAGCGAGAAGCTCACCGACACGTGGACGACGTCTGGCTGAAACCGCGTCAGCGCAGCGTCGATGCGCTCCAGCGAGCCCGGCAAGGACACCGTCACCGTCTTCAAGCGCACCGCGCGCAACGCCACATCCTGATCGGGAGCTTCGACGCCCCCTTCGCGGTGCGCGACGAACAGCACGTCGATCCCCCGCGAGCGCATCGCCGCAACCGTCTGCCGGCTGTATGCGGCCAAGCCGTTTCCGTGGCGCCCCTGGAAGTGCCCGAACCACGCCACGCGAAGTCGCGGCGAGGCGTCGGGCGCCAGGAGCTCGGGTACAGCCACCGCGCGCAGCGTAGAGCCCCGAGGGTCGCGTTCGCCAAAAACGGTGGGGGCCGGGGTCACCGCCCGAGGGCGCTCAACGGTCCTCGAGCGCGAGCTCGTCGAGCCCCGCAGCCGTGGCCCGCGGCAGGACGGTGCTGATGAAGGACTTGACGGCCTCGTTCAGCCCGACGTCGTGACCCGCTGCTTCCGACAGGTACCAGCGATGGTCGAGGACCTGATGGAAGAGTTCCGCGGGTTCGAGCCTGCCGCGGAGCTCGGCCGGCACCGCGGAGATCGTGGGCTCGAAGACATCAATGAGCCAGCGTCGCGCCGCATATCGCTCCGAGACCGGGCCGCCCGTCGTGGTCTCGAGCTCGGTCCGGTAACGGGCGATGTCCCCGAGAAGCCGGCGTGCCTGGTTCTCCTGGACCTCGAGCCCGGTCAGCGCCTGGAGCGTGCGCACGTGGTGCCCCGGTTCGACGACGCGTGGCTGGAGGCGGAGATGGTATTCACCGCCCTGGGCACTGACCTCGACCTCCTCGACGTCGAAGCCGAGCCCGTTGAGCCGCTGCAACCGCTCCTCGATGAGATACCGCTGGTCGGGGGCAAAGGCGACCTCTCGGACGAGCTCCGACCAGAGCCCGTCGTACCGCCGGCGCAGTTCCTCGGCGGCCAGCGCCGGGTCCATGTGATGGACGAGCCCCTCAGCGGTGACGTCGAGCAGCTCACCGAAGATGTTCTCCTCAGCGACCATCACGTCCTGCAGGCGCTGACCGTCGCTGAGCTGGGGGTGAAGCTCCCCGGTTTCGGTGTCGACCACGTACGCGCCGAGCGCTCCCGCGTCGCGACGGAAGAGCGTGTTCGACAGCGAGCAATCACCCCAGAAGAAGCCGGCGACATGGAGGCGCACCAGCAGGTTCACGAGGCCATCGAGGAGGCGATCACCGAGCGCCGAGTCGCTTCCGGTCGCGCCGAGCACGCGGCGATACGGCAGCGAGAAGTCGAGATGGCGTGTGATCAGCACGGCTTCGAGCTCGACACTGTCCGGCGACCGTGGGGAGCCGACCTGACGGCCGGTGACCAGCGCTGCAACCTCGACGACCGGGATGAAGAGTCGATCCAGCTCGGCGAGCAGCCGGTATTCACGCTCGGCGAGTCGATGCGGCAATTCCTTCAGCGCGTAGATCGCATCGCCGTAGCGCACGAACCGGACCACGTGCCGCGAGATCCCTCGCGGGACGTCCACCAGGCGATCGTGCCGCCACGTCTCCAGGGGAAGGTCCCACGGGAGGTCGAGGAAATCCGGATGCCCGGTGCGCCTGCGCATCTGGAAGTCCACAGCTTGCGGAGTCACTCGCGCCGCCTCTGGATTCGCTGAAAGCGTTCCGGGGACGATGACAGATGTCGGAAGGAAGCGCTGAGCCCCCTCCGACAACGGTGCTGAGGGGATCCAGCGACCCGTGGACGATCCCACGTACCACATGTCGTTCGCAGTCGCCGACCGGGCGGCATTCGACGCTTGTGCGGCGCGACTAGCGGCCTTCTCAGTGGTCCACTCGTTAGTCGCCCAAGCCACCTCCATTCCGGGCGCCGCCGTCCTCGTGCTACGGGACCCCGATAACATCCAGCTCGAGTTGTTCTTCGAGCCATTTGGTGGGTCCGGCGAATGACGTCGGGCCACGCGTGGTCGTGGAGCGCCCGACGTCGACGACGTAGGCAGCTGGGTCGGCCGTGGCGCAACAGAAGACTCGGGGTCGCAGCCCTGCGGGCGCTAGCGTTTCGCTCCAGCCGGTTCGTCCGCGGTCTCAATCAGCTCGCCCTCGATAGTGATTTGGATCTCGCTGCCAAGGACCATCCGGCCGTCCATCACCGTGTCGACGTTCAGACCGAAGTCCTTGCGCTGAATCCGCGTCTCGGCCCCGTAGCCAATTCGATGACCCAATCTCGGGTCGGTCAACTCGCCGTAGTTCACCACCGCCATCGTCACCGGTCGGGTGGTGCCCTTGATGGTGAGGTCGCCGGTCATGGAGTAGCGGTCCGCGGCTACCGCCTCGACCTTGGTGCTCTTGAAAGCCATGGTCGGGTGGTTCTCAACGTCGAGGAGCTCCGAGGTGCGCAGATGGTCGTCGCGGCGGTCGTTGTTTGTTCGAACGCTCGCAGTCTGGATGACCACCTCAACCGACGAGTCCTCGGGATGTTGCACGTTGATGTCGCCCGAGGCCCGCACGTCTGCGAAGTAGCCTCGCACCGTCATCATCCCGAGATGTTTGACGGCGAACTCGACTTGAGTATGGCTCGGATCCAACTGCCAAACGCCCATGAGCAACCTCCTATAACCGCGTGGATCGCTGGCGATCCCTCGCGGCCACTATATGAACAGCAGATCATCAGCATAGCAGAGGATCTTCCAAACAGCACTTCATCCGCTTATGATGGGACGGTGGATGAAACCCATGGTCGCCGTGACGAAGTTGGGGACGCACCCAGCTGCGTCGGCGCGTTGGCAGGCGACCTCGGATGGGGCTTGGGCGTGGTCCTGCGGGCGTACGCCACGGCCGCGCACACCGCGGTCGCCGACCTTCCCGGCGGTCCTCGGGGGTATCAGATCCTTGCCGTCGCGGCTCAGGGCACGGTTAGCAGCCAGCTTGCCCTGGCCCAGCACCTCGGGGTCGATCGAACGGTCATGACCTACCTCCTCGACGATCTCGAGGCGGCCAAGCTGATCGAGCGTCGGCCCGACCCCACCGACCGGCGAGCTCGCCGAGTCGTCGCCACGCAACTCGGCACCGAGCTCCTCGCAACCCTCAATGACCGGCTCCGGGCAGCGGAGGACGATCTGCTCGCCCCGCTCGACGGCGAGGCACGCGAGACCTTCCGTGCCCAGGTTCGGTTGCTCGCGACACGGGCCGACCCTCTCGCCCCG
>PKWB01000059.1:0-6346 GCA_003131685.1 Candidatus Dormiibacterota bacterium
ACATGCCTTGCGGCCTCGAGCACCGACACGCTGCTCTTGAAGCTCAGCCGCCCCTTCGCATCGTCGAATCCGAACCATGCGGCCTCAGCGATCTCGGCCGGATCCGGGCGCAACTCGGCGTCTGGTGGTGCTTCGACGATGAAGTGGTGAACGCGCTTGAAGACCAGCGGGCCACCTTTGGGCTTGCGATAGACGTACTCGACGGGCGGGAGCGAGGCACGGAGGACCAGCGACGCGAGAGCAATGCCGGTCTCTTCGGAGATCTCGCGCATGGCCGCCACCTCGGGTGTCTCACCGGGTTCGATGTGGCCCTTCGGAAAACCCCAGTAGCGCCCGTCGTTGACCAGGCAGACCTCGTAGCCGCCGGGAGACCGCCGCACCACCACACCCCCTGAGGAAATCTCGTTGGGGCGCATGGGCCTGCGGGGCATGACGGCACCGTACTCCGGTCCGTCCGCCCTGAGCCCGGTTGCTATCATCGGGTGCTTCGCGGCCCCGTGGTGTAGCCTGGTCTAACACGCCACCCTGTCAAGGTGGAGATCGTCGGTTCAAATCCGATCGGGGTCGCCACTCGAGTCGGGGACGAGAGAATGAGTCCTCATGGACACTCTTCCTCCGCAAGACTTGCATCCTCCAGACGAGGTGCGCGGCGAGAAGGTCACCTTGCGTCGCTACCGGCTCACCGACAGCGCCGCCGTTAAGGCCGCCATCGCGGCGAGCCTCGATGGCCTTCGAGAGTGGATGCCCTGGGCGCAGTCACCGCCAAGCGACCAGTCGGTGATGAGCTTTCTTGGACCCGCGGTCGCGCAATTCGGCGGCAGCGCGGCCGCCAACTATGCGATCACGTTGCGCGAGACTGGCGAGTACGTCGGTGGCTGCAGCCTGATGCCGCGCATCGGACCGGGAGCGCTGGAAGTCGGCTACTGGGTGCACAGCGCACATCATCGTCGTGGCATCGCCACCGAATCCGCGCGCCTGCTCACCAACACGGCGCTGGCGCTCCCCGGCATCCGGAGCGTTGAGATCCATTGCGCCGAGCGCAACATCGCCAGTGCGGGCGTCGCACGAACACTGGGATTCCGGCTCGATCGCGTGGTGCCGGATTCCGCCGATCTCCCGCTCCAGACGGGCAACGCGATGATCTGGATCACCGAACGATCCGTCTGACCGGCGATCAGGTGATCGTGATCCCCGCAAGGTCGGGTGGCTCGGGATACTTCGGGTCCATCTCGGTGAGGGTCTCGATGAGCAGCCGGCTCACCACCCAGTTGCGAAACCACTTGTGATCCGCGGGGACGATATACCACGGCGCGTCCCTGCTCGAGGTGCGCGCGATCGCCTCCGAATAGGCAGCCTGATATTCCTTCCACAGCGCGCGATCCTCGAGGTCGCCGCGCTGGAACTTCCAGCGTTTCTGGGGATCCCTGAGTCGTTCCTCGAATCGCCGGCGCTGCTCATCCTTGGAGATGAGCAGGCAGCATTTGATGATGGTCGTTCCGCCTTGGGTCAGCAGCTGCTCGAACGCGGTGATGTCGTCGTAGCGCTTCTTCCAGACCGGCTTCGGGACGAGCTTGCGCACGCGCGCAACCAGGACGTCCTCGTACTGAGAGCGGTTGAAGATGCCGATCTGCCCGGCGTGCGGTACCGACGCGTGCACACGCCAGAGGAAATCATGCGCGAGCTCTTCCGCGGTCGGTGGCTTGAACGCGGTGACACTCGTCCCCTGCGGATTGACTCCGCTGAACACGTGGGCAACGGTCCCGTCCTTTCCGGACGCGTCGGTGCCCTGGAGAATCAGCAACAGCGCGCGGCGGTTCTCCGCCCAGAGGCGGGTTTGCCATTCGGCGAGCGCCTGCCGGTCGCTTTCCAGTGATGCGACCGCTGCGCTGCGACCTCCTTTGAGCGCCCGGGTGTCCGCCGGGTCGATGCTCGAGACATCGACCTTGGAGCCGGGTTTGACAGCCCACACTTCGCGCATCGCCGGCCAACTCTAGTCCACGGGTCTCGAGTAGCGTCAGAGGAGATGCGATTCCAACCAGCCGGTCAGATCGCCCAGCACATGGTCGCGTTCCGGTTCGTTGAATATCTCGTGCCAGAGACCGTCGTACATCTTCAGCGTCTTGTCGCCCGACCCTGCGCGATCGTAGACGTGCGGGCCGCAGCCGGGATCCACAAGCCTGTCCGACGTTCCCTGCATGACCAGCAGCGGGACTCGAAGCTCCGGCAGCCCGGCGTCGACGCGATCCATGGCATCGAGCATCTCGGCGCCCAGGCGTGCGCGGATCGGCGTGCGGAACACGAGCGGATCGTTGTTGTACGCGTCGACGACCGCAGGATCGCGACTGATGCGGTTGAGCGGCAGACGCAGAACGCCGGTGTTCGGCGCCACCCGTGACAGCGCGCGCCCGACCGCGAGGGTGAATCTCGAGACCTCGCGAGGACACGCCGCGGGCGCCGAGAGGACCAGACCGTCGAGCGGAACCGCCTGGCGCACCGCGAGGTCGAGAGCGATGAGGCCGCCCATGCTGTGCCCCAGCAGGACGACCCGCAGCGATCGCCAGCGCGCTCGTACCTGCGCGATGACCGTGGTCAGGTCATCGACGTAGTCGTCGAAACGGACGATGCCGGTGCGCCTGCCCTCGCTGAGGCCGTGTCCGCGGTGGTCGGGTGCACGGACGGCGATGCCCGCAGCAGTCAACCGGGCGGCCACCGCCGCGTACCTGCCGCCGTGCTCTGCGAACCCGTGGGCGATGACCATAACACCGGTCGGCGCACGGCCGGGAAGCCATGTCCGCACATGGATCCTCAGGCCGCGGGCACCGACGAAGCTCGCGTCCTCAGCCTCGATGCCCGTCGTTACCTCCGTTCTAGCTCACCCGCACTCGTGGATCGAGGACCGCGTACAGGGCGTCGACAACGATGTTCGCCGCCACGACGAAGAAGGAGGCGACAAGAACGATCCCAATGACGACGGGAAGATTCTGCACCTCAATCGCCTGGACCACCGCAAGTCCGAGACCCGGTAAGCCGAAGATCGTCTCGGTGATGATCGCTCCGCCAAGGACGGTTGCCAGGTCGATGCCGAACTGGGTGACGATGGGAGTCAGCGAGCTGCGCAGCGCGTGGCGATAGACAACGCGTCGCTCACTCAGCCCCTTGGCACGCGCCGTCCTGATGTAGTCCTCACCGAGCGTCTCGAGGAGTGAACTTCGAGTCAGCCTCGAGTAGGTTGCGGCGGTGATCAGGGCAAGCGTGATCCACGGCAATATGAGGTCGTGCGCCCACTCCAACGGGTTTTGGGTGAACGGAGTCCAACTCCCCGGTTTGGGGAAGATCGCAATCCCGTGGATGGTCAGGAGATAGTAAAAGACGTAGAGGAGCAGCAGGCCGAGGATGAACGTCGGCATCGACACCCCCGTGAGCACGAACACGGTCGCGCCGCGGTCCCAGATGCTGCGTGGCCGGCGCGCCGCGAGGACGCCGACACTGATACCGAGGATCATCCAGATGATGGCCGAGCCGACCGCGAGCGAGATGTCGATGGGCACCGCCTGAGCGATGATGGTCGTCACCGGCAGGCGGTTGTTGTTGGAGATGCCCAGGTTGAACGCGCCCGGCCACGGCACCAGCCGTTTCAGGTAGTTCCAGTACTGCACGATGACCGGCAGGTTGAACCCGTATTCCTTGTTGAGGTTGGCGAGCAGCTGGGGCGTCACCGCCCGCCCCGCAAGCTCGCGCGCCGGGTCGACGCCCGGCCGCGCGTAGTACAGGATGAAGACGAGCGTGATGATGACCCACAGCGTGATGATGCCGAGGACGATGCGACGGATCAGGAAGCGGGTCATGCGGGCTTCTTCTTCCTTCGCCCCGCGAAGATGCGCTCCGTTCGGGGATCCAGGGCGTCACGCACCGCATCGCCGAGGAGGTTGAAGGCGAGCGTGGTGAGGAGCAGGAACACCATCGGGAAGATGTAGAACCACCACGCCTGAAATCCAACGCCCTCCGCGTCCGAGAGCATGTTCCCCCACGACGGCGTGGGCAGCGCGATGCCGAGGCCGAGGAAGGAGAGCGTTGCCTCGAAGATGATGGCGGTGGGGATGAGCAGCGTGGCGAGCACGATGACCGGCGCCACCAGGTTGGGCAGGATATCCACGAACATGATTCGGAGATTGCCCGCACCCAGCGAATGCGCGGCCTCCACGTATTCCTTCTCTCGTTGGGACAGTGCCTGCCCGCGCACGATCCTGCCGATGGCAGCGAAGGAGAAGAACGCGATGACCAGAATGGTCAGCGGCAGGCTCGAGCCGAACACCGAGACCAGGACGATGGCGAAGAGCACGTAGGGAAACGACAGCACGACGTCCATGATGCGGGCGAGGATGCTGTCGAGCCACCCGCCGTAGTACCCGGCAAACAGCCCGACCACCACTCCGACAATGGTTGCGATCGCGGTTGCAAGGACACCCACGAGGAGCGAAACCCGCGCGCCGTAGGCGATGCGTACCAGAATATCGCGGCCCAGGTTGTCGGTACCCAGCAGATACCCAGCACTCCCCGGCGGCAGCGGTTGACCGTTGGCGTCGGTGCCGTTGTCGACATTGGTATCCGTCGGTCCGTGTCCGGTGATGGCGGCGATGAGCGGCGCGCCGATCGCGAGGGCGATGATGAGCACGATCACCACGATGGAGATGATCGCCACCCGGTCGGTGCGCAGGCGCGCGACCACGAGTTGCAGCGGCGTCCGCCCCTGAATCCCCTTGACCGCCGGTTCCTCTCCCGGAGTCGCGCCGGCCTTGGTCTCAACCGTGGACAGGCTCATGTGGGTGCCTCCGCTAGAAAACCCTCGACGGTATGCAGAATCGTTGCCTTCTCACTGGCGAGCTTCTCGCCATCGGCGACGGGGAAATGGCACGCGGCCAAGTGACCCGACGGGTCCTGCGCCCCACGCTTCAGCAGGGGCTCCTCTGTTGAGCAAATCGGTTGCGCCTTGGGACACCGCGTATGGAAGCGGCAGCCGGAGGGCGGGTTGATGGGTGAGGGGACGTCTCCGCTGAGGATGATCCGGTCTCGCGTTCGCGCCTTGTCGGGATCGGCCACCACAGACGCAGACAGCAGCGCGTTGGTGTATGGGTGACGTGGTGTGTTGTACAGGTCCTTGACCTCCGCCACCTCGACGATCTTCCCCAGGTACATCACCGCGACGCGATCGCTGACGTGCTGCACCACGGCAAGGTCATGGGCGATGAAGAGGTAGGTGAGTCCGAATTCGCTCTGGAGGTCCTCGAGCAGGTTGATGATCTGTGCCTGGATGGAGACGTCCAGGGCTGAGACGGGCTCATCGGCGACGATCAGCTTTGGATGCAGCGCAAGGGCCCGGGCGACGCCGATGCGCTGGCGCTGACCGCCGGANNGCGCTGGCGCTGTCCCCCCGAGAACTCGGCGGGGAAGCGGTTGTAGTGCTCCGGGTTGAGCCCGACAACCTCCATGAGCCCTTGCACGCGCCTCCTGCGCTCCGCACCGCTTGCCAGCTTGTGGATGGCCAGGGGGTCGCCGATGATCGATCCCACTCGGCGCCGAGAGTTAAGCGATCCGTACGGATCCTGGAAGATCATCTGCATCCCGCGGCGGTAGGGACGCATCTGCGACCTGGACAGGGTGCTCAGATCGGCTCCGTCGAAGGTGAGCCGCCCCGCGGTCAGCGGGAAGAGCCGCATGATGCTTCGCGCCAGGGTCGACTTTCCGCACCCGGTTTCCCCCACGAGCCCGAGCGTCTCCCCGCGCCGCACCTCGAGACTGACCCCGTCAACGGCCTGCACGCTGCCCACCTGGTGCTTGAAGAAGATGCCTTCCTTGATGGGGAAGTGCTTGACGATGCCCTCGGCGCGAACCAGGACGTCCCCGTCTTCGGATGGATCAGGCATAGACCGCGGCTCCTTCGACGGCGGCGATGACGCCCGGGAGCTTCGCCGATCGTGTGCCGCGGTGCGTGCTCGCGTAGCGCTGGCGAGCGGTATCCATGGCGATGCCAACACCCGTCATCTCAGGGGGCAGCCAGCACGCCGACGTGTGGCTCGGTCCGGCGGGAATCGGAACCAGGTCCGGTTGCTCGTCGNNTCGATACACATCTCCATGGCGAACGGGCAGCGTGGATGGAAGCCGCAGCCGGTGGGGACGCTGATCAGGCTTGGTGGCGAGCCGATGATCGGCGTCAGCCGCGTCCCGATGACCCCGGTCGCCGAGGGGACCGACCCGAGCAGGCCGCGGGTGTAGGGATGGTGCGGCGAGAAGAACGTGGTCCGCGCGTCGGCACGCTCGGCCGCCCGTCCGGCGTACATCACGAGCACCT
>PKWB01000059.1:6405-7168 GCA_003131685.1 Candidatus Dormiibacterota bacterium
TCATCACGCGCTGGCGCATGCCTCCCGACATCTCGTGGGGGTAGGCGTCGACGCGGCGTTCCGGCTGCGGGATGTTCACCAGCCGAAGGAGTTCCACGGCCTGGCTCCGGGCATCCTGCTTGCTGACATGGGTGTGCGAGCGGATCGCCTCGGCGATCTGCCAGCCGACCCGGAAGTGAGGGTGGAGGCTCGAGAGGGGATCCTGGAAGATCATCGCGATGTCAGCCCCGCGGATCTTGCGCAAGTCCTGCTGGCTCATCGTCAGCAGTTCCTTGCCGTTGAAGAGTGCGGAGCCACTGATGTCGGCGCCGGGGTTGAGGCCGAGCATCGTGAGCGCGCTCACGCTCTTCCCTGAGCCCGATTCGCCGACAACTCCGAGGGTCTTGCCGGTATCGACCGAGAACGACAGTCCGCGGACAGCCTGGACCGTCCCATCCGCGGTGGGAAAGGAAACGGTCAGGTTGTCAACAGCGAGCAGCGTCATCTGCGCCCTGATGGTAGTAAATGAAGATGCCCGCCGCATATGCGGCGGGCATCTTGGGAGTCGTTCCTACTCGTCGATGCCTATGACGAGAGCCAGATCTGGGTGTAGTCGTAGCCTTCGCTGAAGGGCTGGAAGATGGCGTTGTGCACGTGGGTTGACCTGAAGAGTGGGGTCAACTGGGTCTGGAAGGGGATGAAGGCGGCGTCGGCCATAACCTTCTGGTCGGCCTGGTGCCACAGCGAGGCAGCCGTGGAGATGCTGGTCGCAGATTCGGCCTGG
>PKWB01000024.1 GCA_003131685.1 Candidatus Dormiibacterota bacterium
ATTCCCACTTCGCTGCGGCAACGGTCGATCCGTCATCGCGTGTGTTGACGCCCGTCACCGGCGACTGTTCCCCCTCCGACGACAGCGCCATCGACTCATCATCGCCAAATGTGATCTGTCACGGGTTGCCGACGGACAGGAGCGTGACCGTGGAACTCCCTCCGGGGACGCGGACAGTCGTCATGCAACCCTCGAGTGCCACCGCTTTCGGGGCCATCCGGGTCTCTGACGATGGTCAGTATCTCGCGTACGGAGCCTATCTCGGCACGTTCGGCAGCGGGCATTACATCACCACGGTGGTCGACCTCGGCAGCAATGCGGTCGTCGCAACCGTGCAGGGCTACACGCCGATGCAGTGGCTCAACGACGACCGTCTCGTCGTGTCGCCCTCGTTCGGCGAGGGTGCGTCCTACCTGCTCTCACCGAGCTTCGACAACCCCGTCAAGTTGTCCGCGGATCAGCCGACCGGAGCGCTTCCGTAGGAACTCGGCTCGAAGCCTCCGCTCTGCCGTATCGGCGGTGACGTCGGTGCCGGCGCGGGGAGCCGCTGCACGATCACCTTTTCTATGTCACGCGAGACGATGATCGCCGGACGCGTCGCATCGATGCGCACGAACCGGCGGGGGTGCTGCGCGGCCAGGTGCTCGAACGCGGCTTCGACGGCGGCGTGGAACGTCTCCGGTGCGACCTCGAAGCGATCGAGCGGCAGCTGCTGGGCACGCTGGCGCTGTGCCGCCGTCGTGGCGGGTATCGCCAGGTAGAGCGTCAGGTCGGGCCAGACGTCGCCGCATGCGGCGGCGTGCAGGCGGAGCAGATCCTCAGTGGGTATCCCTCGTCCCCCGCCCTGGTAGGCGATCGTCGAATCCGCATAGCGGTCGGCGATCACGACTGCCCCACGGCGCAGCGCGGGCAGGATGGTCTCATGCAGCAGCTGCACGCGCTCGGCGGTGAACAGCAGCGCCTCGGCCCAGGCTTCGAGCGCCGGACCCCGCTGGTGCTGGAGCACGAAGCTGTGCAGGATCTCGCCGAGATGCGTCTCGTCCGGTCGCACCGTGACGACGTCATGGCCCTGCTGGCGCAGCGCGCCCGCCAGGGACGCGACCTGCGTGCTCTTGCCGGCACCGTCAAGCCCTTCGAACGAGATGAAGAAGCCACGCCATGCGCCCATATCGATCATCACTCCCCCGCCGTCGGGCCCCTCGCCCGAACGGCTCATTCCGAGGGTCGCAGTATGACGAGTCGGCGGTTGGGTTCGTCACCGGTGCTGCGTGCGGTGAGCGCGTGCTCTTCGACGAGCTGATGCTGAAGCCTGCGCACGTATGCGTTCTGCGGTGTGAGCTCGACGTCGTTACCGGTTCGTTGCATCTGCTCGATTCCCTCGAGGACATCCTGCATCGCCGGCTCGGTGTCATCGGGCGTTTCCGGAGGTGCCTCAACTCCGTAGACGCGCGCGAGCGCTCCTTTGATCTGCGCGACCGTGTTGCTGCGTAGCACATGGATCGGGATGCCGGACGACTCGGCGGCGCGTACCGGAGAGTCGTGGCGCCGGTAGTAGTTCTTCAGGGTGAGCACGAGGTCGGCGTCGTCGACGTGGTGCTGGATCCGGACGGGAAGGCGCATCTCGCGCAGCGACTGCTCCAGGTAGTTGCGTGAGACGCCGTAGGGAAAGATCGAGAGCGGCGGGCCTGGACGGACCGCCGGCGCGGGCGGCTCCCATTCGCGCTCGCGTCGCTGCTGACCGGCGATGTACTCGTCGACGTCGAACCGCCGCCGGCGCTCGCGTGTCCGCCTGGCACCACGTGCGCCGCCCTGGAACGGAGCGGGCTCGAAGGGCGACGGCCGGGTCGCGGCAGCGCTCGTGTCCACGCGGCTGACGATGGCGCCCGCCTCGTCGCGAGTGCGCAGCTGAGGCGGCCGGACCCTCCCGCGCAACGCCTCGTCGACGGTTTCAGCCAGCGGTGCGTGCACGACGACTCGATCACGTTCCTGGATCTCGATGAGGACATCGAACGTCGGCGGCGATTTGCGCTCAAGCACGGACTTCTGCGTACCGCGGCGCCGAGCCTCCTCGTCCGACAGCGTCACCGTCTGGATCCCGCCGAGCAAGTCGTTGAGCGTCGGGTTGACCAGCAGCGAATCGATGTTGGAGCCGTGTGCGGTGCCGACGAGTTGCACGCCGCGCTCGGCGATGGTTCTCGCTGCGACAGCTTCCAGCTCGGTGCCGATCTCGTCGATGACGATGCATTGCGGCATATGGTTCTCGACAGCCTCGATCATCACCGCGTGCTGGAGCGCCGGGGTGCGCACCTGCATCCGGCGAGAGCGGCCGATGCCAGGGTGTGGGATGTCACCGTCGCCGGCGATCTCATTCGACGTGTCGACAATGACCACGCGCTTGGCGCACTCGTCACTGAGCACACGCGCGCATTCGCGCAGCATGGTTGTCTTGCCGATACCGGGAGGGCCGAGCAGCAGGATCGACTGCCCGCTGATGACCATGTCCTTGATGATGTCGATGGTCCCCGTGACCGCGCGGCCGACCCGGCACGTGAGCCCGACGATGGTGCCCTTGCGGTTGCGGATTGCGCTGATCCGGTGCAGCGTGCGTTCGATCCCGGCGCGGTTGTCGTCACCAAAGAGACCGACGTGCTCGGTCACGTAGTCGATCTCCGCGTTCCCGACATTTGCGGAGTCGAGGAACGCCTCACCGTCGGTGAACCGTGCTTCAGGCTCGCGGCCGAGGTCGAGCACGACCTCGAGGAGATCGCCTCGTCCCTGGGAGAGACGTCGAGCGGCAGACGCGATGCGGGGCGGGAGGGCTGCGAAGAGGAGGTTGAGCTCCTCTTCCCATGAGGATCCGTAGGGCATCATCTGGGCGACGATCTCGGTCTCCTCGTTGTGGTCGTGGACAGGACGCGGAGCGGTACGGAAGGCGAAGCTGACGGGACGCTGCGTGCGATCCCGGCCTGGACCAGCACGGGCTTCTTGCGTCGCGACGGCGCATTGATGCGCACCTTTTCACCGAGCTCGCTGATGAGCAGCAATTGGGTGCCGTAGACAGCGAATCCGCGCAGCTGGAGCGCGCGGATCAGCTCGGAGTCGTAGTGGCGGAGCACGCATGAGGCGGGTCCCGAGGGCAGCTCCGCAAGCACGGCGTCGATGATGGCATCACGCAGTGCCGGGTCGTGGCCCTCGACCATCATGCTGAGGCTCGCCGGCTGCGCTGCTGTCGGCGGCCGGATGGCCGCCCAGGCAACGATGCCGGGACGCTCGACGACCAGGTGACGGACGTTGTCGCGACCCATCCCGGCGATCAGCCCCTGCGCATAGCCGGCCTGCCAGGTCTTGAGCGAGGGACCCTCGACCGCCGCGACCTGCGACGGGGTCGTGCGGAGGTACAGGAGGTAGATGGCCCCGATGTCATCCCGGCGCGCGGGGCGGATGAGGGCGGAATTGACCGACGGTTCGGGGTGCGCCGCCGCCTGGTCGCGATAGAGGATCTGCTCGGTCGCGAACTGCGTGTAGCCGTGCTCGAGGAAGACCGGCAGGAGTGGATGGTCAAGCGGCAGGCGCACGTGCACGCGCTGCACGCCGTGCTCGAGCCCGCGATTGCGCACGCCATCGAGCAGTTCCGCGCGCGCGAAATGGCCGTGCGCGGTCGTCGACGTGCAGAGGTTGAGGATCTGCCACGACCGCGGGCGCACTGACAGGGACTGGACCTGTACGAATCCGACCACTCCCTCCTTGCTGTCCTCGGCGACGAGCATCTCCTCCGAGACATCGGTGATCGGCACCAGCGACGACAGCGATTTCGTCAATGCCTGCCAGAGGCGCAGCAACGTCGCCTGCGGGACCGGGCTGTCGAGGGTCATCTGTGCCCCGTGTCGTTCGTCCTCGGTGGCTTCCCGGTACAGCTGCTCGATGCGCGCGAGGTCGCGAAACGATGCCGAGCGGATGATCACGCCGCGCTGACCTCGAGAGCGGCCGCCGCGCGCTCCAGGAACAACTGGTGCACGCGCAAATCGTCGGTCATCTCCGGATGGAAGCAGAGACCGATGTGCGGGCCCTGGGCAACGGCCACCGGGTTATCGCCGAAACTGGCGATAACCTCGGCATCGGGGCCGGCCTCCTCGATGAGCGGCGCCCGGATGAACACCGCGCGGAATGGCGCCACCCCGAGCGGTGCGATCGCGATGTCCGCCTCGAACGACTCCACCTGACGTCCGTAGCCGTTGCGTCGGACGCTGACGTCAAGAATTCCCAGCGCGATCTGATCTGGTCGACCATCGAGTACCTCGCGACTCAACAGGATGAGACCGGCGCACGTCGAGAGGGTCGGCATGCCACCGGCGAGGCGGTCGCGGAGCGGCATCTCAAGGTCGAACACCTGGAGGAGGCGGCTCATCGTCGTGGACTCACCGCCCGGGAGGATCAGCGCGTCGACACGCTCGAGCTCATCAGGGGTGCGTACCGTTGACGCCTCCGCGCCGCAGCCGCGGACCGCCAGCAGGTGCTCCTGGACGTCGCCCTGGAGGGCGAGGACGCCTACCCGGAGGATGGTCAACTCCCTCTCAGCGGACGCGAACGCTCCGTCCCTGGCGGGGCAGGCTTCGCGTCATTCGCACACCTCTAGTGTACGCCGCCGGCCGGGCGGCGTCTGCCTCACCAACCGCGGGTTGCGAGCAGCTCCCCGGCCAGCATCGAGGCGACGTCGAGCCCCGGCATGGCCTTGCCCAGACCTGCGCTCACTTCAGCGATGACCTCGGGCTTGTCGAAATACGTCGTCGCGGCGACGATCGCCTTGGCATATGCCTCGGGATCGGTGCTCTTGAAGATGCCGCTCCCGACGAAGTTGCCCTCACAGCCGAGTTGCATCATGAGCGCCGCGTCGGCGGGAGTCGCGATACCACCGGCGGAGAAGTTGACAACCGGAAGCTTCCCCGTCCTGTGAATTTCCTGGACGAGGTCGAAGGGTGCGCCGAGATGTTTCGCCTCGGCCATGAGCTCCTCCGGCCGCATCGATGCGATACGGCGGATACCGCCCTGCACTGCGCGCATGTGGCGGACCGCCTCGACGACGTTGCCGGTGCCGGCCTCGCCCTTGGTACGGATCATTGCGGCCCCTTCGCCGATGCGCCGGAGTGCCTCGCCGAGGTCGCGCGCTCCACACACAAAGGGCACGTCGAACTGCCACTTGTCGATGTGATGTTCCTCGTCCGCGGGGGTCAGCACCTCGGACTCGTCGATGTAGTCAACCCCGAGCGATTGGAGCACCTGAGCTTCGACGAAGTGACCGATGCGGGCTTTTGCCATGACCGGGATGGTCACCGCCGCGATGATTTCCTTGATGAGGCCCACGTCGCTCATGCGCGCGACACCGCCGTCACGACGTATGTCCGAAGGGACGCGCTCCAGCGCCATGACTGCGACCGCACCGGCGTCCTCGGCGATCTTCGCCTGCTCGGGTGTGACCACGTCCATGATGACGCCGCCCTTGAGCATCTCTGCCAGGCCGCGCTTGACCCGCACGCCGCCGGTGTGGGGCTCGTGTCCGTTGGAACTGGTCTTATCGCTCGTCATGCTCTCGCTCCTCATCCGGCTCGCTGTGCCGGGAACGCTTTCATTCTAAGGGTTTCTTGACGAGTTCTTTGCCCTGGATCTGGTTTGTGCTGCCGGCTTTGTTGCAGGTTTTGTGGTGCTTCTTGCAGCCGTCCCGGGGGTCTTTGTTGCAGATTTTGTGCTGGCTTTGGTGGCCGGTTTCGCCGCCGGCCTGGGGCCCGCGACCTTCTCGGTGTTGAGCTTGAGTGTCTCGACGGATCGCTGCAGGTTGACGCGCACGATCGGCTCGGCGGCCCGACCCAGGAGCTTGCCGGCAATCCCGCCACCGAATTCGTACTCCATGTCGAAGGTCACCTGGGTCTTCTCACCCTTCGGTCTGAAGGCCCAGAGACCGTTCTGTTTGAACCCTTCGTTGGAGTGCCAGCCGATGGCTGTGTTCTCTGTCCATGTTGTGATGTCGACGACGGACGTCAGCGTCGTCGGACCAGCCTTCATCCCGACGGCGAACTGTGCGCCCTTGCCATGTGTGACCTTGCCGGTGGGTTGCCACTTCACCAGGTCCTTCATGTACTTGGTGGTGTTGCGGTAGTCGTCTACGTATGCGAATACCGTGGCCGCGGAAGCGTTGATGGTCATGTCGATGGTGATCCGACCCATGCCTGGACTCCTGGGCGCGGTGGCACCGCGCGATTACCGCAGTATGCGATTCGAGGCAGGTCCGTGCAGGGTGGTCTCTGAGCCCGCTGAAGCGGGTGGTATCATCCGGGCCGGCGCCGGGAAGTAGCTCAGCCAGGTTAGAGTGCACGGTTCGGGACCGTGAGGTCGGGAGTTCGAATCTCCCCTTCCCGACGGTTTCTCTCCGATGCAGTGCACCGACACGTCAGTGCGCGGTGCAGACGGACCGAGCGACCCAGCCGTCGGCGTACACGTCACCTGCAGTCGGATCGGTGCCCGTGCAATCGATGTCGTCGACCAGCAGCTGGCTGACGTGGACGATCACCACGAGGTCGTACCTCTCCATCGCGGTTCCAGCGCCGAATCCCAGCACCACGTGGGCGATGCCGCCGGCCGATGACGGCATCGTGGTCACTGACTCGGTTGTCCATTCGGGATCCTGACCCCCTCCGAGTGGGTCGGGTGCACTCGCAACGCCGTCAACCTCGCTCTTCAACTGGGTGACAAGTCTCGCGGTCAACGGGCACGGGGCGAAAACGTCGGGCCCGGACGAGCTGGCGTCGCAGGTCGTGAACATCGCATCTCCGGCGCAGTTGGCCGGCGTGCATGCCGGATACACCGTTGTGGCCACCCCCCTGAGTTCATCGCCGCTCGCCGCTGCGGTGGACGCGGGTGCCGCCGAGGGAGTCTCGGTCGCCGTGAATGTCGGCACCGGCGTCGAGGTGCTGGTCGCAGCGGACGTGGGATTCGCCGGTGATCCGCACGAAGCGAGCAGCGCAATCGCCATCATCGGTGCGCCCCAGACGATTCTCTTGAAAAACCTCACGCGACCTTCTCGCAGTTGGCCATGACAGCGACCAGATAGCATTAAAGGTCAGGCCCCGTAGCTCAGCGGATAGAGCGGCGGTTTCCTAAACCGTGCGCGCAGGTTCGATTCCTGCCGGGGCCACCAATGTCGTGTACGCGAGGACGCCACCAAAGCCGATCAAGCCTGCGCCGGCGATGCCGTCGGTCAGTCGAATCGAACGCGGGCTCATCGATCGACCCGCAAATGCGACACCGGTTGCGAGCGTCGTGACCCAGGTCAGGCTCCCGATGGCGACGCCCGCCACGAGGAGAATCGCGGAGACAGTTGTGTGCACAAGCCCTGCGGTGCTCGCCGCAGCGAAGATTGCCGCCCACGACACGATGGTCGACGGGTTGGATGCGGTCCCACCGACGGCGGTGAGAAACGCACGGCGTGGGCCGGCAATCTCCGAAGGTGTTTCTCCACCGACGCGTACGCGGAATGCGCTGTAGAGGGTCCGTGCCCCGAGCCAGACGAGCACGACCGCGCCGGCAAGCCCGAGAGCCAGGCGCAGCGGGTGAATGGTCAACAGCTGGGCCGCACCCCCGGCTCCGGCTGCGGCGTACAAGCCATCGACGGTCGCGATCCCTGCACCGATTGCCACCCCCACTCGCCACCCACTCCGCAGCGTCGACCTGATCAGGAAGAGGGACATCGGACCGAGTTGCAACGCAACGAAGAATCCCAGTCCGAACCCGATGATCGCGGCATTCATGGTTCCGGACGCTCGTTCGTGGTAAGCGGGTGCATGAAGCTCACCGAGCCGCCGTTCGCAACAACCTCGATGAGCATGTTGCGCAACTGTGCGAGCGTCGCCGCTGATGCGCGCAGCGTGGTGATGTCCCTGTCCGCCATGGGACTAAATTGTGCAAGCACAACCGGCACGCACGTGCGTTCTTTGTCCTACGTACGGGTCTGAGCACCGGCAAGCGGTGCGACCCGCAGCGTTGTAGCGCCGGCCGGCCGGTGCGATCGCCACGACGCCATGCAGGCGAGAACGGCGGCGGCGACCAGCGCCCAGCCGGCGAGCTGCCCTGGCGGAAACTTCGCTGCATCGGCGAAGTCCGCGAAGGCCGCGAGGGTGAGCAATCCCCAGGCGCAGAATGCCAGGCTCACCGGGGAGCTCAGCGTCAGGAGCGCGTTGGGTCTCATGAGCCGGGCCGCGGCTGCAACGCCGATGACCATGACCGGCGCGAGCATCACCAGGTCATCCGAGTACGCGTGAGGCGACGCGACCAGGGACAGGACCGCGGCGCCCACCAGCGCGGTGTCGAGGCGGCCTGGATTGCTGCGGACCAGTGCCCCCAGCCACACTGCGGCTGCGCACGCGAGAAGGGTCGCGACCAGGCTGATCAGATGGGCGGCGACCCCACTGCCGAAGAGGGAACCCACCACACCGATGAAGCTCAGCATGTTCGCCAGCACCCACCGCGTCGTGGACCCGGCGAGGATCTTGACGAAGCCGTCGATGCCTGACGGACCGACCAGCGCGAGCGAGGCCAGCGCCAATCCGCCCGCTCCGGCGATTGCGCCGAGAATGATCCGGCGCCGGCGCCAGCCGAGCAGAAACGCGAGCAGCCCGAGCGCCAGGTGCGGCTTTGCGATCCCCGCCGACACCACCAGCAGCGCCGCCCCTGTGGCCTGGTGGCCGCCCTTCCACGCCCGGTAGGCGAGCACGATCCCGAGCGCCAGGATCGGGGTCCACTGGGCCTGGATCAGCGTCGTCCACGTGCCCATCGATGCAAGCGCGGCGGCTCCCGCGGCAACCTTCCAGACCCGCGGGGTCCCGGATGGCCACTCCACCGACCGAATCGCGAGGACGATGGCGAGGAGAAGGACCGCGAGCTCGAGAATCCCCCAGAGACGGTAGGCGACCGGGAGCGGCAGGAACGTCGCAGGCAGCACCACCGCGGCCGCGACCGGCGTATTGACGAATGGCAGGTTCCCCTCGCGGTCGGGCGCGATCAACGCGCTGTGGAGCGGCTGCTGAACGGCCTCGTTGTAGAGGTCCCCAGTATGTCCCTCACGAAGCAGCGTCCCGCCGACGTAAAAGGCGGTGAAGTCACTCCGGCCGACGTCGATGCTGCTCACCTGCGACCAGACGACGGCGTACGCGAGCAGCAGCGCCGCCGCGAAGGCGATGATCAGCCGAGCAGGCCGTTGAGATCGGCTCACCTTCGGGAGCCTATCGGCTGACGGCGGGAATGCCCGGGGTGTTATCAGGCCGTCACAGTTCGATCGATTTCGATTTCGACAGCGGTTTCGACGCGGCTCGACGCAGTGCTGCGACACTTGAGCGCGATGATCACGGCCGCACACGCGGTGCTGTATGCCGGCGAGCCTGACCGGGCGCGGGCCTTCTTTCGTGATGTGCTCGGCATGCCGAACGTTGACATCCACGGCGGATGGCTCATCTTCAAGCTGCCCCCGGCCGAGCTCGGTGTCCATCCTGCCGGCGAGGACTCCCCGGCCGGCCATCACGAGCTGTTCCTCATGTGCGACGACATCGATCGCACCGTCGAGGAGCTCACTGCGAAAGGAGCTGAGTTCTCCGAGCCGATCAGCACCGCTCGTTTCGGGCGCCTCACCCGCCTGCGCATCCCTGGAGGCGGGGAAATCGGTCTGTATCAGCCTTCGCACGCCACCGCATACGACCTCGAACCCTGAAACCCGTCACCGTCGTCACGTGCTCGGACGGCTCGGTACCATGAGGCGATGAGTTCCGAAGCACGCACGCAGATGGTCCAGGCCACCGATGGGCGGCAGCTCGAGGTGGTGTCCGCCGGACCGGAGGACGGCCGTTGCTTCCTTTTTCACAGTGGGACGCCCTCGGCAGCGGCTGCCTACCCGCCGCTGGTGGCGCAACTCGCCAAGCGCGGGTTGCGACTGGTCACGTTCTCTCGCCCTGGGTACGCCGCGTCGTCGGCCATGCACGGCCGCGGGGTCGGTGACGTGGCCACCGACGTGCAGGCGGTCCTGGATGCGCTGAAGGTCGGCTCGTTCTTCTGCGCCGGTCAATCCGGCGGCGGTCCGCATGCGCTTGCGTGTGCCGCGTTGCTTCCGGACCGCGTCCTCGCCACCGCGTCACTCGCCGGGGTCGCCCCGTGGGGGGCCGAGGCACTCGACTGGCTCGGTGGCATGGGCCCGGAAAACCTCGAGGAGTTCGGCGCAGCCTTGAAAGGTCAGGAGGCCCTCGAGGCCTACCTCGAGCGCGAGGCCGCTGCGATCCACGACATGCGACCGGATGACGTCGCGGCGTCGCTGGGAGGCCTGGTCAGCGATGTCGACAAGGCGGCCCTCACCGGCGGGTACGCCGAGTACATGGCGGGCGTGCTCCGTCGCGCCGTCTCAACCGGCATCGCGGGGTGGCGAGACGACGACATCGCGTTCGCCAGCCCGTGGGGGTTCGACGTGGGGTCGATCGAGACTCCCGTGGCCGTCTGGCAGGGAGGCGAGGACCGCATGGTGCCGATGCCACACGGCGCCTGGCTCGCTGCCCACATCCCCGGAGCAGAGGTGCATCTCCTCCCCGAGGAGGGCCATCTCTCCCTCGCGCTCAATAAGATCGGTGACGTGCTGGACAGCTTGCTCGCGTTGAGCGAGGCGGCGGCGCGTCCGGCCGGCACATCGTGAACCCCGTATAGTCGCCGCAGCCTTCGAGGACGCGGAGAGGAGATCAAACCCATGACACCTGATGAGGTCAAGCAGAGCATCACCACCTGGTGCTCGTCCGATGACGACCTGGAGATTGCATCCGACCGATTCGAGCCCGGCACCGACTTCTCGTTCGGGCTGAAGGCAGGAACCCTGAGCACCGCACCGGTCGACCTGATCGTGCTCAAGGCCGACGGCGCCGACCGCGTGACCATCCGGCGAAGCGTCACCCTGACGGGCGACAACGTCGATGCCGCCAATCAGTTGATCGCGTCGCGGCCTGGTTCGGTCACCGCGTCGGTGGAGCACTCCGGCGCCGACACCACGGTGGTCGCGCAGACGTATGTCTACCTCGACGGGTTGAGCAAGCACACCTTCGTGCAGGCAGTTGCCGAGCTCGCTCGGACCAGCACGCTGCTCGACGCGATCGGTGGTGTCGAAACCGCGTCCGCGGTCGATCAGGAAGCCGCCGGTGTCGCATCCGATGCTGTCGATGCGGATGCCGAGCGGGATTCCACGCCGTATGTCGGCACCCCGGTGACGCCGACGCCGGCGGTTGCCGCATCGACGTTCCAGCCCTCGCCGTCCCCGTCGATACCGCAGCCGAGCTCGATCCCGTCCGGAATCCCGGTCGGACAGCCGCTGCCGACTCCCAGCTTCACGCCGCAGCCGGTCCAGGCGCAGCCGGCGTACACGCAACCGATGCAGCAGCCTTACCAGGCCCAGCCGGTCCAGGCGCAGCCCGCGCCGCAGCAGGCCGCCGGCGGATGGGCCCCGAGTCACTCCGTTCCACCCCAGGGATTGCGCGCGTGGGGCGCCCCGGACCCTTCGGGACCGGTGGTTGCCAACCTCGCGCCCGGGTTGCCCATCCAGGTCGCCGAAGTTCGCGGCGCTTGGGCGCGAGTGATCTGCTCGAACGGGTGGACCGGCTGGATTGACGGCCGGATCATCGGCGTCGCTGCCTGACCTTCGTACCGCGATGAGCAGCGGCTCGGAGACACCGAGCCTCGACGAGCTCACCGCAGCGCTCGGCGACCGCCGTGCGCACTCTCTCGCCATGGGTGGCGAGGAGCGGGTCGCCCAGCAGCACGCCCGGCACAAGCTGACCGCGCGAGAGCGGATCGATCTGCTCTTCGACGCGGGCACGTTCATCGAGTTCGGCCTGCTCGCCCATCAACATTCGATGACCGGCGCGGCCACCGAACCGGACCGGACGCCTGCGGACGGCGTGATCACGGGCGAGGGACTCGTCGACGGCCGCCGCGTCTACTGCGCCGCCTATGACTTCACGGTGATGGCCGGGTCGATGGGGATGATCGGCGAGCAGAAGGTCGCCCGCCTGCGCAGGAAAGCGATGCTCAACCGCCTGCCGATGATCTGGCTCCTCGACTCAGCGGGCGCGCGCATCCAGGAGGCGGCAGGGAGCACATTCGCGGGCAGCGGGGCGCTTTTCTTCGAGCAGGTGCAGATGAGCGGCGTCGTCCCGCAGGTGGCGGCGATGCTCGGCTCCTGCGCGGCGGGCACCGCTTACATTCCGGGGCTGGCCGACTTCGTCCCCATGGTCAAGGACACCAGCAGCATGTCGCTCGGCGGTGCCCGGCTGGTCAGGGCCGCGACCGGCGAGGAGACCACCGATCACGACATGGGCGGGAGCCAGGTGCACTGCTACGTCAGCGGCGTGGGGGATCTCGAGGTCGCCGACGACGCGGCGTGCATCGCCGCGGTTCGCGACTTCCTGTCCTTCATGCCGTCGAACAACCGCGAGCAGGCGCCGCGACGTGAGACGGCCGATCGTCGCGACCGGCGCATCGACGACATCGAAAAGATCGTGCCCACCAACCCACGCGCGGCCTACGACATGCGCAACGTGATCAAGCGCCTTGCCGACGACGGCAACGTCTTCGAGATCAAGCCGACCTTCGCGCGCAACATCGTCACGGCGCTGGTGCGTCTCAACGGCCGGGCCGCCGGGATCGTCGCCAACCAGCCGCTGATCAAGGGCGGTGCGCTCGACATCGACGCTGCCGACAAAGCTGCACGCTTCATCTGGCTGTGCGATGCGTTCA
>PKWB01000065.1 GCA_003131685.1 Candidatus Dormiibacterota bacterium
CCACCACGGCCGCCTCGCCGTCTGCCGCCGGCGGGCGCAGGGCGCGCAGCAGGCAGACCTCCACGAGCAGGCGTGCGTCGACCGACTGGCGCAGGTTCATCTCAGCCTCCGCCATCAGCTCGAGGAGTCGAAGCCACAAGCCCGCCGGCGCGATGGCCGCGAGGTCGGTGACCAGTGCGACCTCATCAGCACCGACGGACGCCCCTTCGGGATACCCGAGCGCGACCAGCTCGGCAGCGCGGGCCAGACGCGCGACGTCGCGAAAGAGCTGGCGCGGATCAGCGCCCGCATCGAATGCCGCCGCCGCTGCGCGCAGCGTGCCAGCCGCATCGGCGCCCGCCAGCGACGTGACCAGCGCATGCAGGGTCGACGGGTCGGTGAGCCCCAGAGAACGTCTCGCCACCGAAACGGTGACCGGGCGCTCGCCCGCCCCGAGTGCCTGCTCGAGCAGGACGAGCGCATCTCGCAGACTCCCCTGAGCAGACGTTGCCAGTAGGGTCAGCGCATCCGCGTCGACCTGTTCGTTCTCCTTGCCCGCCACGTCGGCGAGCAGCTGCTCGATCGCGGNNCGAGCGTTTTGAGGAAGGCGTTCCACGCATCCGTGGTCAGCATGTGCGCCTCATCGATGATGTAGACCTTGCGGCGGAGCACCGCCGGCAGGTAGCGCACCTTGTCGCGCAGGTCGCGCATCTCATCGATGCCGCGGTTGCTGGCCGCGTCGATCTCGAGGACGTCGACTGCGGCACCGCTCAGGATCTCGACGCACGCCGGACAGACGTTGTCCGGCTCTCCGTCGACAGGCGCGTCGCAGTTCACCGCGCGAGCGAGGATGCGGGCGGTCGACGTCTTGCCGGTGCCGCGTACCCCGGTGAACAGGTATCCGTGGGCGAGCTCCCCGGAGCGGACCTCGTTGACCAGCGTGCGCGCGACGACCTCCTGCCCGACCAGGTCGGCAAAGCGCTGAGGCCGATAGCGGCGGTAGAGGGCGAGGCTCACGACTCCTCCACGATGGTCACCCTTGCGGGCGGCATGGTCGCAATGACGGCGGACCGCCGGTGAAGGCGGCCTGCCCTGGAAAACGACGGTAGTCGCGCACCCCACGTCGTCGGCACGCCACCGGCGCTCACCCGTACGACCGGCTCAGACCAGGTGTCCCCACGGCACCCCCGGGAGACCGCTTACCGCTGCTTCCTTCCGGACCTGACGGAGTTCACGGGCCCGAGCTGCGCGGGACCCAGTCGTCAACGCCGGCGCGTCCGGAGCAGACCCAATGACGCGCCCCCTCGGTGGGGAATTCAGCCCCGCTGTAGCGGATTGCGGGTACAGGGCACCGCTAACGCCCCGCCTAGCGCGACCTCCCTCATTGTACCGGCAGCGACGAGGGCACCGGGTCGTCGTCGAGCACATCCACGCCAGCTCCGGGCGGTTCCGGCCAGCGCAGCGACACGCGGGTGCCGGACCCCACCCGCGTCTCGACGTCGATCGTGGCGCCATGTGCTTCCACCACACGTTTCACCAGGGCGAGCCCCATGCCGGTGCCGCCGAAACGGCGGGTGGCGGAGTTGTCCACCTGGTAGAACCGCTCGAAGATGCACGGGACGTCCTCGGCCGGGATCCCGATCCCCTCATCGATGACCTCGACGAGGACTGTGCCGGCGCCGCTCGGCGCCGCCCGGACGACCACGCGCCCGTGGCCGTCGCTGAACTTCACCGCATTGTCGAAGAGCGCCCTGAGCAGCTGACCGAGGCGATCGGGATCCGCGCGCAACATCACACCGGGCGCCACCTCGACCTCGACCGGCACCGGCAGGCCGCCCTTGTGCCGCTCCCCCACCACCGCGATCGCTGCGCGGGCGGCATCCTCCAGGGGCACATGCGCAAGGGCGAGGGCCAGTGGCTCTCCATCGCCGATCGAGAAATCGATGATGGTCTCGACGATGCCGTCGAGGTTCCTGGCGGCGACCTGGATGTCTCGGAGCGCGTCGAGCTTCGGCGAGTCCTCCCAGACGGCCCAGCACATCTCGATGAGGTCGCTGAGTCCAAGAATTGCCGTCAGCGGCGTGCGCAACTCGTGCTGCACGGTCGCGAGAAAGTCGGTCTTCATGGTGTCGAGCTCGCGCAGCCTGCGGACCGACTCCTTCTCCAACTCGTAGAGGCGCGCATTTTCCATGGCGATCGCTGCGTTGCTGGCAAGAGTGGCTAAAACGCCCTCGACCTCGGGGTCGACCGACGCCGCGTCCGACGGCGAGGCCACGGCGAGCGCCCCGACGAGCTCGCCAAGGTTCGACATGGGCAGCACCAGCAACGACCCGCGGCCGGGAAGCACCCGCCTGAGGCGTTTTCCCGCGATCACATCCGGCGCCGTCTCCCACCCCTCGAACATGTCCGGCATCGCAAGGTGCGGATCGACCACCCTGACACTGAGGCGCTCACCCTCGCGCAGCGCGATCGCCGCCGCGGCTCCCTCACCCGCGATCGACGCCGCGGTGCAGACCACCTCTCGCTGCAGCTCGGGGACCCCGCCGGTCGTGCTGGTCAGCGCCCGGGCGACCGCGCTGACTCGATGCACCGCGCTCTCGACCGGGACGTGCGGGTTCGCAGCGCCCTTCATGCCCCCGATCATACGGACGACCCGGCCGGCGTCTGCCGATGAATCAGTGACGACCGCCAAACAGACGGGTCGACAGCTGCGGCTCCTCGCCACGAGCGATCCGCCGGATGTTCGCGGCATGGCGGACCACCACGAGGGTCGACACCAGCGCGGTGAAGACGAACGGCACCGCGTCGTGACGTCTGGTGCTTTCGAGGCCGGCCCCGAACGTCGCGGTCACCGTGGCGGTCAGCGATCCGACCGACATCGTCCGGCTGAGGGCGAGAGCGCCGATGCCCCCGGCCGTCGCCCAGGCCGCCGCCTCGGGCGAGACCATCAACAGCCCCCCGAACGCCGTGGCGACCGCCTTCCCACCTCGGAACCGGGCGAACACCGGCCATGAATGTCCGATGCACGCGGCGAGCCCCGCAGCCGCCTGTGCGGCCGGGTCCGCCCCGGATCGGCGTGCGATGGCGACGGCCCCGGCCCCCTTGGCCACGTCGAGAGCAAAGGTGATCGCGCCGGCCCTGGCGCCGACGGTGCGCAGCACGTTGGCGGTTCCCATGTTGCCGCTGCCGAAGTCACGGACGTCGAGGCCGCCGACGGCCTTGCCGACGATCAGTCCAAAGGGCACCGACCCGATCAGATATCCGGCGGCGCAGCTCGTGACCGCAGCGGTGTTGCCAGCCATGCGGCGACGAGTCTAGCCCCGCACCACATCGGGCGCCAGCACGGCCACCCCAGGCGAGGGCCGGAGCTGGAAGGTCACCCCGCCGCAGGCGCCGGCCATCGCACGCCGGCAGGCATCGGCGCGGTCGCGGGTCACGAGCGCCACGACGGTACCGCCGAACCCGGCGCCGACCATTCGGGCTCCGAAGCAGCCGGGGACGTCCTCCGCGGCACTGACGACCGCGTCGAGCATCGGAGTGCTCACCTCATGCAGATCGCCAAGCGATCGGTGGCTTGCCGACATGAGGCGGCCGAGCGCGCCGAGGTCGGCCCGTCGCATGGCGTCTGCGGCCTCGACCGCGCGCCGGGTCTCTGCCATGACGTGGTGCAGGCGGCGCTTGACGTCCGGGTCCACCCGAGCCGACTCGATGACCGAATCGGTCAACTCCTGGCAGCTGGTGACGCCGAGCGCCGCGAGACCTGACTCGGTCTCCTCGCGACGGTGCCGGTATTCGGCGCCGCCGACGTCGTGGTGCACTCCCGTGTCGCAGCCGACGAGCACCGCGTCCGGCCAGGGCCACGCCAGCGACTCCTCGCCGCCGGTCGCGCAGTCGAGGAGCAGCGCACCACCATCCGGAGCGTCGATGACGGCGCGCTGATCAAGCGGGCCGCAGGGGATTCCGAGCACGTCGCGTTCCGCCGAGAGGGCAACCGCGGCCAGGTCCCTCGCTGTCATGCCGGCGCCGAGCAGGCGAAGGATCGCTGTCGCGGTGGCCACCATGAGGGCAGCCGACGAGGCAAGACCGGCTCCGGCGGGAAGGGTTGCCGCAATGCCCACCTCGAGGGCCGGGACGGAGATGCCGGAGGCCCGGAGCGCGACCACCGGCGCAAGCACGTGATCCCCCACATCACCCGTCGGATCCGGGTCATTCCGGGTGACGATCGCCCCGCCGCTGACCACCAGGTATCGCGCCGTTCCACTCGGGCGCACGGCGGCCGCGATCCCGAGATCGACGGCAACGCAGAGAACCCTTCCGCCGGCGTAGTCGACATGCTCGCCCACCAGCGTGCAGCGCCCCGGCGCCCACGCGGTCGCCGCGACCGACCCCGATCCGCCTGCAGTCTCGAGCGCCTCGAGCGCGGCTCGCGTCAGGTCGCTCGCATCACCGGTCGACATACACGTGGTGGAACGGATACCACTGTTCGGGGTGCGCCCGAATCGCGGGCTCGACGCAGGCCGCGATTCGCGCGATCACCGTGGCGTCGTCACCTGACAGGTCGACGGCCGCATGGATCTCGAGCACCCATCCCCACCGGTCGCGCCGGCAGGTCACCGGGAGGATCGCCGCACCCGTGGCTGCGGCGAGCCGTGCAGGGACAGCGCTGCATCGGACGGAACCGCCGCAGAACGGCACCACGACGGTGGGCCCCGCTTCGGGGACGTCGAGCATGAGTGCGACGGTCCTCCCCTGCCTCAGCGCGCGGAACAATCCCCGCGCCGACTGACGCACCGTGAAGATCTCGAGACCCTTGCGCTGACGTGAGAGCGCCACCATCTCGGTGATCCCCGGCGACACCACCGGCGCCATGACCGTGCTGAGGTGCAGCCCGAGCCCGAGCGACGCGCTCGCGGCCATGTCCCAGTTGCCGAAGTGCGGGAGCACCACCATCGATCCGCGGTCGCCGACATTGAGATGCTCGGCCCCGCTGACCCGAAAGTGCTTCAGGACCTGCGCCGACTCCAGCGGGTCCGCCCACATCGAGTCGACGATCATGCGGACGTACTCCTGGTACGAACGGCGAGCCAGCGCGGCGCCCGCGGCATGGTCGAGATGCGGCTGCAGGCGATGGTGATTCGCCGCCGCGCGAACGCGGCCCTCGCGGCTGAGGCGCGTGTACCACGCAGCTCCGACCGCAGCCGCTGCTGGAGCACGCAACGGCCCGAGCGTCCGCACCGTGCGGGTGAGGATGCTGAGCACAACCGCGGGCAGGTCGCGCGTGGCGCCGTCCGGGGCACGCTCCGACGCAGTCAGCGCAGTGTTCCGGCTCCCGCTGTCGCAACCGCGAGCAGCGGCTGGATCAGCACCACCAGGACAATACCGGCGACGCACGCCACACCCGCGACGATGCGCGAGAGAAGTGGGGTCGCGCCGAGCGTGAACGGCACCTCGTCACCGGCATCCGCGTAGAGGGTCGCGAAAAGACGCACCGCCGCCATCACGGTCAGCGCGGTCGCAGCGATGGCCACCACCGCGAGCCAGCCGTAATGCGAGTCCGCGGCACTGGAGATGAGCAGCACTCGGGAGAGGAAACCGGCGAGTGGCGGAACCCCGGCAAGCGTCCCCACCGAGATGGTGAGGAGCACAGCTGCCGGGGCCGAGCGATGCGCCAGGCCACGCACGTGCTCGATCCCGTCGCTGATCCCCGCCGCCTGGAGCATGGCGAGCACACCGAACGAGGCCAGTGTCGCGATTGCGGTGATGCCCAGACCGCCGAGGAATGCCGTCATGCCGTAGGCAGGGAGACTGCGGGACCCGTTGGTGAACGCGAGGAGACCGAGGAGCAGCATCGCGGCCTGGGCGCTGACCAGCTGCCCGATGAGTCGCGAGACCGTCGTCTCCCGGAGCGAGCTCAGCGATGAGTAGCCGAGCGCGATCGCGGCCACGATTGGGACGAGCCATCTCCAGACACCCACCTGCGGGCCGAGGCCGGAGACGGTCACGCGCGCCAGCGCTGCGCCACCGCCGATCACGCTGGTGGCGATGATGAACCCGGCCGCGCCGGCCGGGACGTTGGCGGCGACCCGGCCCACCCAGCGGCGCAACGGGAAAACGCCGAGCATGCCGCAGAGGCCGACCACCACGAGTGCCACGCCGAGGGCGACGGCGCCCGGGGCCGCACCGGCCGATGCGGCGACCGCCGACAGGTTGGTGCTCCGGGTGATCCCGTAGAACAACACGAGCCCGTAGAGCACCGCGGCGAGGCCGACCCCGCCCTCGATGAGATGCTCGAACGACGAGACCGCGCCGCGTGGATTGGTTTTCACCAGCGCGCCCAGCGCAACCAGGCAGATGAGCAGGGCGGCGAGCGCAACCAACAGCGTGGTGATCTCGCGTTCCGCGGCGATCGCCTCAGCCGCCGCCGTCGAGACCAGGACGAGCGCGTAGAAGGCGCTCGTCCGCGACGGGATGCTCCGCACCACCGAATCGCTGATCAGGCAGGTGCCGAGTGCGGTGACGCATGCAAGGATCGCGATGAACATCGCAAAGCTGTCGATGACCAACCCGCCGTTCAGCACGCTGACGGCGATGCCGGACGGCAGGTGACGCAGGCCGAGCAGGACGAGCGCGCACGCGGCCAGTGACCCGACGAGCCCGATGCACGCGATCCAGCGATGGATGTCCGGACGGAGGCCGGGCCGGATCATCGCGATCAAGACGGAGATCAGCGCCGTGCCGACGAGCATCGCTTCGGGAAGCAGCGCAAGCGTCATCGCGTGCGTGGAATTCACCGGTCTCGTCAGCCTCCGCTGATCCGGGTGGTGATCTCGAGGACGCCGTTGGCGATCACCGGGACGACCGCCCCTGCCCGGACGCCGAAGAGCACAACTGCGCCGACCAGCGGGAAGAGGACGGTCAGGTCGAGAAGCGTCACGTCACGCACCCGCGCGAACTGATCGCGCACCGGTCCGAAGAAGACGCGATTCGCAACCCAGAGCAGACCACCGGTGGTCACGATGACGCTGGCCATCACCAGCACCGTGGCGATGCGATGTTCGGGGAACGAACCGGCGAACACCATGAAGTCGCCGGTGAACCCCGCGAGCAACGGAATGCCGATGACGCTGGCCGCCGCCACCAGGTAGAAGCCGGCGAGGCGCGGAGCCTGGGTGACCAACCCACCCATGGCCCGGATGCTCGTCGTCCTCGTCCGCTCCTCAACGGCGCCACTGACCAGCGTCAGCATCGCAGAGGCGAATCCCTGCCCCGCGAGGAGCAGGACGGCGCCGACGAGCGCAACCGAGGTCTGCGCGCCGATGGCGAGCAGGACGAGCGACATCTGCGCGACGTTCATGTAGCCGATGAAGCGGCGCAACTCGTCCTGGCGGAGCGCGCCGATGCTGCCCCAGAACGCGCCCACCACGGCAAGCCCGGTGATGACGAAGGAGTAGTAGTGCGCCGGTCCCGGAAAGACGATGAGGCTGATGCGCATCATCCCGTAGGCGCCGAGCAGCAGCATCGTCCCGGAAAGGATCGTGGCAACGCCGGCGCTTGCCTTGCTCTGCGCCTCGATCATCCAGGTGTGCACAGGGAAGACGGCCATCGCGATCGCGAACGCGACAAAGCTGAGCCAGAATCCAACCGTCTCAGCGACCACCGGCAGCCTGGTCAGGTTGGCGCCCATGTCGGACGTCTGCGCGCCGGCTTCGACAACGACGATGACCGTGGTCGCGATGATCAGTCCCAGTGACACCGCCTGGAATCCGGCGAACCATGCGGCGGCGCGGCGCGCGCCGTCGCCGCCCCAGATCCGGATCAGCAGGTACATC
>PKWB01000089.1 GCA_003131685.1 Candidatus Dormiibacterota bacterium
CTGACCAGGAGCACCCGCCGACGCTTCTGTGCCGCGGTCTGCGCCGCGACCAGCCCCGCCGTCCCTCCACCGATGACGGCGAGATCGAAGGCGCCGGTCACGCCGGGTCCGCTCCTCCCGCGAACACCAGGCACGCGTTGTGGCCTCCGAAACCGAACGACGTGGTCATGGCGACTCGCGCGCCCACCGCACGGCCGGTGTTCGGCACGTAATCAAGNNCCAGGCCGCCCGCGCCGCCCAGCAGGTGCCCGGTCATCGACTTGGTCGACGAGATCGGCACCTTATACGCGAATTCGCCGAACACCTGCTTGAGCGCACGGGTCTCGGCGAGGTCGTTGAGCGGCGTCCCGGTGCCGTGCGCGTTGATGTACTCGATGTCCTCGGGGCGCATGCCGGCGCGCTCGAGCGCGCGACGCACGCAGCGGACCGCGCCATCACCACTGGGTTCCGGCGCGGTGATGTGATACGCATCCGCGGCGGCCGCGTAGCCGAGCAGCTCCGCGTAGATGGTCGCGCCGCGTGCAAGCGCATGCTCGCGCTCCTCGAGGACGAGCACCGCCGATCCCTCGGCGGCCACGAACCCATCGCGGTCGCGCTCGAACGGCCGCGACGCATGCGCGGCATCGTCGTTCCGCGTTGACAGGGCGCGCGCGGCGGCGAACATCGCGATGCCGGTCGATGTGATGCCCGCCTCGGTGCCGCCGGCGAGCACGGCCACCGCATCGCCCTGGCGGATCCAGTTGGCGGCCTGGCCGATCGCGTCCGCCCCCGAGGCACAGGCGCTGACCACGGCCATGTTCGGCCCGCGGGCGCCGAGGTCGATCGAGACCATGCCCGGCGCCATGTCGACGAGCGCCATCGCCGCGGCAAACGGCGACACCCGGCGCGCGCCCTCGGCATCGAGGACGCGAGTGGTGTTCTCGATCACCTCCAGCCCACCGATCCCCGAGGCGATCAGGACGCCGACGTCGGTCGACGCGGCGGCGATGTCGAGACCGGAGTGCTGCACGGCCTCGCGCGCTGCCGCCATCGCGAAGTGCACGTGCGGCGTCCCCCGGCGCGCCTCCTTGTTACCGAAGATCGCGACCGCGTCAAAACCCTTGACCTCGCCGGCGATCCGGACGGGGAGGCGCGACGCATCGAAGTGCGTGATCGGGGCGGTACCACTCCGACCGGCCTTGAGTGCCTCCCAGCTCTCGGACACGCTGTTGCCGACCGGCGAGACGGTGCCCATGCCGGTGACCACCACGCGGGGTGCGCTGGACTCAGCCATGGTGGCGCCGCGCCCGGGAGTCCCAGGCACCGATTCGGCCAGCCTCGCGCAACGCGGCCCGGCGGATGCGGGTTGTCGCCGTCTTGGGCAGCTCGTCCTCGAACCGGATGAAGCGCGGGAGCATGAACCTCGGCAGCTCGCCGGACAGGTGAGCGTGCAGGTCTGCGGGAGTCAATGACGAGGGTTCGATGAGGACCACGCACAGCAGGATCTCATCCTCGACACCGTCATCGGCAGGCACGCCGATCGCAGCAGCTTCGCGAACCGCCGGATGCTGGAGCGCAACCGCCTCGATCTCCACCGGGGCGATCGTCTCGCCACGCCGCCGGATTGTCTCGCGAAGGCGGCCGTGAAAGCTGAGGACGCCGTCGTCACGCCGCGACAGCAGGTCGCCGGTCCGGTACCAGCCGTTGCCGGTCACGTCCGAGGCGCTGATGCCGGTCGCCGCGTACCCCTCGAAGATGACGTGCGGTTCGAAGGGGCGGATGCACAATTCGCCGGGCTGTCCCGTTGCCGCCTCCGCTCCGCTTGCGGCCAGGATCCGGGCCTCGAAGCGATCGCAGGGAACGCCGACGGTGCCGGGCACAGGGCCTTCGGGGCCCGCGTGCGTCCAGCAGGACGCGGTCTCGGTTTGACCCCAGACGTCCTCGAGGGTCACGCCGAAACGGCGTTCGAATGCCTCCCAGAGGCCGGCCGGGGTCGCGCTTCCCATCGCTCGCGTGACCGGGTTGTCTGCGTCGTTGCCCCGCGGAGCGCGGGACATGAGCGTGCTGATGATGGTTCCCACGTAAGGAAAGAAGACCGCGCCGACCGATCGGTTCCGCGCCCAGAAGCGCAGGGGCTCAAAGCGCCGGTCGACCACCGTGCGTCCACCGCGGAGCATGGTCCCGAGCAGCGTGCCCTGGGCGGTGACGTGGAACAGCGGGAGGCAGGTGTAAACGGTCTCGCCGCGATCGATGCGCACCAGCTCGTCGCCGTAGGAGACGGCGTGCAGCGTCTCGGCGTTTCGGCTCCAGAGGACCCCCTTCGACTCGCCGGTCGTCCCCGAGGTGAACATCAGCCTGGCCGGCGCGGCGGGATCGATCGCGGGTGGTGGCGGGGGCTCAGTACTCGCAGCGGCGACGGCCTGGTCGAAGCTCGCGAACCCGGACGGCACCCGCGGGNNTTAGGCTCGGCCTTAATGCACTGTTCCGTGTCCGCGCGGGCACGCCTTTCTCCCCCGTGAGGCGTGAGGAGAGCGACCTTGGCCAATGAGTATCAGGACCGGGCGGCCGGTGACGAGCGTGACCGGTGGATTCGGGATGGCGCGCATCGCGGTGCGCGCGAGACCCGCGAGCACCCCGTCGCAGACGAGCACCTGCCCCCCTGCACGGAAGATCACGTGCTCGAGTGGATCGCCGCTCAGGGATGCGTTGAGCGGCGCGAAGACGGCTCCGATCTTCATGCACGCGAACCACGTGGCCACCAGCGCCGCACCGTTGTGACAGAGCGTCATGACCACACTCCCCTCGCGCACCCCACGCCCGAGTAGCGCGGTGGCGGTCGCGTTCGCGAGCCGATCGACCTCGCCGAAGCTCAGCGTCGCGTCGGGCAGGAGAAGGCACTCCTGGTTGCGATACGCGACCGCAGCAGTCTCGATTCGCTCCCGGAGCGGCATGAGAGTCGTCGGTGCGCCTGGCATCGTCCGGCTCAGTCTGCGGGAGCGGCGGCGAAGAGCGTCGAGCGAGATAGGTTCGCACGCAATCGAGGAATCAGCAGCAGCGTCATACCCACCGCGATGGTGATCCCCGCGGCGTAGATGCAGAGATCGAAGGGCGGCGCCGGGATCGGAGACACCGTGCCCTTGATGATGTACGCCATGACCACGATCGCCGCCACCAGTCCGGTGACGCGCACCACGCCCGTCTGCCTCCGCCGTATCGACCACGCCAGGGCCGCGATCGATGTGAGGAGGTACGCGATGATGATCAGGTCGGCGCCGTACGTGGCCAGGTAGAAGAACGCGTCGATGGGCGTCGTCCCGTTGAGCATGAACGGCACGACTGCGACGAGGCTCACGACACCGACAACCGCGAGCGCGCCGACCGGTGACCGCTCGTGCCGGTTCACCGCCGACAACCAGCGCGGCCCGAAACCGTCGCGGGCCAGCGCGTAGAGCAGACGGTTCGCACCGTTGACCGTGGCGAGCTGCGCGCCGATGCCGCTGATCAGAGCGGCAACGTTGATGATCGTGCCCATCGCGGGGGTTACGTAACGGCCGGCGATGTCGACCAGCGGCACCGACTGACTCGCAAGTGCCGTGGCGCTCGGGTACGCGATGGTCTCCACCCACGACATGACCACGTAGATGCCGCCGGAGACGAGCAGCGCGGCGATCATCGACACCGGGATCACGCGCCGGGGTCGCCACGTCTCCTCGCCGAGCGTCGCCGACACCTCGAAGCCGGAGAATCCCGTGAACGCGAAGATCACTCCGAGACCGAGGGTCGCGACCGGCAGGCCGTTGAGCGTGAAGGGCGCGGCCGACACCGCATGACCGCCCGATCCGCCCTTGACCAGCACCACCACGGCGACGATCAGCACGAGCACGATCGCGACACCTTCGAGGGCGAAGATGAGCATGGTGGACAGCGAGATCCGGCGATATGCAAGCAGCATCGCGAGCGCCCAGAAGAGCAGCGCGAACACCGGCCATGCAATCGCCACGTGCGCCGACATCGCCAGGCTCTCCAGGAAATTCGCGTTGCTGGCATAGATCGACGACGAGTACGCGATGTACACGCCGAGCAACATCCATGCGGAGATGAACCCGTAGCCGTAGCCGAGCGCTCGACCGTTGAAGGCGAACACCGATCCGGCGGACGCGAAGTCGGCTGCGAGCACGATGAACGAATAGGACACGAGGAGCATCGCGAGCAGCGCCAGCAGAAATGCGAGCGGCCCTGCCTCGCCGACGATCGCCGCCATCAGCGCCGGAAGAAAGGTGACACCGGCGGTCGGTGCCTGGATGCCGACCGCGCTCGCGGTCGCACCCGCGTAGCGCACGCTGCCGGCCCGCAGCGACGGCGAGTCCAGCATGGTGGCGCTAGCCTAACGATCCTCGCCGCGCCGGAGGCGTTCGAGCCGGCGCCGGATCTCGGGGTCGAGGCCGTCCTCGAGCCGGGTGCTGCGTTTGCTGTCGTCGCGCATCCGTCGGGTCTCGACATTGACGGTGCCGGCGACCCTGGCGACCTCGGCCTCAAGGGCCCGCGCTCCCATGGTGGCGACACCCATCGCACCGACGACGTCGCGTTCGAGGCGGTCGTCGGTCGCGACCACCACATCGGCGCCCTCACCGCGCTGCGACGCCTTGTAGGCAGCGCGTTCGATGACATGGTCCGCAGTCGACCGTTTGGATCCGAAGATCACCGTGACCCCGTCGAGCTTCTCCGTCGACGGTATGGCGCCCGGACGCGCGTGCGCATCGAACACGACGGTCACCGCGACACCGGTCTGCGCCGCATACTCCCCTAGCGCGCTCACCAGCTGGCGGCGCGCATCCTCGAGACCGCGGTCGCGCAGCGTCGCATGCAGCGACGGCCACGCGTGAATGATGTTGTAGCCGTCGACGATCAGCGCTTGCATGGCCTGACCGCTTGTCTCAGCGCGGAGCGAAGCCGCGCTGGCGTTGCGCTTCGAAGAGCAGGACCGCGGCCGCCGCGCCGGCGTTGAGCGACTCGACGTGGCCCATCATCGGTATCGACACGAGCACGTCGCAGTGCTCGCGGGTGAGGCGGCGCATGCCGGCTCCCTCGGCGCCGACGACGATCGCCGTGGGTCCGGAGAGATCGACAGTGTCGTACCGATCTCGCGCATCGGCGTCGAGGCCGACCCGCCAGATCCCGGCGTCGCCGATCACCTCGAGCGCCTGCGAGAGATTGGGCACGGTGACCATCGGCAGGTGTTCGGTGGCTCCCGCCGATGCCTTGACCGCCGCAGCGGTGAGCGGTGCCGCGTGGTGACGCGGCGCCACGATGCCGTCGGCGCCGCATGCCTCCGCGCTGCGCGCGATGGCGCCGACGTTCTGCGGATCCTGGATGCCGTCGAGGACCACGAGCAGCGCCGGCGGGCGCGCCTGATCGAGCAGGTCGTGCAGGTCGACCGCGGCGCGCGCGTGGAAATACCCGGCGACGCCCTGGTGATGCTCGGTATGGGCGATGTCGTCGAGGCGCTGGCGCGATACCTCCTCCACCAGGATGTCTCGCGCTTCCGCGTGTTCGAGGATCTCGGTGAGCCGCGCCTCCGGGCGGATGGCGGCGGCGATGACGATCTTCCGCGCGGGGCGTCCCGCTCGAAGGGCCTCGAGCACCGGGTTGCGCCCGTACAGGATGTCCACCGTGTCAGCCGCGGCGCGGCGCGGTCCGCTTCCAGCGTTGACCCTGAGGCGTGTCCTCGACCTCGATCCCGCGACCGGCGAGCTGCACCCGCAGATGGTCGGACTGCGCGAAGTCGCGAGCCGCGCGTGCGGCGGCGCGTTCATCGAGCCACCGCTGTTCCTCGGGATCGGGAGCAGCCTGACGATCGCGAGCCACCAGGGCGAGCACGCCGAGCACATCATCGATGTCGGCGAGGAGATGCTGCAGCGTGCGCTGCGTCTCGGCGCTGACCGGCCCGCTGTCGAGCACGCGGTTGACGTCACGCAGCCCGGAGAACACGATGCCCATCGCCTCGGGGAGGTTGAGGTCGTCGTCCATGGCCTCGTCGAACCCGATGCGCATCCCGCGCACCGAGGCGAGGACGGCTTCGTCGCGCGGATTGCCGTCCTCCTCGGCGGTGTGGAGTCCGTCGACGCGGGTCTGAAAGTCGACGAGTCGCTGCACCGCGACGGTGCTGTCGGCGAGCAGGTCGTCCGAATAATCGAGCGCCTTGCGATAGTGGGTCCGCGCCGCGAGCAGGTAGCGAAGCGCCGCTGGACTCGCTCCCTCCTCGAGCACGTCGGGCACGGTGGCGAAGTTGCCGAGGCGCTTGGCCATCTTCTCGCCGCTCACGCGCAGGTGCTGGCTGTGGCACCAGGTGCGCACGAAGCGCTTGCCGGTGGCGGCTTCGGACTGGGCGATCTCGTTCTCGTGGTGCGGAAAGATGTTGTCGACGCCGCCGCAATGAATGTCGAAGCTCTCGCCGAGCAGCGTCATGCTCATTGCCGAACACTCGATGTGCCAGCCCGGGTGACCCCTGCCGATACGCGTGTCCCAGCCGATCTCGTCGGGTCCGACCGCCTTCCAGAGCGCGAAGTCGCGGACATCCTCCTTGGTGTAATCGTCCGCGTCGATCCGCCCGCTGGCGCCGGAGACAAGGCCTTCCGCGCGCGCGCCGCTGAGCTTGCCGTACTCCGGGAACGCCGCGATGTGGAAGTAGTAGCTGCCATCGGTCTGGTAGGCGGCGCCGGCTTTCTCGAGGCGTTCGATCAGGTCGACCATCTGCTCGATGTACTCAGTGGCGCGCGGGTAATGAAGCGCCGGCCGGATCCCCAACGTGTCGCGATCCTCTTCGAACGCGGCGATCCAGGGCGCTGTCTCCTCGTCGAGCGAATGCCCGTGCTCGACCGCGTTCTTGATGATCCGGTCGTCGACATCGGTGAGGTTCATCACATGGGTCACCTTCCTAAACCTCCGCTCGAGCCAGCGGCGCAGGACGTCCTCGAAGATGAAGGTGCGGAAGTTCCCGATGTGGACCCGGTTCCAGACCGTCGGGCCGCACGTGTAGATGCGGACGTGGCCCGGCTCGATCGGCTCCACGACGACGAGCTCACGGCTCATCGTGTCGTGCAGCTGCAGCGTCACCGCCGTTCCAGCAGCACCGTCGCCGACGCGGCGATCCCCTCGCTCCGGCCGGAGAAGCCCATGCCGTCCGTGGTGGTCGCCCCGACCGCGATCGTCCCGGGCTCGAGGCCCAGCGCTTTCGACATCGCCTCGGACATCGGGCCGAGATGCGCGGCCAGCCGCGGCTCCTCGGCGATGGCGATGACATGAGCACTGGTGATCAGCCAGCCCTCCTCATGGAGCTTTTCGGCCACGATCTTCAGGAACTCGCAGCCCGAGGTGTCCTTCCAGCGCGGGTCGCCGGAGGGGAAGTGCCTGCCCATGTCGCCGAGGCCCGACGCGCCGAGGATGGCGTCGACGAGCGCGTGCACCACGGCATCGCCGTCGGAGTGGCCGAGCAGGCCGCGAGCGTAGGGAATCAGGACGCCACCCAGCATCAGCGGCCGCCCCGGGATGAAGCGGTGCGCGTCGATGCCGTGGCCGATTCGCGGGGTCATCGGACCTCCTCGAGTAAGGAGCGGAGCAGGACGAGGTCCTGCGGAAACGTGATTTTGAAGTTGCGCGGATCGCCGGGAACCACCGTGACCGGGACGCCCATCGCCTCGACGAGCGCAGCGTCGTCGCCGGCGCTGATCCCCTGGGTCGCTGCGTTGAGATGTGCCCGGCGCAGGATGCCGGCGCTGAAGGATTGAGGCGTCTGCGCCGCGATGATCGAGGAGCGGTCGAGGGTGGCCGCGACCTGGCCGTGCTGCACCTGCTTCACAGTGTCCACGCAGGGTACCCCGGCGATGGCGGCTCCATCAGCCCGGGCTGCGTCGAGCACCGCACGAAAGACCTCGGGCGGCGTGAGCGGGCGGGCAGCGTCGTGGACGGTGATCCAGTCGTGGCCGTCGCAGCGGTCGATGGCCGCGGCGACGCTGTCCTGGCGGCGCTCGCCGCCCTCGAGGAGCACGACGTTGGGCAGCTGATGCTCGGCTGCTATGGCCCGGATCGCCTCCCAGCGGCCGGCCGGGGCTGCAATGGCGATGAGATCGAAGCAGCCCGCCGCGGCGATCGATCCCAGCGTGATGGCGAGCACCGGCCGCCTCGAGACGGATACCCAGAGCTTGTCCTCTCCCGCCCTGACGCCGAGTCCGAAGGCGGGGACGATGAGCGCGCTGCTCAGCGCTGCGCGACCTTGGCGCGGACCGGCCGCAACACGCGAGGCTTGCCGGAATCGTCGTCGGCGAGGGTCGCGAAGATCATCCGGCCCGCAGTCGTCTGGAGCACCGTGGTCACGGTCACCGTGACCGTCTCATCGACGTGGCTGCGTCCGTTCTCCACGACCACCATGGTGCCGTCTTCGAAGTACCCGACGCCCTGATGGGGCTCCTTGCCCTCCTTGACGATGGTGATGGCGACGCTCTCGCCGGCGCCGACGATCGGCTTGACCGCGTTGGCGAGATCGTTCAGGTTGAGCACGCGAACCCCCTCGATCTGGGCGAGGCGGTTGAGGTTGTAATCCTGGGTCATGAGCGAGGCGCCTCGGGCGCGGGCGAGCTTGACCAGGCGGGCGTCGACATCGGGCGTGCCCGGGAAGTCGAGGTCGACCAGCTCACAGACCACGTCATCCGCCTTCTGAAGCGCGTCGACGACGCCGAGCCCGCGGCGCCCCTTCTGGCGGCGGAACGGATCGGCGGAATCGGCGACCCGCTGGAGCTCCTCGAGGACGAAGCCCGGGATCAGGAGCCGTCCGGGGACAAAGCCGGCGGCAACGACGTCGACGATACGGCCGTCGATGAGGACACTCGTGTCGACCAGGACCGGCTGGCCGTCGATCGGGCCGGGCCCTCCCTGGTCGATGTCGACCGGAGCGGAGCGGCCGAAGACGACGCCGAGCGCATCTCGGCGGTGGCTGCCGGTGCGCACGCCGACGTACACAAGCGCCGTCGCAAGGCCGAGGGACAGCATCACCCCGAGCCCGAATGGCAGCGGGTTGAGGAGGACGGCGACCATCGTCGAGATCAGCAGTGCTGCGATCAGGCCGATGAGGGAGCCGATGATCTGACCTGCGGGGGCCTCGTCGAGGGTCCGCTCGAGCCAGAGGTAGGGTTCGACGCTGAGGAGCGGGGCGGCGAGAGCAAGCGACGCGGCTCCCGCGGCTCCCGCGGCGAGGAGCGCTGCCCCAGCCGTGGTCGTGTTGCTGGTGAGCACGCCGGGGGTGCCGGACAGGATGAACACGCCGTAGAGCACCCCGAACACGAATCCGACGCTGGCGCCGATGATTCGCGAGATATTTCGCGCCCGTTGGATCGTCCGGGCGGCATGCGTCTGCATCTCAGCGATTGAACCACACGATCTCCGCGTCGAAAGACGGCGCGACACGACGGTCACCCGAGCAGTGCAACCGCCTCGATCAAGTTGCAGACTCGATGACAGCGAAGGCCGTCGGGAACTGAGCCGCGATAGCTCTCGGGCAGGATCACGGCCTCCATGCCGACGGCCGCCGCCTC
>PKWB01000145.1 GCA_003131685.1 Candidatus Dormiibacterota bacterium
TGACCTGCCCGGTGGCGTAGACGGGCGGCCAGACCACCACGCTGTGCCGGGGCGACTGCCACTGCCACACCACCGCGGCCGCCCGGGTGTTCTGTCCCAGCTGACCGGCTGCGGATGAGAACAGCACACCGCCCCCGTTGGGGAGGCTGCCGCTCGGAAGATCGAGGGATCGTGCGGCCGCGGCGATGCTCTGAGCGCTGTCATCCCCCGCGCGGCCGAGGACATCCGCGAAGAGCACCCACGCCGCGGTGAACCCGGCAATCCCCTCCTCGTCCGGGGCGGCCTCGCCGGTGCGCTGCTTCCAGAGGGCGGCGAAGCGGTTGTACAGCGCCCGAGCCTGCGGATCCAGCGCACCCGGGTTGAAGTCGCCCTGGGGGCGATCGGAGGCGAACACGCCGACCGCGGCGGCGCCGAGGACGTTGCCGAAGTCCTGGTCGCACTGCGCCATGGTCGTCCCCATGAACACCTTCACCCCGAGGCCGGCCGCGAGGAATGAGCGCCGGAATGCGATGCCGTCCTGGATGTGCGACGACAGCACCAGGATGTCGGGCTTCTCCGTGGCGAGCGCACGCATGACCGGCGCCCAGTCAGGTGTGTACGGGTTGTAGACGGACTCGCCGCTGATGTGGATGCCGCCTGCCTCGAGCGCGGTGCGGGTCGCGTCCGCGACGCTGTGGCCGTAGTCGTCGTTCGCGGTGACGAAGGACACGCGGATCTTGCCGGCGGGAATCCCCATGCGCGGCACCAGCTGCTGGAGCATGAACTTCCCGGAATTGGCACCGAGCTCGGCGCCGTTGACACCGACGCGGAACACCAGCGGCGAACCCTGGCCGGTCACGCGGTCCGCAACCGCCCCGGTCTCCCAGTACACCATGCCCGCGGCCGACACCGCGGCGGCGGCGGGGATCGAGAGCTGCGACGAGTATGCGCCAATCACGACTGGAACTCCATCGGCGCTGAGGCTTGATACCGCAGCCGGGATCTGTCCCTGGTCCTCGACGTCGCGCAGGTCGAGCGAGATCTGGTGGCCGGCGACGCCGCCGTCGGCATTCGCCATCTGCGCGGCCAGGGTCGCGCCGAGATACTCGTCGGTCGAGTCCGGCGCCGTGGTGCCGGTGAGCGGAAAGATCGCACCGACCCGGAAGGGCACGGGCCCCGCGGCGGCGACGCTGGCGCAGGCTGCCCCCAGCACCGCGAGGACGAGCGCACCGACCAGCCCGAAGGGACGGGAACGCTCGGCGCGGGGGCGCTCTGGCACCGGCCGATCTTACGCGCGGGGCCCTCTGTGAGGGCGCGTGGTGGAGTGAGCGGAGGGGACCCCGGCTCCGGCTTCAAACCGGACTATTCAGCCTCCACCGGGGTCCCCTCCGCTCACTAGGATGTCTGCACCTGGGCAGGCCGGGGTCGCGTTTGGCCGGTGCGGCGTGACGATCGGCGGTTTCGCCGCCAGGCGGACCATCCCCTGCCGACTGCGTACGTCCCCGCACCGATGGAGCCGACGAAGAACCCGATCGGAAGATTGGACAGGTACGCAAGCGCGATCGCCGACCACACGGTGCCCAGCGCGATCAGCACGGACAGGCCCATCGCGGTGAACGGCCGGTCGGTGAACGACCGTGCGGCAGCCGCCGGGCTGATGAGCAGGCTGAAGATCAGCAGTGCACCCACCACCGGGACCGCCATGGTGGTGGTGAGCGCGACCACGAGCAGGAACACGACCTCCATGCGACCTCTGCCCACGCCGCGCGCCTCGGCGACCTCGGGCATCACCGACGAGAACAGGAGCGGTCGATACACGAGGAACACGGCGGCGATGCAGACCACGCCGATCACCGCGATCGGCACGAGCTCACTGCTGCTCACCCCGAGCACCTCGCCGAACAGGAGCGAATAGATCTCCGGCGCATATTCGGTGGCCATCGACAGGAACAGCGATCCCAGGCCGAGCATCAGCACGATCACGAGCGCCGTGGCGACGTCGTGGCGAGCTCGCCTCCCGAGCCCGGCAATGGTCAGCGCCCCGAGCACCGAGAAGACCGCGAGCCCGACGATCGCGTCGACGCCGATGAGGCTTGCGCCTGCCGCGCCGGCAAAGGCCCCGTTGGGCAGCGCATGCGCCGCAAACGCCGATCCGCGCAGGACGATGAAGAATCCGACCACGCCGGCGACGATGGCGACGATCGACGCCGACCCCCAGGCGTTGAGCATCAGGTCGGAGAACATCAGCCTGCCTGCGCGGCGGTCGAGCGGCGCCGTGCGGCGGAGTGTCCGCGAAATCGAAGCTGGGAAAGGAGATACACCAGGAAGATCAGGGTCACGACGAAGAAGCTCACCGGCCACCCGCCACCGTTGGGGAACCAGTAGTACGAGTCATAGGCGAGGAGCACGCCGAGCCAGGTGGCTATGATCCCGATGCCCGCCGCGATCACCGCGGCACGACCCGTCCGGTTGGTGATGCGCAGCGCCGTGGCCGCGGGTCCGATGAGCAGCGCCGTCGAGAGGATCGCCCCGATGGTCACCGCGGACAGCGACACCGCGAGCGCCAGCGCCACCAGGTACCCGATGCCGACCAGGCGCACCCGAATGCCCTGCGCAATCGCCAGGTCGGCGCTGACCGAGGTGAGGATCAGGGGCCGGTACATCACGAGCACGATGCCCGCGGCGACGACGCTGAAGATCGCGATGAACGGGACCATCGATGCGGGCAGGGTGAAGATCGATCCGAAGAGAACGTTGACGGTCGCCCCGGTGGTGCTCGACGCCGTCGTGTCCAGGTAGAGGAACAGCGCCGCGAGCCCGAGGGCCGCACCGAGCACGATTCCGGTGGCGAGGTCACGGCCCCGCGGCCGCCGGATACCGATCCACTCCATCACCCCCGCAGCCATCAGATTCATCGCGACGAATCCGAAGAGCGGACTGATCCCGAGCACGAATGCCGCCGATCCACCCGCGGTGCCGATATCGGCCAGCGAGTGACCGGCGAAGGACTGGCCGCGCATCACCGTGAACGTGCCGACAATGCCGGAGACGACCGCGACCACTCCGCCCACCACGAGGGCGGTCTGCACCGGCAGGTTGGAGAAGAAGCCCGGCTCGATGAGCGGCGAGAGGAAACCGGGCACGGCTACATCAGCTCGACGATCGACTCGGTGTCACCGTGCTGGAGCGCCTCTTCGCGGCGTCCCGCCACCACGAGAATGCGATTGTGAACGTGGATGACGTCGACGTGCACTCCGTAAAGCTTGGTGAGCGACTCGCTCGAGACAACTTCCGCGGTCGTCCCGGTCGCAATCCGGCCGTTGGCGATGTAGACGATGCGGTCCATCACGGGCAGCAGCGGGTTCATGTCGTGCGTCGAGATGAGTACGGCGATCCGCTGGTCCCTCGCGATTCGCGCCAGCAGGTCGACCACCTCCTGCTCGCTGCCGATGTCCAGGTTCGCGAGTGGTTCGTCGAGGAGCAGCAGGCGCGGACGGCTGATCAGCGCGTGGGCGATGAGGATCCGCTGCTGCTCGCCACCGGACAGGTTGCCGACACGCGACTCCGCAAAGCGCGTTGCGTCCACGGCCTCGAGCATCTCGTCGACCTGCTTGCGCCGCGTGGGCGACGGCAACGGGAGACCGAACCGCTGTCCGTCGATGCCGAGACCGACCAGGTCGCGGGCGCGCAACGGCATGTCCGGGTCGAGCGTGATCCGCTGGGGCACGTATCCGATCAGCGGCTGACGCCGCAATCCGCCTTCAACGCGAACCGTGCCGGCGCTGGGGCTGATGAGCCCGAGGATGACCCGGAGCAGCGTTGTCTTGCCCGCACCGTTCGAGCCGATCAGCCCGGTGAACTCACCCGCGTTGATGTGGAAGGTGACGTCACGTAGAATCTCGCGCCCGGACAGGGTGACGCTGATGCCGTCGACGGCGAGGATTTCGTCCGAGCCGGTTGCGGCGCGTCCCTGCACGGCTACAGGTGCTGCGTGGAGATGCCGTCGGCGACGGCCTGCTGCAGCGCGGTGACTTCCGCGAGCATCCACGACTGGTAGTTGTAGCCGGGCGTCGGCATCGTCTCGTACACCCCGATGACCGGGATCTTCGCGGACTGCGCGGCGCTGATGAACGTCTGCGTCAGCGTGTCGGTGACCTGCTGGTTGTAGACCAGCACCTTGACCTTGTGCTGGGTGAACAGACCGGTCTCGAGCGACACGTCCTGGGGTGCGGGATCGACCCCGTTCATGATGTCCGCCTGAAACTTGAAGGGCGTCAGGTTGTCGGCGCCCGCCGCCTGGAGCATGTAATCCGCGACCGGTTCGGTGGTGGCCACCGGCGTCCCGAAATACCGCGCCCTGAAGCTCGCGAGGGCCTGCAGCCAGGGGTTGAGCGACGCGATGAACCGGGTTGCATTCGCGGTGAAATACGAGGCATCGGCCGGCTTCAGCGCCGCGTAGTCGGCGGCCAGGGCGTTGGCGACCTTCGGCATGGTCGTCGGGTCATACCAGAGATGCGGGTTGGGGGTGCTGTCCGGGAGCCCGAGGAGGTGCTGCACATCGATGACCTTGCGAGACTGGCTCGGTGACGCCGACAGGATCCTGGTCATGTAGTTGTCGTAGCCGACCCCGTTCTGGATCACCAGCAGGGCGGCTCCGACCTTCTGCGCAATGCTTGGGCTGACCTCGTAGGTGTGGGGATCGGTGTTCGGGTTGCTCTCAACGGACGTCACGGATACGTCCTTCCCACCGATCTGCGCGGCCACGTTGCCGTACTCGTTCTCTGCGGCGACCACCGCGATGGTAGCGGTTCCAGGCTGGCCGCTGGTCGCGCCGCACGCGCTGACCACCGCGATCAAGCCGAGCCCGGCCGCCACCAAACGGGCCATGTCCGAGGCGCGGCGCCGACGTGGAGACCTCATGAGACGGCAGTCTACATGAAACTCAGTCTCGTTTAGATCCCCGTTCCATCTCCCATCAGGGCCACCAGCTCGTCGTGGAGCAGGCCGTTGGTGGTGATCACGTTCCCCGAGTCGATCCGCATGGCGCCATCGAAGTCGCTGAAGCGCCCTCCCGCCTCGACCAGGATGACCTGGCTCGCGGCCACATCCCACGGGTTCACCCAGGCCTCGACGGCCACATCGATCACGCCTTCGGCGACGAGCATGTGGGACCAGAAATCACCGAACGCCCTGACCACCCGGGCACGCTCGAGCAGGGTCCGAAAGCCTCGCTCGCCCCGCCGGGTCGCGAAATCGCGGATGTCGGTGCACGAGACGTAGGCATCCTCGAGGGTCGGCGTGCGTGAGACGTGGATGCGCTGTCCCGCGCCGGCGAACGCCCCCTGGCCGGTCGCCGCCCACCAGCGCCGGCCAAGCGCGGGTGCCGACACCACGCCGCAGACGGCTCGGTCGCCGCGCATGAGCGCAATCAGCGTCGCCCAGACCGGGACACCGTTGGCGTAGTTCACCGTCCCGTCGATGGGGTCGAGGATCCACCGCCATTCGGCTTGCCCCTCCCCGCCAAACTCCTCGCCGACGATGTCCTGACCGGGACGCAAGCGCTCCAGCGCATCACGAAGTGCCTGCTCGGTGGTCCGGTCGGCATCGGTCACCGGCGTGCTGTCCGACTTGGTGTCGATGCGCAGGTCCGGCGCTCGGAAGCGTGCCGTGGTGATCGCATCGGCAATATCGGCGAGCTCGAGCGCGACTTCGAGATGAGATGACATCGGCGCGCCATAGTGTCGCGTTCCATGCCGGCGCCATGCTCGGACGGCGCGCCCATACCATGGGTTGATGACCGACGCCGCCGCTCCCATCCCGGCCAGCACGGTTGCGCTGCTCCGCGACGTGCTGGGCGGTGTCGAGGTCTGCATGCTCCGCCGTCCGGTCCGGAGCAGCTTCGCCGCGGACGCGTTCGTGTTTCCGGGCGGCGCGGTTGACGTGGCCGACGGCAGCGGTGACGACGCTTATGCGGTTGCGGGGGTTCGTGAGGTGCTCGAGGAGGTCGGCATCNNGGCATCCTCATCGGCGGGTCGGCGCGCGATGGCGATGACGGCGACCTCGACGCGCGCATCCAGGCGGCGCGTTCGGAGCTGCTCGCGGGCGGCGGCATCGGCGAGGCACTCGCGGCCCATGACCTCGTGATGGCGCCCGAGCGGCTCGTCTATATCGGCCACTTCATCACCCCTCCGCGCGAGGGCCGCCGCTACGACACGCGCTTCTTCGCAGTGGGTGCCTCCGACGACCAGGCGGTGAACGTGCATGCCGCCGAAGCGGTAGAGGGTGGCTGGCACCGGCCCGAGGCGATGCTCGAGCTCGCGATGCCGACGATCATGCCGCCCACCCGGATGATGTGCCACACCTTCGCCCGGCTCGGGTCCGTCGATGCGATCCTGAGCACGCTGGGCGCCAACCCGATGGAGCAGACCGAGATAACACCCGAGATCATCGCCGGCTGGTTGTCACTCCAGAACGAGCAGGACCCGTCGTGAGCGCGCCGCCGACGCGGGTGCTTGCACCCAACCCGTCGGTGTTCACCGGGCGCGGAACCAACACGTACATGCTCGGCGGCTCGTCACTCGTGTGCATCGACCCCGGTCCCGAGGACGATCAGCACCTCGGCGCGATTCTCGACGCCGCCCGAGGACGCGGGNNCGACGATCCTCCTGACCCATTCACATCCAGATCACCGTCCGCTCGCCCGTCGCCTGGCCGAAGAGACGGGCGCAACCGTGCACTGCTTCGACCCCTCCGCCGGCGACGAGCATGCGCATGCGATGTCCGACGGCGACGTGGTGCGCATCGACGACGTCGAACTGGTTGCCGTCTACACGCCGGGGCACACACGTGACCACCTGTGTTTCCTCGATCCCGCGGCGCGAACCCTCTACTCGGGCGACCACATCCTCAACGGCACCACGTCGGTGGTTCATCCCGGTGAGGGCGACATGACCGACTACCTGGAGTCGCTGCGACGGGTCCAGGCGCTGCAGCCGCTGACGATCCTGCCCGGGCACGGCGAGCGGGTCGACGACGCCGGCGCGCTCATCGACGAGTACATCGCGCATCGGTTGGAACGTGAGGCACAGGTGCTCGCCGCTGCGCAGGGACGGCCGGCATTCACGCCGATGGATCTGGTGCCGGCGCTGTACGCGGCCTACCCGATCGAGGTGTACCCGCTCGCCGCATGGACAGTGCAGGCGCACCTCGACAAGCTGGTGCGCGACGGTCGAATCGATCGTGTCGGCAGCGGGTCGGAGGCGGATCCACCGCGATACAGAGCACCCGGCGCCTGAGTGCTCATCGCCGCCGGATCTTGCCCAGCGACGTGCGGTCCAGACGCTCGACGATGATCAGCTCGCGGGGCAGCTTGTGGCGGGCGATGGTCTCTGCCGCGTGATCGCGCAGCGACTCGAGCGTAGGCGGCGTCGCGCGTCTGCGCGGAACGACCCGGGCGACGACGCGCTGGCCCCACTTACGATCTGAGCTTCCCGACACCAGCACTGCCGCGACCTCCGGGTGGCTCGAGAGGGCCGCCTCCACCTCCGCGGGCCAGATCTTCTCGCCCCCACTCACGATCACGCCGGCGAGCCTGCCCAGGACACGAACGGTCCCGTCGTCATCGACCTCGCCGCCGTCGCCGGTGCGCAGCCAGCCGCCCGGCTCGAACACCTCCACCGACGCCGCCGGGTCGAGCCGGTAGCCGCGCATCAGCGTCGGTCCACGCACGAGCAGCTCGCCCCACCTCGCGGTACGCACCTCGACGCCCGCCAGCGGACGTCCTCCGTAGACCACACCGCCGCACGTCTCGGTCATCCCGTAGGTCGGCACCACCCGAACGCCAGCCTCGGCCACCCGGTTCGCGAGCTCGGCGTCGATGCCGGACCCGCCGACGAGGATCGCTCGGAACCGGCCGAGGTCGGCGCCGGCGTCGAGCAGGCGCGTGAGCTGGGTCGGCACCAACGATGTGAAGCGAGCGTCACCGAGCCGCGCGATGACCGACCGGGTCACGCGGCGCCGGAAGGTGACCGGAGCGCCGAGGAGCAGATGACGCTCGAGCACGAGCAGCCCACCGATGTGCGCGACGGGAAGGCACGAGAGCCAGCGGTCCTCAGGGCGCGCGTCGATGGCGGCGGCGGAGGCGAGCACCGCGGCCTCGACGGCCTGGGCGGGCAGCTCGGCGAGGCGGGCGTGCCCGGACGTCCCCGAGGTTGCGATGACCAGGCCGATCGCCGGATCGATCGGCACGCCATCCGCACGCCGGACGCCGTTCTCGTCGGCGATCACGCTCGGCCGCGCCGTGGCGATCAGCGCCGCCCGCTCGGTTCGGGACAGGCGAAAGTCGATCGGAAGGATCGCCGCACCAACGTCGCGAGCGTGGCGGAGCACCGGAAGCCACGCGACCCCCGGCGCGAGCGCGACCGCAGCGAGGTCGCCCGTACTCAGCGCGCGCCCGAGCTGGGGCACTCTCATGCCGCGAGGGTAGCGCCGCGGCCCGTCCTGACCCTGTCGGGCTACCATCGAAAGCGATCAATGCGAGTTCAACGTGAGGTGCACGCCATCGTGGAATGGGTCGCGGCCGGCGAGTGGGAGGACATTCGCTACGAGACCGCCGGCGGCATCGCCAAGCTCACCATCAACCGGCCCGAGGTACGCAATGCCTTCCGGCCGACGACGCTCTTCGAGCTGTCTCGCGCCTTCGAGATGGCGCGCGACGACCCGCAGATCGGCGTCATCGTGCTCACCGGCGAGGGAACCAAGGCGTTCTGCTCGGGCGGCGACCAGCGAGTCCGCGGTGACGACGGCTACCGCGATGCGGCCGGGATCGGGCGCCTCAACGTTCTCGACCTGCAGGTGCAGATCCGCCGCCTGCCGAAACCGGTCGTCGCGATGGTGGCCGGCTATGCGATCGGCGGCGGACACGTCCTGCACCTGGTCTGCGACCTCACCATCGCGGCCGACAACGCCGTCTTCGGCCAGACCGGACCGAAGGTGGGTTCCTTCGACGCCGGCTACGGATCCGGACTCCTGGCGCGGACGATCGGGCTCAAGCGTGCCAAGGAGATCTGGTTCCTCTGCGAGCAGTACGACGCCGCCACGGCCGAACGCTGGGGACTGGTCAATCGAGTCGTCCCGCTCGACAAGCTCGAGGAGGAGACGGTCGCGGTGTGCAAACGGATGCTCGAGATGAGTCCCCTCGCGCTGCGCCTGCTCAAGGCCGGCTTCAACGCGGATGCCGACGGTCTCGCCGGCATTCAACAGCTGGCCGGCGATGCCACCCTGCTCTTCTATATGAGCGAGGAAGCGCAGGAAGGTCGCGACGCGTACGTCGAGAAACGCAAACCCGACTTCGCGAAGTTCCCGCACCGGCCGTGATCGCGGAGGCGGCGCCCAGACCGGGTCCGCTCGCCGTCTGGTGGATCGGTGCGCGGCCCCGAACCCTGGTCGCCGCCGTCGTTCCAGTCCTGGTCGGGGCGGCGTGGGCCGGCCGCAATGCGATCTCGGTTCCGCGCACGCTGCTCGCCCTGGTCGTCGCTGTCGGCTTGCAGATCGGCGTGAACTACGCCAACGATTATTTCGACGGCGTCAGCGGGGTCGACACCGCAGCGCGTATGGGCCCGCGGCGTCTGGTCGCTTCCGGGCTCGCCCCGCCTCGCGCGGTTGCGACGGCGGCCATCGTCATGGTGTGCGTCGCGGCGGTGGCCGGCATCGTGCTTGCCCTGCTCACGACTCCATGGCTCATCGCCGCCGGCGCCCTGGCCGTGATCGCACTGGCGCTGTACTCCGGTGGTCCGAAGCCGTATGCGGCGAGCGGGCTCGGCGAGGTCTCGGTGTTCGTCTTCTTCGGGCTCGTCGCCACCGGCGGCACCGCGTTCGTCCAGCAGGACCGGCTCGATGCGAGCATCCTCTGGCTCGCGGTGCCGGTCGGCCTGCTGGCGTGCGCACTGCTCATGGTCAACAACCTGCGCGACATCCCGACCGACAGCGCGGTGGGCAAGCGGACCCTCGCGGTGCGTCTCGGTACGCGGTCAAGCCGGATGCTGCTCGTTGCCGTCGTCGTGATCGCATTGGTCCTGCCAACCGTGGGCGCGCTGGTGCGCTCGCTCCCCTGGCTGGTCGCCCTCACCCTCGCGACCATTCCCCTCGCGATCGGCCCGCTGCGCGTGATTCGCAACGCCGAGGGCCGGGCGCTCGTCCCGGCACTCATCGGCATCACGCGGTTGCAGCTGCTGTTCGGTCTCGTGCTCGCCGGAGCGCTGCTCGCGTCGTGAGGCGGGTCCCCTTCAGCATCGCGCTGCGTCACCCGGTGATGGGCGTGACCATGCGCAGCGGGTACCTCATCGAAGGCCCGGCCGGGTGGGGCGAGTGCTCGCCCCTGCCGAGCTGGAACGACGCCGAGCGGTCGGCGGCGGAGCGATCGGCGCTCGAAGCCGCGACCCTGCCGTTTCCCGCGGTTGCGCGGGATCGCGTCGCCGTCAACGCGATGATTCCGAGGGTTGCGCCCGACGTCGCAGCCGCGCTGGCGCTGAGCTCCGGCTGCGCCACCATCAAGATCAAGGTGGGCGACGAGCATTCCATCGACAGGGTCGCGGCCGTCCGGTCGGCATGTGGACCGCGCATCAAGCTCCGCCTCGATGCCAACGGTGCGTGGGATGTCGAGACTGCGATGCGCGAGCTGGCACGCCTCGCCATCTACGACATCGAGCTGGTCGAGGACCCGGTTGCATCGCTCGAGGAGCTCGCCGCTCTGCGCGGCCGTGCCGGGATGCCCGTCGCCGCGGAGACGAGCATCCGCACGACCGCGGACGCGCGCCGCCTCCGCCGGCTCGAGGCCGCGGATGCGGTCGTGCTCAAGCCGCAACGCATCGGCGGAGTGCGCGAGGCGCTCCGCGCGGCAGAGGAGAGCGGCGTTCCGGCGATCGCGTCGAGTGCGCTGGAAACATCGGTCGGGCTCGCGGTTGTGGTGGCGGTGGCGGCATCGCTCCCGGACGCGCCGTTCGCGCACGGCGCGGGCACTGCGTCACTGCTTGAATCGGATGTCGTCGACCATCCACTCATCCCCGTCGACGGCTGGCTCGCACCGTGCAGGCCCACCGTCAACCTGCAGCTCCTCGCCGGCACATGATCGATCCGCAGGAGGGCGACGTCGCGCTCGCGTCCGTGACCGCGCTGCTCGACGAGCTCGTGCGCGGCGGCGTCACCCACATGTGCATGACGCCCGGGTCTCGATCGACGCCGATTGCGCTCGCGGCCGCACGTCATCCGGGCATCACGTTGCACGTCCACGTCGACGAGCGCGCCTCGGCATTCTTCGGGCTGGGGATCGCGGCGGCCTCGGGACAGCCGGTCGCGATGTTCTGCACATCGGGCACCGCGGCGGCGAACCATTTTCCTGCGGTCGTCGAGGCATACATGGCACGCGTGCCGATCATCGTCATGACGGCAGACAGACCCCCCGAGCTGCACGATGTCGGCGCCAACCAGACGATCGATCAGCAGAATCTCTTCGGGACGTTCGTCAAGTGGTTTCACGACACGGGAGTGCCGCTGATGGCGCCGCACGAACGGGTGCGGTGGTCGTCCGCGGGCCTCAACGCCATCCAGCATGCGGTCCGGTTCTCTCCGCCGGGCCCGGTGCACCTCAACCTGCCATTCCGCGAGCCGCTGTTGCCAGGCGGCAGGAGCATCGACACCACACCATTCGAGTACGCGACGTACTCGGCCACGCAGAGGTCACCGAGCCGGATGCCCGCATTCCTTCGCGAGGTGAGTACGGGCCATCGAATCGTCGTCGTGGCCGGCCGTCTGCGAGTAAGGCCCGAAGGTCTCGTCGAACTGTGCGCCGAACGTGGCTGGCCGCTGCTCGCCGAGCCGCTCTCGGGGCTTCGCGACGCGGCTGTGGGGCTTGGGCGCGGTGGTGCGCTTTCGGCCGGTGCGCTGCTCGCGGCGAATGCCGGATTCCGGGAGCGCCGGCACCCCGACCTCGTGATTCAGGTCGGCGCGGCTCCGACATCGCGCGCCGTCCAGGACTTGGTTCGAAACGCTGACCGGGTCCTGATCATCGATCCGGATCAACTCGTGGCCGACCCCGATCGACGCTCGACGCTCACCCTCAACGAAGATCCCACCGAGGTCGTGGCGGCTGTGCGTTCGACAGCATCGTCGCTGCCCGCGACCAGACCGCAGTGGCTCGACGAGTGGCGTGACGCGGATCGCAACGTGCGCGAGGCCGTCGACGCGTTGCTCGACTCGTGGGACGAGCCATTCGAAGGACGGATCGCGCGCGACCTGGCCGCTGCGATCCCGGACGGCGGGGTGCTGTTCGCCGGGTCGAGCATGCCGATTCGCGATCTCGACATGTATATGCGCCCGCGCCCGGGCCTGCGAGTTCTGGCCAATCGTGGCGCCAGCGGCATCGATGGGTTGGTGTCCACGACCTTCGGTGTCGCCGAGGTCAGCGGTCCGACCTACGCGCTGCTCGGCGATCTCTCGGTCATCCACGACGCTTCGGGCCTGCTCTGGGGCGCTCGCCATGGGCATGCTGCCGTACTGGTTGTCATCGACAACGACGGGGGTGGCATCTTCTCGATGCTTCCCCAGGCCTTGCTGCCGAAGGACGAGTTCGAGCTCCTCTTCGGAACACCCCATGGGCTCGACCTCGAGGCGATCGCGCGGGCCGCGGGCGTCGGCGTCCGCACCGTCGACAGCGCCGGCGTCGTGGTCCCGGCGATCCACGAGGCTGAGGCCTCGGGTGGTGTGCAGCTGGTCAGGGTTCGGGTCGATCGCGGGCGAGCCGTCGAGCTGCGCGCCGCGGTGTCGCAGGCGGTCACCGCCGCCCTCGCCGGGTAGCCGCTCAGACCCGGGCCGGCTCCACTCCGAGAGCACGCAGTCCGACACCGAACTTTGCCTCGGTCTCGAGATCCTCCAACGCAGGCTCGGACCCCGCCACGATGCCGGCGCCGGCGTGCAGCCGCGCGGTCGACCCCGACACCTCGGCACAGCGGAGGGTCAATGCCCACTCCCCATCGCCAAGCGTGTCCACCCATCCGACGAGACCCGCAAAGAAACGGCGGTCGAAGGGTTCGAGTCGGCCGATCAATGAGGCCGCGGCCGCCTGCGGCGTTCCGCACACCGCCGGCGTGGGGTGCAGGGCCGCGGCGATGGTCAGGGCGTCTGGCGCATCCGGTTTGAGCGTCCCCTTGATGGCCGTGTGGAGATGCCAGAGCGTCGCCGTCGACGTCAGCCCGGCCTCGCTGTCGACGACGAGGTTCGAGCAGAACGGCATCATGGCGTCGGCGACCGCCTCGGCAACCAGGCGGTGCTCCCGCTGTTCCTTCACGGCTTCGAGCAGTTGACGAGCGATCTCGCGGTCACGCGTCCGATCCTGAGAACGGCGGGCGGTCCCGGCGAGCGGGTCGCTGAAAACCTTCCGTCCCCTGCGTCGGACCACCAGTTCCGGCGAGGCGCCCACCAGGGTGGAGGCGCCTCCACCAAGCGCCACGAGGAACACGAACGAACCCGGTTCACCGGCGTTGAAACGCCGGGCAAGGAGGCGAGGATCGATCAACGCGTCCGTTTCCACCCGCAGCGTTCTGGCCAGCACCACCTTCTCGACCTCGCCCGCATCGATTGCCGCGAGCGCGCGTTCCACCGCGGCCTCGTACTCGGTTGGGAGTGGGTCGGGCACGAGCTGGGTCACCGTCCAGTCGGGCTGTGGCGCGAGCCCGCCGTGCGAAGGCACCACTCGGACCACTCGCTCGGGCAGGCGCAGGATCGCCTCGCAGCTCCCCTCAAAGGGAAGCGCTCCCATGACGACGCCGAGGCCGGGCGTCTCGTCGAGAGCGGCGCGGGCCAGCGAGGCCGCACGATGCACGTGCTGCGGACCGGCAGGCACGGGGATCGCCAGCGAATCGCCTGCGGCGGCGAGTCCGTAGTCGTGGCGCTGCAGGACCACACCGGTGCCGGGCGTGTACCACTCGAAGAGATCGCCGTCGGTCGCCCCGGCGGGCAGGTCGGGTGCCGGGCGAACCACGCTCATCGTCTGGTCCCGATCAACAGCTGTGCTGCACCCATCCCGAGCTGTACCCGGCGGCAGCGGGCGAATCCCGCACCGGTCAGCAGCCCGAGGAGCTCTTCAGGGGTGGGCAGATAGGCGGTCGACGCGGGCAGGTACCGGTAGGCGCTCCGGTCAGACAGCAGGCCACCGACCATGGGGACGATCCGCCGGAAATAGAACGAGTGCGCAAGGCGCACCACAGGGTTCGGAGGCTCCGACACCTCAAGAAAGACGGCACGGCCGCCCGGACGGATCACTCGCACGGCTTCACCGAAACACGCCGCGATATCGACCACGTTGCGCAGGGCGAAGCCGCTGATCGCGCCGTCGACCGATGCGTCGCGCAGGGGCAGCTGCAGGGCGTCGGCACGGACCAGTGGCGCCGCCGTGTGCGCCTTGGCGAGCATGCCCGCCGCCATGTCGACCCCCACCGCTCGAAGCCCGGCGCGTCCGAGGACTCTGCAGAGGTCGCCGGTCCCGCACCCGAGGTCGACCACCCGTGCGCCCGGATCGAGCTGCAGCTCGCGGACCGCTCGACGGCGCCATCCCGCGTCGAGGCCGAGTGTCATCACACGGTTGACCAACTCGTAACGGGGAGCGATCCGGTCGAACATCTCCTCGACGGCTCGCGCCTTCCGCTCGCCGATGGGAAGTTCGGCCCCGGTCACGAACTCACTCTAGCAAGGGCTCCCCGGGAGGACGCTGCGGTCGGCCCCGAGCCGCCGTCCGCACCCTTGATGAAGCCGTGGTCCGAAACCCGGACTTCGTCTACCCTGGCAGCCAATGGCAGCGATCACGACCGCGGGAGCATCGACGACGGCGACCGACTCCCGACCCGTCGCGGCTCGCACCACCGAGGCGGTCAAGGAGTATGGGAAGGGCGACGCCATGGTGCGGGCGCTCGACGGCATCACCGTCGCATTCGGCAAGGGCCAGTTCAGCGCGATCATGGGACCGTCCGGGTCCGGCAAGTCGACGCTCCTGCACTGTGTCGCGGGGCTCGACCGGCTGACATCCGGCAGTATCCACATCGGCGACATCGAGCTGGGCAGCCTCAACGATCGGCAGCTCACCATGCTGCGCCGCGTCCGGGTCGGCTTCATCTTCCAGTCGTTCAACCTGGTCCCGACGCTGTCGGCCCTGGACAACATCGTGCTGCCACTCACCATCGCGGGGCGCAAGCCCGATCCGGCCGCGCTCGCCGAAATCGTTCGCATCACCGGTCTTGCGGATCGGCTCAAGCACCGGCCGAATCAACTCTCGGGGGGCCAGCAGCAGCGCGTCGCCGCCGCGCGCGCCCTGGCGAGCCGGCCGGAGATCATCTTCGCGGACGAGCCGACCGGCAACCTCGATTCGCGTGCGAGCACGGATCTCCTCGACTTCCTCCGGCACGCCGTGACCGAGCTGGGTCAGACGATCATCATGGTCACCCACGATCCGCTCGCCGCATCACACGCCGACCGCGTCGTCTTCCTGGCGGACGGGCGCGTGGTGAGTGAGATGCAGTCACCCACCGCCGATACCGTGCTGGATGTGATGCGCCATCTCGGTGACTGACACCAGCATCCGGCGCTGACCGATGATCGGCATCAGCCTGCGAAGCCTGCTCTCCCACAAGCTGCGGCTCGCGCTCACCACGATTGCGGTGATCCTCGGCGTGTCATTCGTCGCGGGCACGTTCATCCTGACCGACACGATCAACGCGACGTTCACGAGCATCTTCGCGACGGCGAATGCCGGCGTCGCGGTCACCGTGCACGGTCGCCCGATCGCGGGGCAATCAGGCGGTGTCGGCGGCGGCCAGAACCATCCGATCCCCACCTCACTGCTCGCAACGGTCCGCGCAGTTCCGGGCGTCAAGGACGCGGTCGGGAGTCTCTTTCGAGAGGGTGCGACGCTGATCGGGCACGACGGCAAGCCGATCGGCGGCAACGGGCCTCCGACATTCGGCGCCAACTGGATCACCGACAGTGCGATCTCGCCGTATCGCCTGCGCGGCGGCGCGGCACCGACACAGCCGAATGATGTCGTCGTCGATGCGGGCACCGCGGCAAAGAACGGGCTCACCGTGGGGCAGTCGCTGCCGATCGTCTTCCTCGGCGGAGTCGAGGAGCACTTCACGATCACCGGCGTCGCCGGGTACGGGACGTCCGACAACCTGGCCGGGGCAACCATCGCGCTGTTCACCGACTCGACCGCGCAGCGCGTCCTGGAGGGTCAAGACAAGTACGACAGCATCCTGGTCAGCGCGCAGAGCGGCGTGACCGACGTCGTGCTCCGGGAGCACATCGCAGCTGCCCTTCCCACTTACGCGGTGGCGGAGACCGGACAGCAGGCGGCGGCGGCGGCGGAGCAGAGCACCGAGTCGACCATCAGCACGTTCATCGGCACCCCGCTGCTCGTCTTCGCGTTCATCTCACTGTTCGTCGGCAGCTTTCTGATCATCAACACGTTCAACATTCTCGTGGCGCAGCGGACGCGTGAGCTGGCGCTGCTGCGTGCGCTCGGTGCCACCCGAGCCCAGGTGATGACGTCCGTGCTCGTCGAGGCGGCTGTGACCGGTTTCGTGGCGTCGATCCTCGGCTTCGTTGTCGGCATTCTCATCGCGCGAGCGCTGCTGTCGGTATTCGGATCGGCCTCGACCGGCGGCGTGACGCTGCTCCCCCGCACCGTGATCATCGCGGTGCTCGTCGGCACGATCGTCACCGTCATCGCCGCGAGCCTCCCGGCGCGGCGTGCGACCCGCATCGCGCCGGTTGCGGCGCTCGCGGAAGCACTCCCCGAGACGCAGCCATTGCCGCGACGCCGGGTCGCGATCGGCCTGATCATCTTCGTGCTCGGATGCGCCGCACTGGTGACCGGGCTCTTCACCTCGGCCGGGTCGAAGTTGCAGCTCATCGGTGCCGGTTTTCTGTGTGTGTTCCTGGGCGTCGCGCTGCTGGCTCCAGTCCTGGTCGTCCCGGTCGCGATGGTGCTCGGATGGCCGGTGGCACAAATTCGTGGAGCGCCCGGGATCCTCGCGGGACAGAACGCGAGGCGCAACCCGCGCCGCACGGCGTTGACCGCAGCGGCACTGATGATCGGCCTTGCGCTGGTCACGTGTGTCGCGGTGATCACCGACTCGGTTCGGGTGTCCACCAACGATGCGATCGAAGGCGCATTTCGTGCCGACTTCATCGTGTTCACGCAGGGCCCCGACTTCAACACGCAGGCGGCGCAGGCGTTGCAGCAGGACCCGAGCCTTCGGGATGTGACCGAGGTCCGCGGTACGTCGGTGATCATCAAGGGGAGCTCGCAGGGTATCGCCGCCATCGACCCAGCCAATCTCGGGAGCGTGCTGTCGCTGTCGATGGTGTCGGGAACCGCGTCCGCGATCGCCTCCACGAACACGGCCATCGTCGACTCCACTGAGGCGACCGCATCCGGCGTGCGCATCGGGCAGGTCGTGACCTTCGATTTCCCACAGGGCGCGAACGTCCCGATCCGCATCGGCGGCATCTACACCGCCAACGCACTGGTGAGCGGATACGTGGTCTCGCTCGCGACCATGGCGCCGAACGTACCAACCGAGCGTGACGCGATCGTCCTGGCCAACGCCGCCAACGGTGGCTCATTGAGTCAGGCGGAGACGGCGCTCCACCATGACGTGAAGGCGTTCCCGCTGCTGATGGCGATGAGCCGCTCCGAGTACCGAACGTTCGTCGGCGCGTCGCTCGACAGCTTTCTCAACCTCATCTACACACTGCTCGCCTTCGCGATCATCATCGCCGTCCTGGGAATTGCGAACACGCTGATCCTCAGCGTTCTCGAGCGCACCCGCGAGATCGGCCTGTTGCGAGCCCTGGGAATGACACGGTCACAGACGCGGTCGATGGTGCGCTGGGAATCGGTGATCATCTCGCTCCTCGGAGCCGTGCTCGGGCTGGCCGTCGGCCTCGGCCTCGGCGTCGCCGTGAGCGGGTCGTTGGGCGCTCTGGGCATCACCGAGATCGCGGTGCCCGGCCAGAACCTGATCGTCTACGCGATCATCGCGGGAGTGTTCGGTGTCGTGGCCGCCATCTTCCCGACGATTCGCGCATCACGCGTCGACATCCTCCGCGCGATCACGACCGAGTAGCGTCTTCGTCAGCCGGATCGCTGCCGCGCTGCAGCGCGTTCCCACCGCTGCTCGATGCGCCCGAATCGCCATATGGCGAGCGCCGCAGCCCAGGTGATCACGAACAAGCCGACGATGATGAAGCCGGCCTCGTTGATGTTGAAGCCGGACATGAAGGCCCAGAAACCACCGGAGAGATTGAGCTGGGCCGCGAGCAGCCCGAAGATCTCGATGGTGCCGATCAACATCGCGACCGCGACCGAGAGGCCGGTGATGGTGATGTTGTAGTAGACCTTGCGCACCGGCTTGGAGAACGCCCACCCGTAGGCGAAATTCATGAAGGATCCGTCGAGCGTATCGAGGGTGGCCATGCCTGCCGCGAACAGGATCGGCAGGCTCAGCACCGCGTACCAGGGGAGCCCGGCGGTTGCGGCGCCCGCGGTGGCCGCCAGAAGTGCCACCTCGGTTGCGGTGTCGAACCCGAGGCCGAAGAGCACGCCGACCGGGTACATCTGCCACGGCTTGCGGATGGAGCGCATCAGCTTGCCGAAGAACCGCGTCATCAACCCGCGCGCGTTGAGCTGCTGCTCGAGCTCCTCGTCGTTGTAGCGACCACGGCGCATCTCGAGGAAGACCTTCACGATCCCGACCAGGATCACCAGGTTGAGGATGGCGATCAGGTAGAGGAACGTTCCCGATACCAGGGTGCCGACGATCCCTCCGAAGGTCGCGACCGTCGAGTTCGAGCTGCTGAGCTGACCGATGATCGCCCGCGCCGCGAACGTGAGCCCGATCCCGAGCGCGAACACGACCGACGAGTGCCCGAGCGAGAACCAGAAGCCGACCGAGAGCGGCCGCTTGCCCTCGGACATCAACTTGCGGGTCGTGTTGTCGATCGCCGAGATGTGGTCGGCGTCAAACGCGTGACGGAGACCGAGCGTGTAGGCGGTGACCGCGACACCGATGCCCAGGAATTTGGAATGCTCGGGAAGGATCGCCAGGATGAAAACACCCCACCCGACGACGTAGAGCCCGACGATGAACCCGACCATACCGCCGACGCGTCCCCACTCCCGGGGGGACAGCGAGCCCCGGATCCGGGCCAGGCGGGACGCGGTCGCGGCCATGGGCTTCCTCCTCATGTTCCTTCAACGTCAGGAGCCCGCCCAGAGTATCAAAACGCGACCAGCACGCAACAGCGTCCAGAAGCCAGATGCTTCGTCCGGGCGATGGCTGCCGATCACAGCTATTCTTGAGCCATGAGCAGCACCGTCGACGAACTCGTAGCCCAGCTCAGGGACGGTGGTTCCCGGGTCACGACCGCCCGCCGACTGGTGCTCACCGCGCTGGTGAAAGGGGCTGACCATCCGACCGCCGAGGAGCTGCTGGTGGCGGTCCGGACGCTGGCGCCGGACGTTCACGCCTCCACCGTCTATCGCAACCTCGAGGAGCTCGAGCGACTTGGGGTGGTGGTGCACACCCACCTCGGACACGGCGCGGCGACCTACCACCTGGCCACCGAAGCCCACGGCCACCTGGTGTGCGAGGTCTGCGGCGCCACGCTTGAGGCACCCGAGGATCTGTTCGAAGCGATGGCCGACGGTGCCAAGCGACGTCTCGGCTTCGAGCTCCGCCCGTATCACTTCGCGGTCCTCGGCGTCTGCGCCGAGTGCGCGGCGACCGCCCGGAACGACTGAACCCGGGACTACCAGTCGACAACCCTCAGCCGGCGGTCCGCCCGTGGTCGGGTACCAGCCGCTCCACGCGCAGAAACTCCGCCGGGGCGTGGTCGACCTGAAGGGTCGTGTGCTCGACGTGGAAGCGCTCCTGGAGGAATCGCTCCAGGTCGAGGCGGATCGCATGGCAGTCGTCCTTGGGGTGGACGAGCACATGGGCGGAGAGCGACGGGAATCCCGACGTCAGCTCCCAGACGTGCAGGTCGTGGACGTTGACGACGTGCGGATGGGCGGCGAGCGCGGCGCCGATGACCTCGGGATCCAGGTCGGCGGGCGATGCCTCGAGCAGCACGCGACCCGCCTTGCCGAGCAGCCTGACGCCGGCGTAGACCATGAGGCCGGCGACGACGACCGAGGCGATCGCGTCGGCGCGCTCGAATCCGGTGGTGACGATGACGATGCCGGCGATCAGGGTCCCGATCAGCGCGTAGAGGTCGGTGAGGATGTGCCGAAAGCTCGCCTCGATGTTGAGGCTGCGCCGGCTGGCCCGTGAGAGCTGATAGGTGACGGCCAGGTTGACCCCGATCCCCACCACCGCAATCGCGATGACCGCACCGCCCTGCACCGGCAGCGGCGAGGCGAAGCGGAGGATCGCCTCGAAGACCAGCACGGCGGCGAGGACGAGGAGGGTCGCGCCGCTGATCAGCGCGGCGAGCACCTCGGCGCGTTTGAGCCCGAAGGTCAGCCCACCTTTCGGGGGCCGCTGGGCGAGACGCAGCGCGATCAGTGACACCCCCAGTGCGGCGACGTCGGTGAGCATGTGCGCGGCATCGGAGAGGAGCGCGAGCGACCGGGCGAGTACCGCGACGACGACCTCGGCAGCGATGAAGACAGCGATCAGGCACAGCGCCGCAACCAGCCGTCCCTGGTCGTCAGAGCGGACCTCGTGTGGGTGGGCCGCCGCCCCGTGGTCGTCCATCACCTCACCCTACTCCGCAATTTCCGGTGGTACGTCCCACCAGACGGTGATCACGGGCTCGATCGGCGGCTTCACCGACCAGAACGCGCCGTCGTGCACTAGGCGTTCGCCGAGCGCCTCGGCCACCTCGGCATCGCGTCCGGGTTGGAGGCACAGACGCCGGCGTATCCATGCCACGGCGTCCTCGCGATGCTCGAAACCACCGGCGCGCCGTCGCGAGATCTCCGCGTGGCGGCGAGCGGCGAATCCCAGGGTGCGGATCACCGACACCACGTCATCGGCGTCGGGACGAAGCGGTCGCTCCAACGTGTGAAATCGCCACCACAGGTCAGCCATCCACGCGGTCGGGTGCCGTTTGGTGACCTCCATGACGACACGTCGTCGCGCATGCGCTGTCAGCGCGACGACGAACGGAGCAAGGTCGGCGACGTTGTAGGCGACGTGGTTGCAGACCACGACATCAGCGATCGGTGTCCGCGCCGCCGCCTCGGGCCATCCGCCCTCCACGGTCCGGGCGGTCGCGCCGCGGCGCTTCGCCTGGCGCGCAAATTCAGACAGCTGGTCCGCGGACGAATCGACGCCGGTGATGAGCGAGGATCGCGGGTGCAGCGGGAGCGACGCCGCACCCGCGCCAACCCCGACATCGAGGACGGTGCCGCCCGCCGGCAGCGCGTCGCGCGCGCGCCGATTGGCAAAGGTGAGCTCCCCCGGCGTCGCCAGCTCGGCGCGCGATCGGAACAGCTCAGGCGGGAATCCCCACGGCTGCTCAGGTGCGGCAGCGAGGATGGCGTCGGGCAACGCCCACTCGCGCATCGCGTTTCGCCATCCCTCGGCGTCCACACGTTGATCATGCGCGCGTCTCTCCCCGCCCGCGCCGGCGGACTCGGATCAGAGGGCGTGGACGCCGGCCGCCGTGGCGCACGCTGCAATCACGACGACCAGAAACGGCGCGCGGATCGCGACCAGAATCAGTGCCACCGCAAGGCCGGCGGCGCGCGAATCGAGCACCAGATGACTCCCGGTCGCGAATACTGAGACCGCGATCAGCGCACTGAGCAGGGTGACCGGGAGGGCCTCCAGAATCCGCTTCGCGGCATCGGATTCCAGCAGACGCGCGGGCACCACGAAACCCGCGAGCTTCAACGCGGCGCCGCCGCCTGCTGCGATGAGCACCGCAAGCCACAGCTTCATCGGTCGAGCACCAAGAGCAGGGCGACCGCCGTCAGGCCGCCGATGAGAATCGGCGCTCCGACGGGCACGATCGGGACGGTCACGAGCGCGATCGCGCCCGAACCAAGCGCCGTCACCCGCATGCGCACCGTGGTGAGCCGGGGAGCGAGCAGGGCGATGAACGCAGCCGGGCCGGCGACGTCGAGACCGGTGGTCGCAGGCGAGCCGAGCGCATTGCCGACCAGCGCGCCGATCACCGTCGACACGTTCCAGAGGACGTACACACTCAATGCGGTCGTCCAGAATGCACGCGCGGCATTGCCGGACGGCGCTTCACTGACCGCCATCGCCGTGCTCTCGTCGATGGTTACCTCCGCCATCACGAAACGGCGCCATCCGGCGGGGCGCAACAGCGCGTTGATGCGAGCCCCGTAGAGGCCGTTGCGGACACCGAGCAGCAGCGCCGTCCCCACGGCGGAGAGATACGAACCACCGGCACCGAGGATGCTCACCAGCGCGAACTGCGAAGCGCCCGAGAACAGCACCAGTGAGAGCAGACACACCTCCACCAGGCTGAGATGCGCCTCGACAGAGACGGCTCCGAATGACAACCCGAACGGCGTGACGCTGACCCCGATCGCGAGGGCGCGGTTGCGGATTCGTCGCCGCGCCGCGCTGGGCGACGAATCAGCGGTCAGATGATCGTCTCGCGGTGTCTCGGGCATCGACGGCGCAAGCCTAGGGGATTGCGGCATCGGGTACGCTACCGCGCTGATCACCCGTCGACGAGCACATGCGATGAGCAGACGCACGCACATGTGCCGGGGCAACTTTCGTTCTTCATGGGCTGCTGAGGGCAGCTATGACTTCGTGGCGGAGGCGCTCTTCGGCGACCTTGGGGTTGACGGTTTCTTCCTCGAGTACGACGACTCCCGCTCCGGAGGTTCCGAGCCGCTGAGCTTCGTGCCCACGGACAAGTACGTCGTGCTCGGGCTGGTGACCACCAAGCGAGGCGCCCTGGAAGCCAGGGAAACGTCCTGACCTATGAGGAAGAGTTTGCGAAGCTTCGTCTGATCGTCGAAACCGCGGCGGAGGTGTGGGGGTGGCGCCGTCCGAGAGGAGCTATGAGGGCGGCGCAGGTCAAAATCCGGCGGAACTTGACGTCGGGGATGCCATCCGGCAAAGTAGTGCAAGAGCGTCAAACGCGGCAGGGGAATGAGAGGAGACGGGGGTGCATATCGACATCTATG
>PKWB01000120.1:0-209 GCA_003131685.1 Candidatus Dormiibacterota bacterium
CGCCGATCGCGTCGAGCTCCTCAGGGCTGAAGAACTTCGCGATGCCCCCCTGCCAGCCCTCAGCGCGCTTCCAGAGGTATGCGAGGCCGCGCGCCCTGGCGCCGCGTGCAACCTCGGTCAGCTGGCCTTCGATGTCGCTCCGGCTCAGATCGTCGCCGCCCTTCACGCAGATGCCCTTCACGACGCCGCCGGCGGCGACCGCCTCGGCG
>PKWB01000120.1:302-1539 GCA_003131685.1 Candidatus Dormiibacterota bacterium
CATCTCGATGTCGAGCTGCGTGAATTCGGGCTGGCGGTCGGCGCGCAGATCCTCGTCGCGCATGCATCGAGCCAGCTGGAAATACCTGTCGAAGCCGGCCACCATGGAAAGCTGCTTGTACAGCTGGGGGGATTGAGGGAGCGCATAGAAGCTGCCCGGGAACAGGCGGCTGGGCACGAGGTAATCGCGAGCCCCCTCCGGTGTGGCCCGGATCATCATCGGAGTCTCGATCTCCAGAAACCCGATCTCCGCCATCGCCGTGCGCAGCTCCGTACAGAATTTCGCGCGAGCCCGCAGGTTGCGCTGCAGGTGCACGCGGCGCAGGTCGAGGTACCGATGGCGTAGGCGCAGCTGCTCGTCGACCTCGGTGTCCTCGTTGACCGGGAATGGTGGCGTCTTCGCGATCGCGAGCACCGTGCAGGCGCTGGCGCGCAATTCGACCTCCCCGGTCTCGCGCCTGGGATTGACATTCGCTGGGGCGCGCAGGCGCAGCTCACCCTCGAAGCGCAGGACCCATTCCAGCCGTGCCTCGCGAGCCGCCCGGTGCGCGTCCGGGGCCTCATTGGCATCGATCACCACCTGGAGAATGCCGGTGTGGTCGCGAAGGTCGATGAAGACGAGACCACCCTGGTCGCGTCGCCGATCCACCCATCCGAACGCCGTCGCGTGCCCTCCCGCGTCGGCGGCACGCGGCGTGCCGCAGTAGGTGCGGTCAGTGCTCACGACTCTCCTCCTCCGAGGATGCGGCTGACAGTCGCCGCGAGCTCGGTGATCGGCACCGTCTGCTGGCTGTGTCCGTCGAGATCGCGAACCACGGCACTGTCACCGGTCACTTCGTTCTCGCCAATGATGACTGCAACTCGCGCGCCGATGCGGCCGGCACCGCGCAGCTTGCGGTCGAGTCTCCGTTCCGCGACGTCGAGGACGGTCCGTGTCCCCGCATCGCGGATGAGCCGGGCGATGCCCGCGGCCGCCTCGGCCTCCGCAGGTTCCACCGAGCAGACGAGCACATCGGCCGCCGTCGGGGCCTGTGGAATCGTGCCCAGGGCTCGGGCAACCATGAGGATCCGCTCGACCCCGAGCGCATAGCCGGTCGCCGGGGTTGCCGGGAAGCCGAGCAATTCGCCGAGCCCGTCGTAGCGGCCTCCCCCACCGAGCGAGCTCTGGGCCCCCTGGAGGACGTCGTGCCAGAACTCGAAGACGGTGTCGCTGTAATAGTCGAGCCCGCGCACCAGCC
>PKWB01000120.1:1568-9734 GCA_003131685.1 Candidatus Dormiibacterota bacterium
ACGGCAGTCGTCGCACAGGGATACCTCCAACGGGGTGTAGTACGCCACCAGGGCGGCGCGGTACCGGGCCCGGTCCGTCGCGCTGCCGAGCGAGTTCACCTGAAGGTGGATTCCGGTGATGCCGAGCGCCTTGTAGAAACGCCAGGCGACCTCGATGATCTCGGCGTCGAGCGCGGGCGACCCTTCCCCGATGCATTCGATACCGACCTGGGTGAACTGGTGCTGCCGCCCCGCCTGCGGCCGTTCGGCGCGGAAGAAGGGCCCGGCATAGTGCACGCGAACAGGCCGGATCTCCTGGTCGAGGTGCGCGCCGAGCACGGCGCGGAGCGACCCCGCCGTTCCCTCCGGGCGAAGCGTCAGCGAGCGCCCGCCACGGTCGTCGAACGTGAACATCTGCTTCTCGACGATGTCCGTGTCCGTGCCGACGCCGCGGCTGAACAGCTCGGTCGATTCGATGATCGGCGTCTCGACCCCGCGGTATCCGAAGGATTCGGCGACGGCGCTGTGGGCGTCGAGCAGCCATCGGCGGGCGGCAAACTCGTCGGGAAGGATGTCGCGCGTGCCTCTCGGCGCTGCGATCTGGGGCATTGGCGTTCGAGTGTACGGGCTAACGGCGTCGACGAAACCTCGCGCCCCGCGTCAGCCGAGGCGCCCTTGGAATCGCGCGGCATTGCCCGGATTGTCGAACGCGAGGGTCGGGACGAAGTCGTCGGCGAGGCCGTGGAGGCGGCGAAGNNCGCACGCGCGTTGAGCAGCACCTGGGGGCCGTACTCGAGGCCGACGACGACGGCGCAGCCTGCGGCGGTGATCACGAGCGCATCGCGCCGCCGCCCCTCCACGCCGATGCGAAGCGAGGCGTTGGTTTCCGACTCGAGCAGCTCAGCGGTCGCCAGCTCGAGCATCCGGATTCGGGTTGGCCTGTCCACGAGGCGAGCATCGCGAGCGCGCGCGACAGCTGGTTGTCGCGCCGGTTCAGACGGTATCGCGAGCCACCGTGTGGACGTCGCGAACCGACTCGAGGCGCTCGAGCAGACGGCTCAACTGCGAGAGATTCTGGATCTCGACGATGGTGCTGATCACCGCGGTCTTGTCGTCGTAGACCTGCACGTCTGCGCCGCTCAGGTTGATCTTCGATTCCGCGATGACCGCCGCGATGTCGCGAAGCAGACCGGTACGGTCCCACGCCTCGATCTTGATGCTCACCGGGAACACCTGGCGCGCACCGGTCTCCCACTCGACGTCGACGATGCGCTCGACGTCGCCGGCATTGCGGACGTTCACGCAGTCGGCGCGATGCACGGTCACACCCTTGCCGCGGGTCACGTACCCGCGGATCGCATCACCCGCCACCGGTTTGCAGCAGTGCGCCAGGGTGGTGAGCATGTCGAGATGGCCGTGCACCCGCACGGTACCGGTGGGCGCGGGAGTGCTGGTGAGCGGAATCCCCAGAATGCGATCGTCGTCGGTCTGCTGCTCGTCGGCGCCGAACTTCAGCACCGCGCTGCGCGCGCTGATATCTCCGTAGCCGATTGCCGCGACGAAATCGTCGACGGTGGCGACCTTGAATTCCTGAGCCAGCTCGAGGAGTTGATCCTCCTTGACGCCGCTCAGCGACATCTGGCGGAGACGCCGGAACTCCTTGTCCAGCATCTCGCGGCCCTTCTGAATATTCTCGTCGCGGCGTTCGCGCTTGAACCACTGGCGGATCTTCTCGCGCGCGCTCGAGGTCTTCACGAAGTTCAGCCAGTCGCGCGACGGGCCATGCGCTGCCTTGGTGGTCAGCACCTCGACGATCTCGCCGTTCTCGAGGCGATGATCGAGCGGCACCATCCGCCCATTCACCTTGGCCCCGATGCAGCTGTGCCCCACGTCGGTGTGGATGCGATAGGCGAAATCCACCGGCGTGGATCCCTGCGGCAGCGAGCGCACATCACCGCGCGGTGTGAACACGAACACCTCGTCCTGGAAGATGTCGACCTTGACGGTGTTGACGAAGGTCTCGGCGTCGAGCACCTCCTTCTGCCAGTCCATCAGCAGACGCAGCCAGGTGAAGCGCTCGTCGATGCGGGCGCCGTCCTGGCCGCCCTTGTAGCGCCAGTGCGCTGCGACGCCGTACTCAGACGTCTCATGCATGTCCTGGGTGCGGATCTGCACCTCCATCGGCTCACCGGTGTGTGAGAGCACGGTGGTGTGCAACGACTGGTAGCCGTTGCCCTTGGGCATGGCGATGTAGTCCTTGAACCGGCCCGGCAGCGGCTTCCACAGCGAGTGCACGATGCCGAGAGCGCCGTAGCAGTCCTTGATGGAGTCCACGAGGACGCGGATGGCGATGATGTCGTAGATCTCGCCGAACTCCTTCTGGCCGCGGAGCATCTTCTCGTGGATGCTGTAGGTGTGCTTGGTGCGGCCGGCGATCTCCGCCTGCATACCGAGCGGCGCGAACTCGCGACCGAGAATCTCGGTGACATCGCGCACGAAAGCATCGCGCTGCTCACGACTGCTCGCCAACCGCGCCTCGATGAGGTGGTAGTTGTCCGGGTCGAGCTGCACGAACGCGAGATCTTCCAGCTCGCCCTTGATCTCCCAGATTCCGAGGCGATGCGCCAGCGGCGCATAGATGTCGAGCGTCTCCCTGCTGATGCGCAGGCGGCGCTCGGTGGTGTGCGCGCTGATGGTGCGCATGTTGTGGAGTCGATCGCCGAGCTTGATGAGCACCACGCGCACGTCCTCGGCCATCGCCACGAGCATCTTGCGGATGTTCTCGGCCTGGTGCTCCTCGGCGCTGCGCACGTGGATCTTGCCGAGCTTGGTCACCCCGTCGACGAGCTTGGCGACCTGGTCACCGAAGAGGGTGCGCACCTCCTCGCGGGTGACCTCGGTGTCCTCGACGGTGTCGTGGAGCAGCGCGGCCATGAGCGTCTCGGGGTCGAGGCGCAGGTCGGCAAGAATGCCCGCGACGGCGAGCGGATGCTCGATGTAGGGCTCGCCGGTGAGCCTCGACTGCCCGGTGTGGGCGCGATCGGCCACGTCGAAGGCGCGCCGGATCGACGTCTGATCCTCCCTGGGGAGGTACTCCACGCGGGCCATGAGCTCGGTGATAGGCACGGCCTTTACGAGTGTAGAGCCGCAGCGCTTGGATCAAACACGATGTAACGAGAGTATGTCCAACCAGTGAATTCCCGCGACTGATTGCCACCGGCGATGGGACGCGAAGCTGTCCTGAGGGCATGACCCGGTAGAGTCATCGCGATGACCCTGGAATCAAGCGAGCCCCGAGTGGAAGAGAAAGAGGCAACCCTGGTCTCACCGCTCGGGGGAGCGCTTGTCGACCTGCTGATGACAGCAGACGAGCTCGCTGACCTCAGCGCGCGCGCCGAGGAGCTCATCTCGCTGCGTGTTTCGGAAACGGCATCCGCCGATCTCGCGCTTCTCGGCAATGGCGCCTACTCGCCGCTCGACGGCTTCCAGGGACGCCGCGACTACGAAAGCGTCGTCGCGCACGCAGCGCTCGGTGATGGGACTCCCTGGACGCTGCCGATCACGCTGCCCGCGGGGGACCAGGCGCGTTCGCTCCAGGAAGGCGCCGTCGTCGCGCTGCGCAACGAGGGCGGTCACGTGCTCGGTGCGCTCACCGTGACTGAGATCTACGATCGCGACCTCGAGGCCGAGGCTCGCGAGGTGTACCGGACCACCGACCAGGCCCATCCCGGCGTCGCCGCACTGTTCGCGCAGGGACCGACGGTTGTCGCCGGCCCGGTTCGCGTCGCCGCGCAGGCCCCCGGTGATGTGCCATCCGCGCCGGCCGAGACGCGCGCGGCGCTCGCCGACCGTGGGTGGTCGACGGTCGTCGGATTCCAGACGCGCAACCCCGTGCATCGCGCGCACGAGTACCTGACCAAGGTCGCGCTCGAGCAGGTCGACGGACTGCTCCTCCATCCCCTCTCGGGGGTGACCAAGGGTGACGACGTGCCCTTCGAGGTCCGGATGCAGTGCTACCGCGTCCTGCTCGACGGCTATTACCCGCCGAGTCGCGTGGTGCTGGGGATCTTTCCCGGTGCGATGCGTTATGCGGGACCGCGCGAGGCCATCTACCACGGGCAGGTCCGCCGCAACTACGGCTGCTCGCACTTCATCATCGGTCGTGATGCTGCCGGGGTCGGCAACTACTACGGCACCTATGACGCGCAGACGCTGTTCGACGAGCTCGGCGGTGCCGAACGTCTCGGCTTCGCCGCCTACAAGTTCGAGCATTCCTTCTACTGCCGGGCATGCGAGAGCATGGCCAGCACCAAGACCTGCCCGCACGGCGCCGACGATCGCGTGATCCTGAGCGGTACGCGGGTCCGCGAGATGCTCACCCGCGGTGATCCCATCCCGCACGAGTTCACGAGGCCCGAGGTTGCGGAGATCCTTCGCGCCGCCTACGCCGTCGCGGCCCCGATCGCCGGATGACCGCCGGTCTCACGATCTGGTTCACCGGACTCTCCGGTGCCGGCAAGTCGACGATCGGCCAGCGCGTCGCGACCGAGCTGCGTGATCGCGGCCTGCGCGTCGAGGTTCTCGACGGCGACGAGGTTCGTCAGACCCTCAGTGCCGGGCTCGGATTCTCCAAAGAGGATCGCGACATCAACATTCGGCGCATCGGATTCGTCGCCGAGTTGCTCACCCGCAACGGCGTCGTGGCGATCACGGCGGCCATCTCCCCGTACAAGGACACTCGCGCCGAGGTGCGCCGGCGGATCGACCGCTTCGTCGAGGTCTACGTGAGCTGCAGCATCGACGTGCTCTCGGAGCGCGACGTCAAGGGCCTGTACAAGCGAGCGCTTGCCGGTGAGATCGAGCACTTCACGGGTGTGTCGGACCCGTACGAGGCGCCAGACGCCCCGGACGTGGTCGTCGACAGCGGCACCCAGACCGTTGACGAGTCGGTTGCCGCGGTTCTCGCGGCCATCGACGCAAGCGGCCTCCTCCCAGAACCGGCGCCTCGCGGCTAGCGCCGCGATGCGTACGCCGCAGTCGCGTCCTCGGCATCCTCGGCCTCGGATCACCCTGGATCAGCTGCATACGTTTCTCGCTGTCGCAGAACGCGAGCACGTGACCGCTGCCGCCGAGGCNNCTCCAGCGGGTTGGGCGCAACGTGCAGCTCACCGACATTGGCCGGGCGCTCCGCCAGCTCGCAGTCCGGGTGCTCGAGGACGTCGGCCAGATCGAGGAGCTGCGTGTCGGGTATCTCGCCTTCGAGCGCGGCGAGCTCACCGTCGCGGCAGGGCGCGTCATGGGCGCGCACCGCCTGTCGGGGTGGCTCGCCCCCTTTGTCGCCGACCATCCCGAGATCAATGTGCGCCTTGCACTGGCGCCGATGCGATCACTGGTCACCATGCTCGTCGAGGGCCGAGCCGACATCATCCTCGCGGGATCGTCGGTCCGCGAGCCCGGCGTCGAGACCGTGGTCCTCGAGCACACCCAGCTGGTAACGGTCGTCGCGGCGCACCATCCGCTGGCCTCGAGCCGCACCGCCGTGCGCGACCTCGTGTCCCATCGCCACCTCGCCCATGAGCGCGGCAGCGCGACCGAGGCGCTTGCAGCCCACGCGCTGGGAACGCACGTCGATCCCGAGAACACCCTCGAGCTCGAGGAGGGCGCGTTGCATGCGGCGCTCCTCGCCGGCCTCGGGTTCGCCGCGATGCCTCGTTCGGTTGTGGAGCAGGACATCGCCGACGGCCGGCTGGTGGTCATCCCGCTTCCCGGGCGGAGCGTCTCGCAATCGTTCGCCGCCGCCCGACGCCGGGATCTCCACACTCCGGCCGTCGAGGCGTTCTGGGCGCATCTCAAGCGGATCGCCGTCGACCAGTCCTGAGGATCGCCTCAGTACGAACGGGCGAGCAGCGCGTAGAAGTCGGCGGGCTTCCCGCACGCGATGCAGGGCGCTCCGTCCGACGGGCGGTCGGAGCGGAGCACGCGAACCGTCAGCGCATGCACCGCGGCCTTGACCGCGGTCTCGCATGCTTCGGTGTTGCACATCGGTGCGGTCGCGAAGACGGGCCGTTCAGCGAAGGCAGCGACCAGCTCGTCGATGCTCGACACGTCGACGCTGCGCTCTTCGAGCCGCTTGCGAGCACGTTCGAGGATGGCCTGCTGCGCCGCCTCGAGCAACTGCGGGAGCTGAACGGCGAGCCCGTCGAGCGGGACGATGTCCTGGGTCCCGTCGACGCGGCGCACCACGGTGACGTTGCCCCCGGCGAGGTCCTTCGCGCCGACGATGATGCGCAGTGGCACTCCGCGCAGCTCCCAGTGCGCGTACTTCTCACCGGGGCGCATCCCTTCACGTCGGTCGACGCGCATGCGAACACCGGCGGGGCATTCACTCTCGAGGCGCGCTGTCGCCTCCTCCACCGTCGCAGCGCCGGCCTCGTCGTTGCTGCGCGTGATCGGCACCACGACCACCTGGACCGGCGCGACCTTCGGCGGCAGGATCAATCCCATGTCATCGCCATGCGCCATGATCACGGCCCCCACGGTCCGCGCCGACAGGCCCCACGAGGTCTGAAACGGATGCTGACGCTGATTGTCGCGGTCGCTGTACGCGATCCCGTATGCGCGCGTGAAATTCTGACCGAGATGATGCGACGTGCCCGATTGCAGCGCCCAGCCGTCGGACATCATCGCCTCGATGCTCACCGTGTACTCGGCGCCGGGGAACTTCTCCGACTCGGTCTTGCGTCCCTTGATCACCGGAATCGCCAGCCAGTCCTCGGTGAGCTCGCGGTAGCAGTCGAGCATGGTGTCGACTTCCTCCGCGGCCTCGCTGTCGGACTGATGGAAGGTGTGGCCCTCCTGCCAGAGGAACTCGGTGGTGCGCAGAAAGAGTCGGGTGCGGTGTTCCCAGCGCACGACGTTGCACCACTGGTTGATCTTCACCGGGAGATCGCGCCACGAGTGGATCCAGTCGGCATACATTGAGCAGATGATCGTCTCGCTGGTCGGACGAACCGCGAGGCGCTCCTCGAGATCCTTGCCGCCCCCGCGGGTCACCCACGCGACCTGAGGGTCGAAGCCCTCGACGTGGTCCGCCTCCTTCTGCAGGTACGACTCCGGGATGAACAGCGGGAAATACATGTTCTCGTGGCCGGTGCGCTTGATCATGTCGTCGAGCGCGCGCTGGATGTTCTCCCACAACGCATATCCGTACGGACGGATGACCATGCAACCGCGTACCGGCGAGTAGTCGGCGAGCTCGGCGCGACGGACCACGTCCGTGTACCAGCGGTCGAAATCCTCGCTCTGCGCCGTGATCCGCTTTTCGTCGGCCATGGCGGAGCAGTCTACGTGAGGACGCCCTCGCGCTCGCTCAAACCGACCGGCAAGGGCTTTCCCTCGGCGATCAATCGCGCGTCCTCGTCGGCGATCTCGTGCAATTCCTCGAGGAGCGCGTTGACGAGCTCCCCTTCCGGCAGCGTCGAGACCACCTTGCCGTTGCGATAGAGAATGCCCTTCTGACGGCCACCGGCGATGCCGATGTCGGCATGCATGCCCTCCCCCGGGCCGTTGACGACGCAGCCCATCACCGAGACGGTGATGGTTCGCTTCACGCCCTCCAGCGCCTTGGAGACCTGCGCGACCATCGGCATCATGTCGATCTCGAGCCGGCCGCAGGTCGGGCAGGCGACCAGGTTGGGGCCGTCACCCTTCTCCTGCAGGTTGGCGAGGATCTGACGCGCGACCCGCACCTCTTCCTCGGGGGATCCGACCAGCGAGACCCGGATTGTGTCCCCGATCCCCTCGGCGAGAAGGAGCCCGATACCGAGTGCGCTCTTGATGCTGCCGGTGTCCACGGGTCCGGCCTCGGTGAGCCCGAGATGCAGCGGATAGCGGTTGCCCAGGGCGACGAAGGCGCGGTTTGCGGCCAGGTTGGTGAGCACGTCGCTGGCCTTGAGCGAGACCTTGATGTCGCGGAAGTCGAGCTCCTCGAGCACCCGGATATGCGTCAGCGCCGCTGCGACCATGTTCTGCGCGGTCTCCTCGATCGATCCGCCGCGTCCGCGCGTCAGCTCCTTGCGCTGCGGGATGCTCCCGGCGTTGACGCCGATGCGGATCGGCACGTTGCGTGCCTTCGCCTCGCGCGCGATGTCGGCGACCTTGACGCTGTCGGTGATGTTGCCGGGGTTG
>PKWB01000132.1 GCA_003131685.1 Candidatus Dormiibacterota bacterium
CCGCGGATGGCGACTCGCGACAGGTCCAGGTCCGGCCACTCCGCCGCGGCGGCCTGGAGGCCGTCAACCTGATCCTCGAGCGCGGGTCCTGCGAGGTCGCCGCGGATCGATCGGGCCCACTCGGGTCCACCGCCGGGCGTTCCCCTGCCGTCGACGACGAGCACCGCAAACCCCTGGTCCGCGAACCACTGCGACTCAAGGTACATGCTCGCTGACACAACCACCTTCTGCATTCCCGGCCCGCCATAGGGGTCGAGCAACACCGGCAGCTTTCCACTCCCCGGTTCGTGTCCATTCGGAAACACGATGGCGGCGTGAAGGGTGCGTGCACCGACCGTCACCAGGCGCACGTTGAGCGTGATTGCCGGGGTCTCCGCGAACGACTCGATGTCTCCTGCTCGCCGCCCATCGCGGTGGACCGAGACACGCACACCCGGGCGTTCGAGGTCGCGGGATGCGATCACCGTCGTGCCGCCTGCTCGACGCGCTCGCCACACACCTGGAGCGACTCCCTCCGGGTTCATCTCTGCAACGCCATCGGCGCGTGACCACGTGTAGACGCCCACCTCGGTCCGAGTCGCCGAAGCCCGGAAGACGACCACGTCGCGGTCCACGTCGACGACATCGCGCACCTCGAGATCCGCGCCGGTCACCGTCTCGTCGCCGATGACGAGCCGCTTCGCGCCCTCGCGATCAACCGTCCAGACGAGCGTCCCGTCCGGCAACCGCGCCGGCACGCCCCCAACGATGTCGACCCAGTCGCCGTCCGTGTCCTCCCGGAACAGCGATGTCGCGCCGTTCGACGGGTCCACCTCGAGGATCCGCATGGTGCGCTGATCGCGGCTCTGCACCACCACGAGCAAGCCATGTTCTGACCAGTCAACCGTGGCCACGTACTCGAAGCCGACCCGGTCCCACCGCACATCCACGGTCGCCGAGCCGTTGACGTCGACAACATGGAGCGTGACGTCGGCATTGTCGGTTCCGGCGGCGGGATACGCGACCGACACCGGAGGCGTGGCGGGATTGGACGGATCCGCAATGTACCAGCGAAGGACACGAGAAACATCCACGCGGGCGACCAGCAGATGCGCGCCGTCAGGAGACCACCAGTAACCGCGCTGACGACCCATCTCCTCGGCGGCGACGAATTCGGCGAGGCCATACGTGACCTGTTCGTTCTCCGGGGTCAGCAGCACACGCGCGCCATCACCGTCGGCGCGCACCACGTGCAGCGCGCCGGCTTCGACATACGCGACCTGCGTGCCGGCGGGATCTATCCGCGGATCGATTGCCCGGCCGCTCGCCGGAAGCTCGATCGCTCCACCCGCGGTGAGGTCTGCGACGTAGATCTTCCCGGAGAGGTCGAAGACCGCACGCGTGACATCGGTATTGGTCGAGAAGCGCACGATGCCGCCGGACGATTCGCGCGCTCGCTCGCGGCGCATCCGCTCTTCCGCGGGAACCTCGCCGCCATCGTCGTGCGCCAGCACCGCGGGATCCGCAATCACTGTCGATGTCCCGGCGCGCACGTCGAACTGCCAGAGACAGGTGCGCCGGTCCGTGCCGCTCCGGGTGCGCAGAAACACGACGCGACCACCGTCCGGGGAGATCACGAAATCTCGTGGAACGCCAAGGCTGAAGCGGCGCGTCCTGGCCTGCTGTCGGGGGAAGCTTGTCTCTCTCACGCCGAAATGGTCGCGCAGCGGGACACCGCACCGTCGCCGCCCGAGGCTTCCCGCGGCCGGGCGCAGGGGCGCTGTCAGTCGTCGATGCCTCGAAGCGATCCGAGCCGCTTGGCCTCGATCAGGCGATCGTGAGCACCAGCGCGCCCTGCACCTTCCCGTCGCGCAGCCGGGCCAGTGCCGTGTTCGCCTCTTCGAGTGGAAGGGTCTCGACCTCTGCACGCACCGGGATCCGATGCGCCAGTGCCAGGAATTCGGCGCCATCCTGCCGCGTCAGGTTCGCAACCGATCGAACGCTGCGCTCGCCCCAGAGCAGGTCGTACGAGAACGACGGGATGTCACTCATGTGGATGCCGGCGCAGACAACCGTTCCGCCTTTCGCGACGGCGGCAAGCGCAAGCGGCACGAGCGCACCGACCGGCGCGAAGATGATCGCCGCATCGAGTTCCTCGGGGGGCGTCTGATCGGTACCGCCCGCCCACACCGCACCGACCTGCATCGCGAACTCCTGGCTCGCCGTATCGCCGGGCCGTGTCATCGCATAGACGCGGCGTCCCTGGTACCGCGCCACCTGGGCGACGATGTGTGCCGACGCGCCAAAGCCATACAGGCCAAGGCGGACACCGTCCCCGGCGGCATTGAGCGACCGGTATCCGATCAGCCCTGCGCAGAGCAGCGGCGCAGCCTCGATATCGCTGTAGGAGCGGTCGATGGGAAAGCAGAATCGCGCGTCGGCCACCGTGTATTCCGCATATCCGCCGTCGATGTCATAGCCGGTGAACCGAGCTCGGTCACAGAGATTCTCGCGCCCGGTCGTGCAGTAGACGCACACACCACACGTCCATCCGAGCCACGGAATCCCGACCCGATCGCCGGCCCGTATCGCCTCCACCGCGGCTCCGGTTTCGACGACCTCGCCCACGATCTGATGACCGGGTATCAACGGAAGCTTGGGGCGGCTCAGCTCTCCGTCGACGATGTGCAGGTCGGTCCGGCACAGGGCGCAGGCGCCGATCTTGACGAGGACCTGCGTGTCATCAGGCGTCGGGTCCGGCACCGTCTGGCTGCGCAAGGCGCGTCGGGGTGCATCGAGAAGCATCGCGCGCATGCGAGACATCGTAGGCTTGAAAAGGGGTTTCGCGTTACGCGGCTGTGACCTGCGCGAGGCGTGGCGCCCTGATCACGTGAGGAATACTGTCCGCGTGGAACCGCAGGCGGTGACGGTTGCGGAGAGTCCCTCGGCGATGCAGGTTGATCCCGGACATGATCCGGCGATCGACGATGCAGCCCGCCGAGCGCGGCTGCACCACCGGCTCTGGCTCGGTGCGATCGTGGTCGTTGCTCTGCTCGTGGTACTGCGCAATCTCATCGATCTGTCGGGATCGCCGCCGGGCATGTATGTCGACGAGAGTTCGATCGCCTACAACGCCTGGACGATCGCTCACTTCGGTGTCGATGAGCATGGAATCCACTTCCCGCTCTTCTTCGAGGCGTTTGGCGAATACAAGAACCCGATCTACGTCTACAGCGTCGCCGCCCTGGCACGATTCCTGCCCCTCACGACGACCGTCGAACGGCTGCCGGCGGCGTTCTTCGGCATGGCGGTGGTCGGATTCCTCGCCGCCGCCACATGGCGCTTGACCGGTTCGCGAGCCTTCACCTTCGGCACCCTGGTGCTCACCGCCCTCACCCCCTGGCTGGTCATCGAGAGCCGGGTGGGTTTCGAGACCATCGCCTGGGTCGCGCTGCTCTCGGGAGCGCTCTGGTGCCTTTCGAGCCGGCTGCCAACCCCACGCCAGTTCGGGTGGGCCGGCGTCTTCCTTGCCTTCGCAATCTTCGGGTACACCACTGCCCGGCTCGAGGTCGGGCTGATCGCGATCGCCATCGGACTCTCGTGGGGTCTGCGCCGGACACCGGGGTGGTGGCGGGTGCTGCCGCCGGTCGCGGTCGGCTATATGGCACTCGGCACCTATGCCCTGCTCAACCCGGGGGCACTGACTGCCCGCTTCGCCTATCTCAATATCTGGGCTGACGGCGCGCCGATCAGCACCGTCATCGGCCGGTTCGTCACCAACTACTTCACCTCGATCGGGCCGAGGTTCCTGTTTCTCTCGGGGGACGCGAATCCCCGCCAGAACACCCAGATCGGGGGGATGCTGCTCTGGGTCATGGCGCCGCTCCTGGTCGCCGGGATCCTGGTCTGCTGGGAGCGGCGGCGCGAACCGCTGATCCGCTTCCTCGTCCTCGGGATCGTGTTCGCCCCGATCGCCGCAGCGCTCACATTCATCGAGAGCGGCCACGCGCTCCGGGCTTCGGGGATGCTGCCCTTCCTGCTCCTCCTCGCCGTGCTCGGGGCGGACGGCATCCGGCGGGCACTCGCGTCTCGAGTGGGTCTTCGGCGCGCAGTGACGGGTGTGCTCGCCGCCGTGCTGCTGGCGCAGGGCGCCGCCTTCACCGTCAACCTCTTCACGTCGTATCCGAATCTCGCGGCAGCCTCGTTCGACACAGGTGAGATAGCGGCGATCACCACAGCGCACATCGATGCGGCGGGGCACCTCGTCTACCTCTCGACCTCACTCGACCAGCCCTACATCAACGCCTTCTTCGCGCTCCTGCCACCACCCCCGACCCACGAGGTCACCGACAACGCCACCCCCGGCCTCACCGCGCTGCATATGCGGGTGATGGCACCGACTGCCGCCGAGCTCGACGGATCAGCCGGTGACATGCTCGTCCTCGCCGGGACCGATCCCGCCCCCCATGGCGATTGGGTGCTTGTGGCGACCGAGCGCTCGCCGGCCGACGCTCTCGACGCGAGAGCGCCCAGGCCCGTGCTGGAAAGTGTCTACCGGATGGGCTGAAGACGAGCCGCCTCGACCTTCACCGTTGAGCAAGGATGCGCCGTATAACCTCTCGTTCATGGCGCGACAGTCGCAGTTGGATTCCGCCCGTCTTCGCAGAGATCTCGGTCTGGCTCGCGCCCGCCGTTTCACCGTCTACGCAGCCATCGGGGCGACGGGGTTCACCGGGGTGCTCGCACTGGTGGCCGCCACCAGCTTCCCCGGCCGCACTCCGGCCGCCGCACCGCAAGCAGGGTCCACCGACAACACCGGGAACGCGTCTCCCGGGCTGGCCGCGCCGATTCAGCAACCTCAGTACGGGTACGGTGGGGCACCAGTAGCGATCTCCGGCGGCTCCTGACCGGACGCTGCCCTTGCTAGCGGCACTGGCCGGACCAACGCCGATGTGGTACGCGACGCGTGCCAGCGGTTACACCGCCCTTGTTCTGCTCAGTGCGAGTGTGGTGCTCGGCGTGCTCACCTCATCACGTGAGAGCCGGCGTGACTGGCCCCGGTTCGTGGTCCAGTCGCTGCATCGCAACCTGTCACTGCTGGTGGGCGTGTTCCTGGTGGTTCACATTCTCACGTCGGTGATCGATCCGTTCGCGAAGCTCAATTTCATCGACGCCTTCGTGCCCTTCATCGCCTCCTACCGTCCGCTGTGGCTCGGGCTCGGAGTCGTCGCCTTCGAGTTGCTGATCGCCATCACCGCCACCAGCCTGATGCGTCATCGTCTCGGCTGGCGATCCTGGCGTTTCGTCCACCTCTTCGCCTATGCGAGCTGGCCGATCGCGGTGATCCACGGCGTCGGGACCGGGACCGATACCAAGCTGATCTGGGCACTTGCCCTGGTTGGCGTGTGTGTCCTCGCGGTGATCGCGGCGCTCATCTGGCGCCTGGCGCACGCCGGACCACGGTTCACCGCGCTGCGCGTCCTCGGGATCGCGGGCTGCTGCGCGGCGACGGCCGTCCTGGTCGTCTGGATGGCCGCCGGCCCCCTCGAGCACGGGTGGGCCAAAGCTGCCGGCACGCCGGCGGATCTCCTCGCAGGCAGCCTGGGCACTCCAGCCGGCACGCCGGCGGCGACCACGACACTCAGCGCCGGGCTCAACGACCCGCTGGTGGGCAGCGTCGTCCAATCCGCTGCAAACGCCACCGCCACGCTCACGGATACTCGCGACCGCACCCTGCAGGTCGTGATCGTCGCCAACTCGGACGGGACCGGGACGCTCACGGTGACCCGATCGGGAGTGCGGGTCTGCGCGACGTCCGCTACCTTCAGCAACAGCGGAGTGACCGGACAGTGCGGCGCCGTCCTCGCCACGATCCAGGTCGTCGACCAGGGCAACGGTTCGGTCAGTGGAACCCTGGCGACCCGGAAGGCGGGCGCGTGAGCCTCTCGACACCTGCGGAGGGGACGACGAGCCGGTTGCTGCCGGCACGTCCGGTGCCGGAGGACCTTGATGCCCACCTCGCCGGTTTCGGGCCGCGCCCCACGGTGGAACCGGGTGCCATGATCGACGCGCTCGAACGAAGCGGGCTGCGCGGGCGCGGCGGAGCCGACTTTCCGACCGGCGTGAAGTGGCGGGCGGTCACGGAGGAGGCGCAGCACGGCGGTGGCGCCGTGGTGGTCGCCAACGCCGCCGAGTGCGAGCCCGCGAGCTTCAAGGATCGTTTCCTGCTGACCTACCGGCCGCATCTCGTCCTGGACGGCCTCGAGCACGCGGCCGAGGCGTTGGGGGCGCGACGCGTGGTCATCTACACGACGCGATCCCACAGCGACGTCGAAGCGGCGTTGCGCGCCGCGATCCGAGAGCGGAGGCGGCGCGATGACAGTGATCGGTTCGTCGAGGTGCTGGTCGGCCCGAACCGGTATGTCGCCGGCGAGGAGACCGCGCTGATCGCCCGTGTCTCCGGTCACCTGGCCAAACCGAAGATGGTCCCGCCGCGGCCGTTTCAGAGCGGTGTCGACCGGTTGCCGACCCTCGTTCAGAACGTCGAGACGCTGGCACATGCGGCGTTGATCGCACGCTTCGGCGCGTCGTGGTTTCGTTCGGTCGGCACCGAACGGTCTCCCGGGACCGCGCTTCTGACGGTGAGCGGCGCGGTGCGGACGCCCGGAGTCCTCGAGGCGGCGTGTGACACCACCATCGCGGCCATCGTCGATCGCGCCGGCGGCGTCGACGAGGCACCTGCCGCGGTTCTCCTCGGCGGATATTTCGGCCGCTGGGTCGCTGCGGACCGCATCTGGAATCGGACCATCGACGCCGACTCCCTGCGATCGGTGGGCGGCTCGCTCGGGACCGGCGTGCTTGTGGTCGTTCCTGCGACGACCTGCGGGATCACGGAGACCGACCGGGTGCTGACCTACCTGGCAGGCCAGAGCGCCGGCCAGTGCGGTCCGTGTCACGCCGGCCTGCCGGCGATCGCCGAGACGTTCCACAAGGTCGCCACCGGGCGGGCTCGTCCCGCCGCGCTCGAATTGCTGACGCGCTGGTCGAACGACGTGAGCGGCCGAGGCGCCTGCAGGCACCCTGACGGCGCGGTGCTCTTTCTCACCAGCGCCATGGAGGTCTTCGCCGCCGACCTTCGCCACCACCTCAAGCAGGGAGAGTGCAGGTTTTCCGGCCGTCCCTCGCTGCTCCCCATTCCAGCGGTTGAGGCCGGCTGGTGGTGAGAGTCCGTCTGCGCGTCGACCCGATCAAGTGCAAGGCGCACGGCATGTGTGGCGAGCTCTTCCCCGAGCGAATCCGGATGGATGACTGGGGATACCCGGTCATCGAGTCGCGTCCGCTGCCCGATGACCTCCTCGAACATGCGCTGCGCGCGGTCGCCGACTGTCCTCGCGCCGCCCTACGGCTCGACCCGATCGACGAGCCGGGTGCGCGAGTGCGGCCAGACGACGCTGACTGAGGCCCCCCCACCGGGTACGTCAGCGATCTGCCAGCGGCCCCTGGTCGCTTCAACGATCGCGTTGCCGATCGCAAGTCCGAGCCCGGCGCCATCGCCATCGCTGGTGCCCCGGCGAAAGCGCTCGAAGATCCGCGCCCGGCGCTCCGGTGGGATGCCCGGACCGTTGTCGCTCACCGTCAGGCGGACATGGTCGCGCTCCTGCCCCACCGCGATGTGGACACTGCCGCCGGCGGGCGTGTACCGGCATGCGTTATCGAGCAGCACTCCGACCAGCCGGTCGATCCAGTCGGGAGGCGCATCGACGAGGGCGAGCGTCACTCCCTGTTTGCGATGCTCGAGATGCAGCCCCGCCTGCTCGGCGACCGGCACGAACCGCTGCGCGCCGACATCTGCGGCGGTGACGATGTCGACCGGTTCGGTGACCGGGTCGGGAGGGAGCGCGTCGAACCGTGCGAGCCAGAGGAGGTCCTCGACGATGCTTCGCATCCTGCGGGTCTCGTCCGCAACGCGTCGAAGGGTTGGGTCGTCGGCGCCGGCGGACTCGAGGTTGGTGAGCGCGAGCGACGTCTCAGCCTCGATCACCGCCAGTGGCGTGCGCAGCTCGTGCGATGCGTCAGCGGTGAACTCGAGCTGACGTCGCCGTGCGCGCTCGATCGGTCCCGCGGTCTGGCGCCCCACCACGAAGGCTCCCGCGAACACGAAGGCCAGCAGGATCGGTCCAACGATTGCCTCGGTGACCAGCAGTGCGGTGAGCGTCTTCGACTCATTGCCGAGACTCACCGCTCCGACGAGCCTGCCGCCCCGAATGCTCGTCCCTGCAACGAGGACGTCAGCGCCGTCCAGGTGCATCTCGACCGGCGAGGTCGCGGTGACGGCGCTGCGTGGGAGCGACGGCGCCCCGGCCGTCGACACGATCACCGCGCCGGACGCATTGGTATGCCACACCAGAACGGGGTCATCGACATCGGGTTCCAGGAGGGTCGACGTGCCGGGCTGACGCGCAAGCTGTGTGAGCTCAGAGGTCAACCGATCCGTGGCCGAAGACCGCAGGGTGTGCGCCACGATGACGTCCACCGCGACACACAGCGCGACCATCAATACAGTGACCAGCGCGGTCGTGATCAGCGCGATGCGCAGCGCACGGTTGTGGAGCCGTGTGCTCACAGTCCCTGTTCCACGAGCCGGTAGCCGACCCGGCGCACCGCCTCTAGTCTGATGCCGGCTCCGACGATCTTGGCGCGCAGGCGAGTGACGTGGACGTCGATGCTGTTGGAAGCGATCGGATCGAGGGCATCGGTCCAGGCATGGTTGGCGATGATCTCGCGGCTCACAACCGCAGGACTGCGTCGCACCAGCAGTTCGACGATCGCGTACTCCGTGGGAGTGAGCGCGACAATGGTGCCGTTGACCTCTGCGCTCCGTGCCGCCGGGTCGATGGTGAGCGAACCGGCGCGAAGGCGCACCCCGAGGGTCGCAGCCGGGCGTCGCATCAGGGCACGAAGGCGGGCCAGCAACTCCTGGAAATCGAACGGTTTGACGAGGTAGTCGTCACACCCCGCATCGAGGCCCTGAATGCGGTCCGATGGCGTGTCGCGGGCGGTGAGCATGAGGACGGGCGTGGAGAGATTCCGTGATCGGACGGCGGTGACGACGTCGATGCCGTCCATAACGGGCATGTGCCAGTCGACCACCGCGGCCGCGTAAGCCCTCGTCACCAGCAGGTCGAGCGCCTCATCGCCGCGTCGGGCCTCATCGACCGTGTAGCCGGCGGAGCGCAGTCCTCGCGACAGCACCTCGCGAAGCTTCGCGTCGTCTTCAGCGACGAGTACGAGCATGAGGCACCGTTATACCTTCACCGTTCTGCAAGGGTGCGCACGATAGGCTGCTGGAGTGAGGGTGGAGACGCCGTTGATCGATCGGACGCTGGCCATTGCTCGCATCGACTGGACGCCTGCACCGAACCAACCATCGGCTGCGAGGCTCGCGATTGCGACACTGACTGCCATCATCGGCTCACTGTGCGCCGACGCGATCATCGTCGCCATCGGGGCGCACCTCCTTCCCGGTACCGCAGGATACGGGCACTTCCGGTTCAGCGATTACGCCAAGCTCACGATCATCGGAGTCGTGATCGGTGCCGCGGGCTGGCCGGTGCTGACGCACGTCAGCTCCGCGCCGCGCTGGCTCTATGGCCGGCTGACCGTGCTGATCAGCCTGGCGCTGTTCCTCCCCGATGCGTGGCTGCTCATTCGCGGCCAGCCGCTCAAAGAAGTCGCCGTGTTGATGGTCATGCACGTTGCCGTTGCCGCGGTCATCTACTGCAGCATGGTGCTGATCGCCCCGGCTCGCGGGGTCCGCGGCCGGCGCTGACCGGATCAGGGCAACGCCGGCGACGAGCCGACCAGCCCGAGTGGTGACGCCTCCCAGTGGGCGGCCTGGGTTGCCGTGAGCCCGCCGTCACCGACGAGGCGCTCGAGGACGTACGTCATTCGAGCCCTCGATGCGGCGAGGTGCCGAAGCGGGTCCAGCGCAGTCGGTGCCTGGACGGCCCCGGCGAGGAGCGCCGCCTGCGCCCAGCTCAACTGGTCGGGCGCAACGCCGAAGTACCCGCGGCTCGCAGCCTGGATCCCGTAGTACCCGTGGCCGTAGTACACGGCGGAGAGGTACATCGAGAGGATCGCGGCCTTCGTGTAGTGCGTATCGAGCTCGAGGGCGAGCGAGGCGCGACGGACACGGCCCCAGAAGCCATCGGTCACCGCCGGGTAGAGCACGTGGGCAAGCTGCATCTCGATGGTGCTGCCGCCGAGGTCCTGCGCGGTGAGGAATCCGTAGAACGCGCGCACCAACGCCACCGCGTCGACGCCGTTGTTCGAATAGAAGGTCGCGTCCTCGGAGGCGACCAGCGCCTGCGCGATTCGATCGGCCGGCGCGATCATGACCGCCGACGAACCGTGGGCGCGGTCGATGCCCTGCACAACCGCCGGGGCGCCGCCGATGCTGGGATCGCTGGCGACGTTCGCCGCGAAGGCGACCCCGCTGGTGATCAGACAGACGAGCAGCCCGCGCGCCGCCCAGCGGATGCGTCGATGCCTCGCCGGAACGCGGCCTGGCTCAGCCTGCTCCTCGGTGGGCAGGGTGGGGCCAAGGGGTGCTTCAGGCGCGGCCGCGGGGGTGTCGGGATGTGTGACTACTGACATGGTTGACCGGGGCCGGACGCGCAAGCGCGCGCCATCCTCTCAATGAGAGAACGGAGACCCTTTCGGTCGCGTTTCGGTGCCGGCTAGTCCTTCGGCGTGGCGGCGGCCTGACGCATCTCCGCGTAGTGACGCCGCCAGATCAGCTTGTGAATCGGGATCCAGCGCGGGATATCGCGGAGCCCGGGGATGAAGGGCACGAGCAGGAGCAGCGCGGTGAGGATCAGCATCACCCCGACCACCGCGAGATCGGTATTGGCCGCGCTGATCCCCAGGAACCNNAGAGCCAGAGCCACGCCGAACCTGGGTAGCGACCCGTCTCGTTCATGACGCCCCAGTCGCTGCCGATCAGCTTCTGCTGGGTGGCGAGGTTGGCGATGTAGCCCCCGTCATCGAGAAAGAGGAGCGGCCGGGTGAAATCGGTCTGGTAGAAGTGATTGCTGGTCAGCAGCAGCGCGTCCAGGCCACCGGACCTGGCCAGCGTGAGCATCCGATCCATCAGCACCGACACGGGCCCGTAGGTCCCTGACGGCACGGTCACCGTCCCGTCCGTGGCGACGGTCGCCGTGCCGAGCCCGGTTGCATATGCGGTCAGCCACTGCTGCTGCTGGTCGCCCGATGCCGATCGATACGCGGTCAGCGCCGCGGCAAGCGCCGCATCCCCCGCGGTTGCCTGGGTGAGCGGTTGGAGCACGAAGTCATTGGGGGCGTTGACGGGAACGTGCACACCTGCCCACTGCTGCGGAGCCAACGGCCCCCAACTCTGCGCAGCGGCGCTTCCCGAGTTGTACGGTGGTCCATACGTGGCGACGAGCGTTGAGCCGCCGAGCTCGCCCGTTGCCGTCGTCAGGAAGTCCACCGGATCCGCCTTGGACCAGCTCTGCAAGGTCACCGAGGGGACGTCCGGCGACGAGAGCACCGCGGAGAGGATGAGCACGACTCCCAGCACGCCGAGCATGGCGATCGTGACCTCTTTCAGCAGGTCGTACGGGATCATCCGCACCCCGCGGTAGTAGGTCTGCTTGTCGACCTTGGACGCCTTCACGGCGTCACCGGCATGGGGTCATCGATCGGCCGGACGACGCCTTTCGCNNGATCCACTGCGAGTCGAAGTTCTGCTGGATCACGTACCCCGTGAACGCCGTGCCGACACTGATCGCGAAGATCACCACGCCGACCATCCAGGTCTTGGCCCGTCCGTCGCGCCAGCCCGCTCCCCAGAACTGTCCCCAGAGATGCAGGACCATGAAGATGAAGAACATCTGCACGGACCAGAAATGAATGCTGTTGAAGAAATGCCCGATCGATGACACGTGCCACCACGCGGATCCGAAGAACGCGAGCACCACGCCGCTGAGCACGACCCAGAACAGCGCTGCGATCGTGACCACACCGAAGACATACACCCAGGACCCGATGTATGCCGGCTGCTTGGTGGGAAGCAGCTCGGTGATCGGCAGGGTCTTCTCCACGCGGCGACGGACGGACGCAGTCCATCCGGTTTCAGGTTCCACGACCGGCTCGGGCGCCGTCGTCGCTCTTGGCTCGACGGTTTCCGGCGAGCTCTCGCTACTGATCATGCGGCTCCTTCGGCCGGTGCGAGGGGAAGGGTGCGACCAGCGCCAGCACGAAGAGCAGCACCATCACGCAGATGAGGATGAAGTTCGGCAGCGAGATGAGAATGAAGCCCCAGTGAATGTATGGAGCAGGCGCGTCCATCAGCAGCCTCCGTGTGTCGTCAGCGTGTCAGCACGAGTATGTGCGGCGGCGCCACTGCCTGATAGGGCCGGTCGTCGACGAAACCCGGTGACGCAAGCCTCCGGGGAGTGTGACCGATGACCTGCCACAATTGGGACATCCCACCGTTTCGATACCATAGTCGTCGTGCTGATCCACGATCGGTACGGTGTCGTACTGACGGTCGCGGCTGCCATTGGCGCGATAGCGGCGATAGCCGGACTGCTGCAACCACGGATCCTCCCCGTCGTCCGTCTGTACCTGCGCGTGATGATCGCCCTGTTTGCTGTTCAGGTTGTGATCGGGCTGGCCCTGGTGGCAACCGGCCACGCACCGCAGCAGCTCATCCACTGGTTCTATGGGGCCGCGACGATGCTCACGCTCCCGCTCGCGATGGTGATCGGCACACGGTTGGGAGGACGCGAGCAACGGATCTGGCTCGCCGGCGGCGCCGTGATGACCTTGCTCTTCGCGCTTCGGGCGATCGCGACCGGTTGAATCCCCGATTGAGGACGAATGGCACTGGTGGCGAAGGTATCCGGACGGCCACGATGGGGTCCTGATGCTCGAGGGACAGCACGAACCACATCCCGATGCACCCCCGGCTTACTCAGATGTCGACGCGCTGGGACTGTGCCCGTACTCCGAGGAGACGGTTGCCGGGTGTCGCTACTACCACCCCGTCTCCGCGCACAGCGACTTTCCAGAGGCCGGTCACTGCACCGACGCCGTGGTGATCAGCGGCTCCGACCCCATCCGATACACCATCTGCTGCCGCAGTGCGACGGCGAGCACCACAAAAAGGGCCGCGATGGCCAACGCCGGTGCCGATACCAACTGGAGCGCCGGCCACCACAACCAGCTGTGACTGAGCGCGATCAGTCCGGGCATCGAGGTGAACGCGATGAACAGCGGCGCCGCGACACCCGTCGCCAGCAGGACTGCCCATCCCGCGATCGCGATCCGTCGCGGCCGGTGGACTCCATGGCCGGCGACGAGCGACGCAACTGACGCCAGTACGATGAGCAGCGCCCCGAGGTGCCAGAACCACGTGACACTGCCGGCCAGGAGCATGGCGAGGATCCCCAGGGCAAACTGGCCGCCGCGCACGTCTCGGGACACCTCGGCCGGTCGCACCATCCATGCCGCCGCACCGACGGCCACCACGGCTATCGTCACGATAACCACCGTCATCAGTATCGACGACGGCTGAAACGCGAGCACCGAATGACCAACCAAGCGGTTCACCGCGCCCGCTGCAGACTGGTTGTAGATCCATCCGTTCTGCTGCCCCAGGACCGGCAGCACCCGCGTGACGTACTCACGCAGCGTGCCGACCCCGAGCGCGAGCACTCCGACGCCGATGNNGGCCGATGCCCAACGCAAGCGTCACGCCGAGCGACACACAGGCCGCCCACCAGCGCCTGCGCAGGAGGAGCACGATCAGCAAGACGGGCGCGAGCTTGATCAGAGCGGCGATGCCGATGTAAACGCCGAGCGAGAACTGCTTGCCACGCAACCAGGAACGCAGAGCCAGCGCGAGGAACAGGTAGACCACGGCGCTCATCTGTCCGTGCCACAGGTTGTACGTGATAGGGGCGTAGACCAACGAGAAGACGGCGGTGAGCTCCAGCCTCGGCCACGTCGCAGGAAGTAGCTCGAAGGCGATGATCGCCGTGCCCGCGACGGTGCAGGCAAGCAGCAACAGCAGCCAAGCGGTGGCGGCAGTCGTGGGGGGCAACCCGGCAAGGGGCTGGAGCAGCCACGCGACCACCGGCGGATAGTCAAATCCCTGCACCGGAATCGGCTGCACGTGGTTGAGGAAGGATCCGTAGATGTCGCTGTGCTGCGTCACCGCCTTGGCAGCGGCGAGATAGTCCTTGTAGTCCTCGAATTCGCCGGCGAAGCGACCCTGCAGCGGCGCCACAACGAAGTCGAGCAATCCAGCGACTGCGGAGGCGATTGCCGCCGCCCGGAGCAACAGCAGTCCGCGCCGTCGCATGGCGGGCGAACGCAGGCGCTCGCCCAGGCCGCGGAATTCCCTTCCAGGCACCTCGGCTCCGACGGCGTCCACGAGCCGCTCTACCACCGAGCGATTCTATGGACGACCGAGTGCCGGCAAACCGCTCCAGGACGGATCGTTACCAGCTCCGGACACCGCCTCGACTCGGGCCGGCCCAACCTCGCGTAATCTGAGCTGATCGCATCGCGAGTCCACGGCATCGTCAAGATGCTCGGCGGGCGCACCGGCGGCTGCCCCCGACTCGGAGGCTTCGGATCGACGCGGCGTTACGGAGCTGTGTCGGTTCGATCCTTGGGCGCCCACCGCGATCCGGGCGTGGTACCACGGCGCCACATCGATGAGAACTCGAGGCGACCTCTCGGTAGTTGCGCTTGCTCTGCTGACGTGCGGTAACTCGCTCGCAACGTTCTGGGCCGGAGCCCTTCCAGCTGGAGTTCTCTTGACTGCTGCAGCGGCCATCTGTATCGGGCTGGCTGTGCACACCGCCCCTGGTGCGCCTCGTCCTCAGGTCATCGCGGGCGCTGTGGCCATCACCGCGCTCTCCCTCATCGACCATCCATTGACACCCGTGCTGACCGTGGTCGTGCTTGTCATCGCCATCGCCGGGGTGTCGGCACGAGACTTCCGAGTTGGCATGGTCATGGTCGTGGCAGCCACCGCCATCGTGATCGTCGCAGAAGCTCTCCGGTTGCAGTGGGGACAACTCGCCTTCGACGTTTTTCGCGAGATGCAGGTTGCGACCGGTGCTCTGGCTCATGGTTTGAATCCTTACGGGCCGACAGTGCAGGTGATGATTCCTGTGAGTGACCACGGCGCGTACCTGGCTCCTGAGCAGTTTGGGTATGGACCCGGCATTCTGTTGCTGGGCTTGCCGGGGCGGCTGCTCGGTGACGTGAGGCTTTCCCAAGCGGCGGTCTGGGTCGCGATCGCAGGTGTGATTGCTGTGGTGGGGCGCCGCCAACCTGTCGCCGTTGCGGTGGGGGCGGTTGCACTTGTCTTGCTGTCGCCGTTCGGTGTTGACCTGGCCGAGCACGCCTTCAATGACGCCAGTGGAGCTCTCTGCCTGCTCCTCTGGTTTCTGGGAAGGCAGCGGCACCCTCGATGGGCTCGCCTCGCTCTGGGGGTTGCACTCACCACCAAGCCAACCATCCTCGCAGCGCTCATCGTGATGCTTGTGTGGTCGCGGTCGGCCCGTCGTGACCTCCGGTGGGGTTTGGCAATCGCAGCGGCGATCGTGCTCCCGTTCGCGCTGTGGGATGGGATCGGCAACTTCCTGCATTCAACCGTCGAGCTTTGGCTCGGCCCGGTGTTCTCGGTGAACCGTGCCGATGCAATCACAATTGGAGCGTTGATCCATACCTACGGCATTCCGTATCTGCCCAGTGTTGTGATCATCACCGCAACGCTCTTGGTGGGGGTGTTGATCTTGCGCCATCGCCCCCGCGATTCAGTCGACCTGCTTCTCGGAAGCGCCGTGTTGACCATCGCCTTCCTGATATTGGGACATATAGCCTTCCTCAACTATTACTCAGTTGCGGCCGTGTTGCTGATGACAGCGATAGCAATCGACGGTAACCGTCGCCTTGCCGCTGACGACGACATCGCCCTGCCACGAGGTCGTCACTCCCGTCCGCTTGTCGCCTCTGGACAGCGCGTGCCAGTGGCAGTCCCCTCTCCCTTGGCTTGAACCCGGTGATGGGATGTTTACTCCTGATTCAGGGCGAGCAATTGTGAGTCAGAGTGTGATCGCCGAGGCCGTGGCGGCAAGACCTCGTGTCACGCTTCGGCGCGCGGCCCCATGGATCGGGGTGCTCTTGCTGGTTGCAGTACTCGGCACCGCGCTCACCATGGAGGCGCACCGAGAGATAACCGACCCCGGCGACAGTGACGCCATCGCACTCGTGACCGGCGGCCGGCTCGTTGTCTCCGACCCGTCGCATCTCTTCTCGCCCGCTGCCCAGGAGCGCACCGAAGCGCTGTTGCTCCACATCCCGGCAGGCGATCACTTCATTGCTCCGTTCACGAACATCGCGGCCGGAGCGCTTCTGTTGAGTCCTCTCGCCGGTTCAAATCTCTTCGTTGCGAGTGAAGTCGCCGTGCTCGCGTCCACCCTCCTCTTCGCGCTCGCCCTGCTGCTCGAATTTCGTTGGCTGGCACCGGTATCCTCTCGGCCGGTTCAGTTGGCGATTGCGGTCGCCGCGGTGCTGAACATCCCCGCCGTGGAGGCGATCGTCCAGTGGGACTCGCTGATGACCGTCGCGTTATTGGGTTCGGTGCTGCTCGCCGAGCGCCGAAAGTACGGATGGGCCGGGGTGCTTCTGGCAACGCTCATTCTCAAGCCGCAGGTCCTCTGGCTGGTGGTGCCCGCTTTGATCGCCGCACGGTCCTGGCGGTACCTCGGGGGGTTACTCCTCGGCTCGATTGGATGGATCGTGGTGAGTCTGGCGATCACCGGTCCCAACGGGTTCGTGGCGCTGGTGCAGCTCACGGCACGCACCTACCCTGGTCAAACGGACAGCAGCATGGGCCTGCCATCCCTGGTCTCAGCCTTGACCGGGAGTGGCGACGCCGGATTCATTGCAGCTGGGTGCTTGGGGGCGATTGCCGCTGCGTTCCTCCTCTGGCGTCGCGAAGTGCTACGCGGGCAACCGGTCGCGGTTGTCGGCGTCGGACTGGTGCTGTCCCTGCTCTGCTCGCCGCACGTTACCGGCGAGGACTTCATGTTGGTTGCGGTGCCGATTGCGCTGATCGCTCGTCGATGGCCGCTGCTTGCCCTCAGTGAGGCGATCGCGATCAGCGCTGTCGAGATCGTGCAACTCCAGCTTCCGCCCAGCGCCCAGCACCTTCAGCCATTCATGCTTGCCGTCATTGCCGCCTCGACCCTGCTTGCGGTTATCCCGATGGCCCCTTCGAAGATGACGCGTTCGCACGAGTTGGCGGCGCATATAACCCGAGGTGCCAGAAGGCAGCTCCCGTCCTGATGATCACGGCCGACGCGAGTGCGGCTGCTAGCCAGTACTTGGACTGTCGATGCGATCCATGATGCGCGCCGCGTCACGACCGAGTCGTCGCAGCTGCTCCGGCGAAAGCACGTCGATGACGAGGGATCGGAGATGCCTCACGTGCCCGGGCGCCGCTGCCGCAAGTGCCTCGAAGCCCACGTCGGTCAGGATCGCCTTGGTGAAGCGCCCATCGGTGCGATCCGGCGTCCGGCGGACGAAACCCCGCCGCTCGAGACGCTCAACCACGTGCGAGAGCCGCGACAGTGACGCGTTGGTGACCTCCGCAAGCGCACTCATGCGCATGGTTCGATCCGGGTTGTCGGACAGCATGGCGAGCACCTGATACTCAACCATGCTCAGCTTCGAATCACGGCGGAGCTGTTGATCGATCGACCAGGGAAGCCAGGTCAGCAGCCGCACGACGGAGAGCCACGACTCCAGCTCCGGCGCGGTGAGCCACGTGACCGGCGGTTGCTTCGCGCCTCGACGCGGTTGACGGGCCACCCCGCAAGCATACCTGGGCACTCTCCTTTTCAAGTGAAGGTGGCAGCGACTTGACCGTTCACTTGACATTTCAAGCTTGAATGTTCAAGCTGGCCTCCTTGCCAGGAACACGTCAGGAGGACATCCGCAGATGAACGTGGCACTCACCGGAGCGACGGGGTTCGTTGGATCTCACGTCCTGAGGCAGCTGCAGGATCGGGGCCATGAGGTGACAGCGCTCGTTCGCGACCAAACCCAGGCGGACAGGCTTGGTCCCGGGGTTCAGACCGCCGTCGTCGACCTCTACGACCGACCGGCGGTGGTGAGCCTGCTGCGGCAGGCGGATGCGGGGATCCACACCGCGAGCCCCAATGACGAGACCAGCGCGGCCTTCGACAGCGCCATGGTCGACGCCGCGATCGAGGCTTTCGAAGGCACCGGCAAGCCCTACATCAGCATCAGCGGCATCTGGGTCTACGGTGCCAACACTGGCATCAGCGAGCACTCGCCGTTCAATGCTCCGGCGATGGTGGCCTGGAAGGAGCCAAACGAGCGCCGAGTGCTCAACGCCAAGGGCCTGCGCGGGGTCGTGGTGGTGTCGAGCGTGGCCTACGGTGACGGAGGCGGCGCGATTCCGGGGCTGCTCCTCGGATCGCCTCGTGATCCCGCCGGAAATCTGATCATGCTCGGCACTGGAGAGCAGCACTGGTCCAACGTGCACGTTGCGGATCTCGCCGAGGTCTTCGGGCGCGTGCTGGAAGATGACACGGCTCGCGGTTACTACGTCATCGGCAACGGGTTGAACCCAACCGTCACCGAGCTCACCGAGGCTGCCGCGGTCGCGGCCGGTGCGCCGGGGGCGGTGCCGGGTTCCGAGACCGAGGCTCGGACGCGCCTTGGCGACTATTTTGCCGAGGTGTTGCTGCTCGATCAGGGCACGGACGCCGCCAGGGCCCGCGCCGAACTCGGTTGGCAGCCGTCCCGTCCGTCACTCACCGACGAGTTCCGCCAGGGCAGCTACCGAGCAAAGGCCGAGTCCGTGATCTAGTCGTCCAGCGTTCGATCACGGACCATCCGCCGTCCCGGTTGTCGGTATCGTGCCTTTCGACGCTGGCGCCTCGCCGACGCGGACTCCCCGAATAAACTTGCTGTCGCGCATGTCGCACCCATCAAGTCTCGGACAGGAGCGCGAACCATGACCCCAACCAAGACCGTAGCCAAGGCCAAGCCGAACTCGGCGACGCGCGCCGGGACGAGCGGCAAGGCGTCCAAGGGATTCAGCGCCGAAGAGAAGGCCGCTGCGCGAGCGCGCATCCAGGAACTGAAGGCGGAGGCGGCCAGGGCGGACGGGGAACTTGAATTGCTCGCCGCGATCGCGAGGATGCAGGAACCCGATCGCGCCATGGCCAAGAAGATCCACGCTCTGATCAAAGCCGCAGCACCTGTCCTCGCACCGAAAACCTGGTACGGAATGCCGGCGTACACCAGGGACGGCAACGTCATCTGCTTCTTCCAAAACGCAGGGAAGTTCAAAGTCAGATATCAGACCCTCGGCTTCAGCGACAAGGCGAATCTTGACGACGGTGGCATGTGGCCGAATTCGTACGCGCTCACAAAGTTGACTGCCACCGAAGAGGCAAAGATCACAGCGCTGGTGGAGAAGGCGGTGCGCTGAAGTTCCCGAAGCAGCGGCTCGCCATGGTTTGGAGAAGGCCAATTGACCAGCCGCCACGACGCCATTGCAGCTCTCGAGCGCATTGCGTACATCCTCGAACGCGAGCAAGAACCTTCCTATCGCGTGCGTGCCTTTCGCAATGCGGCGGCTGTCGTTCGTGCGCTTCCCGATTCGGAGCTCGAGGAGCGGAGCAGGCGCGGCGCCCTGCAAGGTCTCGCCGGGATCGGGCCGGCTACGGCGCGGGTCATTGAGGAGGCGCTGGCGGGGGCGACACCCGCGTACCAGCAACGTCTCGAGGCCGAGTCTCCACCCATCGCAGACGAGGCGCTGGCGCTGCGCCGGGCACTGCGCGGTGACTGCCACGTGCACTCAGACTGGTCGGACGGTGGCAGCCCCATCGAGGACATGGCTCGAGCCGCGATCACCCTCGGGCACGAGTACATCGTCCTGACCGATCACTCACCGCGGCTCACGGTGGCGCGCGGGCTGAGCGCCGAGCGGCTCCGCGAGCAACTCGACATGGTGCGCGGCATCAACGAACGGCTCGCGCCGTTTCGCATCCTGACGGGCATCGAGGTCGACATCCTCGACGACGGCTCGCTCGACCAGGAGCCGGACCTCCTCGCGCAGCTCGACGTCGTGGTGGCAAGCCTGCATTCGAAGCTCCGCATGCCTGCGGCGGAGATGACGCCGCGGATGCTCACCGCAATCCGCAACCCGCACATGGACGTTCTCGGTCACTGCACCGGGCGGATCGTCGCCGGCCGGGGGAGACCCGAGTCGCAGTTCGACGCGGATGCTGTCTTCGCGGAGTGCCGCGAGCATCACGTCGCGGTCGAGATCAACTCACGTCCGGAACGGCTCGATCCCCCAAAGCGGCTGCTGACGCTCGCGATCGAGATCGGATGCCGGCTCGCCATCGACACCGACGCGCACGCGCCCGGTCAGCTCGAGTGGCAGGTGCGCGGATACGAGCGCGCTGCCGCGTGCGATGTTTCAGCCGAGATGGTCATCAACACCATGTCGGCGAAGGACTTGGTCGCGTGGACGAGGATGACGGAGCTCGCTGATTCAGGACGCCCCGTCGCCACGGACTGAGGTGCCGCGCGCTCAGCAGCGGGTGCGTAGCCGCTGAGCAACGGCTCCCAGTCGGCATCGCTCGCGGATCGTCGCGGCGGCAGTTCCGGGAGCGTCGATTTGAATCCGGCACCGGTGTGGAACACGACCACCGTGTCGCCCGGTTCGACAGCGCCCTGACTCCGGAGCTGAAGCTAGGAGCGATCTCTGCCGCAGAGCGCTGCAACCCCGTGTCACCCGCGCTGCGACAGCAAGAAATCGAAGGTGGTCCGGATGAATTCATCCATGGGCGCGCGATCACCGATCAACTTCGCGCGCGTTGCTGCGCCCTCATAGCCGTCGACGAGATAACGCCCGAGCGCCACGACATCCGCGCCCTTCGCGAGCTCCCCAGCCTCCTGCGCTTGAACGAGCGCCCTGCTCACCGCCGCGCTCCAATTGTCGAGGGCTTCGGTCACGGCGTTCGCGATCTCCGTGCTGTGTGGAGCGAGCTCGGTCGCGAAGTTGCCGAGCAAGCAGCCCTTGCGGACGCCACAGCTGACGTTCTGCTCGATGACGGCCTCGAAATACCTTCGGATCCGCTCAAGGGGGGTGCCATCGCCTGAGAAGATGTCGCTGGCGCCGGCCTCCGCCACGTAGGCCCCGACGAGGCGGCTGTATGCCTTCACGACCTCGATCCCGAGCGCCTCCTTGCTCGCGAAGTGGTTGTAGAAGGATCCCTTCGGCACCCCGGCCGCCTCGACGATGTCCTGGACACTGGAGCCGTTGAATCCGCGGGCGTGGAACACGTCCACGGCGCTCGCGATGAGCTGATCCCTGACGCTGGCTCGCGGCACCAGCCCACTATCCCAGGTTTGGGTAAGATGACCGGTCATATTGGCCTCGCGCGACAGATCGCGCCCCGCCCCGCCGCCCTTCACCCGACCGCAAGGAGGTCTCCCATGCCGATGATCGACGTCTTCGCCTCAGAAGGCACTTTCAAGGACAAGCACGCGCTCGCCAAGGATCTCGCCAGCGCGGTCATGCGCTGGGAGAAGGTGCCCGCGATCCCATTGTTCTTTGAGAACACCGCCGCGTTCATCCACGACCTGCCTGCCGAGGCGATCTCGAATGCGGCCGGGGACAGCAATTACGTCCGAGTCCAGGTGCTCACCCCGGTCCACGTCCTTGATCGCGAGAAGCAGCTCGGTGTCGTCAAGGAGCTCACCGAGATCGTGGTCGCGGCAGCCGGCGACCCGACGCTGGCCGATCGCACCTGGGTACTGATCACAGAATCGCCTGAGGGCGGGTGGGGCATTGACGGCCATGCCAACACCAGCGATGACATCGTTGCATCGGCACGGGCGGCGCTGCAGGTGAAGGCAGGGTGAGCGAGCTAATCGCCGAGAGCGCGGTGGTTGGCGATGCCCTGATCAAGCCCGCCTTCACGACGCTGGACGGGCTGACGATTCGGTATGCGACCAGTCCGAAGGCCGGCGCCGAGACGGTGGTGTTGCTCAGCCCGTGGCCGGAGAGCATCTACGCCTTCCTGCCGACATGGCCCCGTCTCGCAGAACAGCTCTCCCTCGTGGCCATCGACCTCCCCGGCTTCGGACAGTCACAGGGGCGCCCAGACCTGATGTCGACGCGCGCGATGGGCGAATTTGTCGTGCGGTTGCTTTCGAGTTTGCACATCGAGTCGCCGCACGTGGTCGGCCCCGATGTGGGCACCGGAGCACTGCTCTGGGCGGCGGCCACTCACCCCGATGCTTTCCGCAGCATTGTTGTCGGTGCGGGCGGGGCCATCTTCCCGTTGCAGTCCGACGGTCTGCTCAAGACCTTCATTGACGCCGGCAGCATCGAGCCATTCAAGCAGCTCGATCCGGCAGACGTGATCAGCCAGTCTGTCGGGTCCATCAAGAGCTACGACGTGCCCTCGATCGTCAGAGATGACTACATGCAGTCGTACGCCGGCGACCGGTTCGCCCAGTCTGTGGCCTATGTACAGAGCTATCCGTCGGATCTCGAGGCGCTTGCTGCAGAACTGCCGTCGCTGCAGATTCCAGTGCAGATCCTCGTCGGCGGGGACGACCCTTACGGCTTGGTCGCCGATGCCGAGTTGCTTGATCAAAAGCTGCCGCACTCGCGGCTCCAGATCTTCCCTACCGGTCACAACGCATGGGAGGAAGACCCAGCAGGGTATGCCGACGCGATCATCGAGTGGGTCAACGGCGCGTACCGGGCTGCGTGAAGGTCTGCGATGAAGGCAATCGGGCTCAATGAGTTCGGCGGCCCCGAGGTTCTCAGGGTGGTCGACCTCGCTGCGGGAGGGGTCCGCGGCCGTCTGGTCTTGGACTTCTCCCAGCCGATTTGATGGCGTGAACGTCCTGTCAGCGGAGCCAACCTCGGAGTGCAACCCCGGAATAGGGCGCGCCCTGCCTCGCAGTGTCGCCTTCTGGGTGGTGGCTGCCACCGCCGCGATGGTGCCTGCGGCGTCGAGCGCCCCGAGTCCGTTGTATCCCGTATACCAGGCGGAATTCAGGTTCTCGGCGCTCGTGCTCACGCTGATCTTCGCCGTCTACGTCTTCGCGCTGATGGCGAGCCTGCTCACCGTGGGCCGGTTGTCAGACTATGTGGGCCGCCGTGTCGTTCTCGCCGGAGCCCTCGTCGTCGAGGCGGGCGCCATGGCGTTGTTCCTTGTCGCTGACGGAGTAACGTCGCTCCTCATCGCCCGCATCGTGCAGGGGATCGCTACCGGCGCTGCCATCGGCGCCCTAGGGGCGTATCTGCTTGATCTGCAACCGACTGACGGCTCACGACTGGGCTCACTTCTCAACAGTGTCGCCCCCACCATCGGTCTGGGCATCGGGGCGACGATCACTGGCGTGCTGGTGCAGTACGCACCGGATCCAACGAGGTTGATCTTCGCGATTCTCACCGCGCTCTTCGTGCTCCTGGCTCTCACCACGATCGTATTGCCAGAAACCGTGAAGCGTGTCAACGGCGCGGTCGCATCGCTGCGCCCTCAGATAGCGGTGCCACCACGTGCACGGCGATCGTTTGCGGGTGCCGTTCCCATCATGGTGTCCACCTGGGCATTGGGAGGCCTCGTCCTCTCGGCGGGAGGATCGCTCCTCGCCGTGGTATTGGGCCAGAGCAACCACGCGGTGGTGGGTCTTGTGATCGGCTTGTTTCCCTTCTCGGCCGCCACCGCTGCTCTTCTTGCACGTGAGCTGTCGCCCCCGTCCATGTCGCGCGTGGGTGGAGTGGCTTTGGCAGTCGGCACCGGCCTTTTCCTGCTTGCTCTCGAGACGTCGTCGATCGCCGTCTTCGTCGTAGCCTCGCTCATCGCGGGCGGAGGCTTCGGCAGCGGGTTTCTGGGAGCGCTGCGTTCGGTCACCCAGCTGGCTGAGCCCCAGGAGCGGGCCGCGCTCCTCTCCGCCGTGTACGTGGTCAGCTATCTCGCCTTCAGCGTCCCGGCCTTGGTTGCAGGTGTGCTGGCGACCAATATCGGCCTCTTGAACACGTCACTTGGCTATGGTGGTGTCGTGGCGCTGATCGCGGTGGGCACGCTGGCCGTCGAGAGGCTGAGGTCAGGCAGCGACTAGAGCAGCCCACGCTCGGCGCGCAGACGTGACTGGGGTTCGCGGCGCGTCACCTACGTCTGCGGACGGCTGCGAGTCCAGCCGACCTGACGCTGTGGCGGCCGGCGGGAGCGAATCGTGTCAGCAGTCGAAGGCAAACCAGCACAACTCGTTGCGCAGCCGCTGGTCGTCGAGCACAAGTTCTCGGATCTCATGGGGGAGGCGGGCGCGCTGCCACTGGCACTCCAAACGGCCGGCCTCCACGCGGTCGTCGTCAGTCGCTGCCGCCCACGCAGCCCTGATCGCGTACGCCGCGGCTCCGAGTTCGTGGGCCGCCACGTGCCCCACCGCGGCGGCCTGGCCGGCAGCGTACGCGGCATGCCGTGCTGCCCCGCTCAGGTCTCTGGCCGCGGCGTTTGCATGGCCGCCCGCCGTGCGGGCCTCTGCCCATGTGATCTCACCCCGCGCCCAGGCACGCCCGAGGTCGATCGCCCGACGTGGACGGTCGTCCGTCAGCCGTACCTGCTCGAAGTGGTGCAGCACGTGCTCCGCGCAGTCAGCCGCCCACGTCCCGAGAAGACGATGATCGTCGTCCTGGAGGATCCCGCCGCGACGCACGGTGATGAACCGCGGATCCCGGATCTTGGGGAGGATCACCGGCCTCGAAGACCTTTATTGCTCAATGATCGTGGGCGGAACTGTGACGGACGTCGTGTCCCCATCGTCTCGGCTAGCGTCACCGATGTGCCGAGCACCCCAGGAGCGGGGGCGCATGGGGCCGCACGCGCTTGCGGCGAGAACATGGCGCGCGGCCATGCGCAACCGGGCATCTGACGGTGTCGTGTTCGCAAGGACCATGTGCTCAAGGTACCGAGGCGGTCAGGGAATGCCGTGGCAAACATCCATGAGTTCCCTGTGGGTCGCCTCCATACGACAAACGGAGTATGCCGTCGCGGGCTGAGACCGGTATGCGTCGCACGACGACAGTGCGCGGTTCGCATCGGTGGCGTTTCGTTTGACGGCACGTGCACGATGGAGGCCGGGTACCTGTCGGTTGCCCTTCATCGTTCCGCAAGGGTGCCCGAGTACAAATGGGCCATGCCGGAGCCGACGCTCGACGCCGACCTGCGCTCGCTGTTACAGACCTGGTGGGAGACGGGGCGGCGCGATGGCGCGACCGCCATGCGAGTGTTTGGAAACCGCGCACTGACGTCGTGGGCGGGGCTGCTGCTGCTCCCCGGGTTGGCAGTCGTTGCCGTCAGCGGCCTCGTCTTCGGTAACTTCTGGCAGCTCCACTATGTCGCCGGGCTTTCACTCATCCCGCTCCTGCTTGTCAAGCTGGGAACCACGAGCTACCGGGCTCTCTCCTATTACACGCGGCGTGCCGTGTATCGCGCAGCCGGTGCCCCGGAATGGGCCGGACGCCTCCTGGCTCCTGCCTTGATTGTGAGCACGATCATCGCCATGGCCACGGGGATCTGGATGTGGTCGCAGCACAGCGAGGCGCAACCGTGGGCGAAGCTGCATGTGCTTTCGGTGCTGGCAATGGGCGCCTGTGTTGGGCTCCACCTGCTGCTTCGCACGCCACTCTCGCTTCAAACCGCCGCCCGAGACGGCGTCGCCGCGTTGCGACATAACATGCCGCGTCTCCGCATTGCGCTGATCGGGTTGGCACTCGCAATCGGGCTCATCGTCGGCCTCGCCGGCGGCGCCCGATCCCCATTTCCGACTCGCGCACCTCGGGGCGGGACCGAGCAGTCGACTGCCGCCCATCCCGCCACTGACCTCGGGTCTGAACTGCTCCACCCGGCTGCTGGCTCGCTTTCCTGGGCTGGCTTCGCATGAACGCAGCGTGCCGCATCCCATGCAACGCAGCCGGGCGATCGTCCCTCCGCCGTCAGAATCGCCGGAGACCATCATCGCAATGGGAATAGGGCATGGCCGCGGCGCCGGTAAACGGTCGCGGGTCTCGGCGCCGAGGCTCCGTCACCGGTGCGGCGCCTGGCTCGCGCGACGAAACGAGCAGGCAGCGTGGTGCACCTCCCGAGCCGTCGACCGACCACGAAGGTGCATCCGTCATGGGCGCGGCGGACGGTGCGGGCCTCGTCGTGGCGATACCTCCCATTCGTCTGGCAGGGCAAGCAACCGCCGCCGTCTGGCGCTCGCTCCGCGTTCCGCGTTCCTGGGGGCTCCGGCCCACCGACGTCACGTTGATTGTGTTCGCCAATGCCGCGCTGATCGTCGCGATGTGGGTGCGTCACGGGCAGGTGCCCAACCTGGGCAACGCTGGCGCGGTGCTGTCTGCGGCCGGTCAACTCACTGCCCTGCTCGGCACGTATTCCGCGATACTCCAAGTGGTGCTGATGTCGCGGAGCCCCTGGCTGGACCAGCTTTTCGGCATCGACCGCATCGCCGGATGGCATCGCTGGCTGGGATTCGCCACCGTCTTCCTGATCTTGGGACACGTGGTCTTCACGACGGCCGGCTATGCGGTCAGCAACGGCCACTCCGTTCTTGCCGAGACGTGGACCTTCCTCACCACCTACCCCTACATGCTCATGGCCTATGTCGCCACGCTGCTATTTGTCGTCATCGCAGTGGCCTCGGCCCGTGCAGCCCGGCGTCGACTCTCCTACGACACCTGGCACTTCATCCATCTCTTC
>PKWB01000163.1 GCA_003131685.1 Candidatus Dormiibacterota bacterium
TCCGACCTCACGCTTATCAAGCGCGCGCTCTAACCAGCTGAGCTAGCTGACCCCGCCCAGAAGTCTAGGTCAGGCGCCGACCAGCTTCGTGTAGCCGGCCTCGTCGAGAAGCTCCCCGCCGTCGTCGCTCGCGCTCTCGAGGCGCAGCATCCAACCTTCGCCGTAGGGGTCGGAGTTGACCAGCTCCGGCCGGTCGGTCAGGGCGGCGTTCACCTCGGACACGGTGCCGCTCACCGGCGCGTAGAGATCGGACGCCGCTTTCACCGACTCGATGGCGCCGAATTTAGCGCCCGCCTTCACCTCCGTGCCAACGGCGGGAAGCTCGAGAAAGATCACGTCACCGAGCTGGGCCTGGGCGTGATCGCTGATGCCCAGGGTGGCTTTGGAGCCCTCGACGCGGACCCACTCGTGGCTGGCGGTGAACCGGTAGTTGGAGAGGTCGGCCACGTTCAGGCTCCCTTGGGGCGGCGATAGAAGGGCAGCGGCACCACCGTTGCCGCGGCAGCGATGCCCCTGATGTCAACCGAGAGGTCGGTGTCCGGCGCGATGTCGCCATCCAATGATGCGGTCGCGATCGAGTGGTCGAGCGTGAAGCTGTACGTGCCGCTGGTGACGACGCCTGCGGCCTGACCATCGGCGAGCACCTCCTGACCATGACGGGCGATGGCCCGTCCCTGCAACTCGATGCCGACGAAACGGCGCGGCGGATGGGCGGGATCGAGCTGGACCAGTGCCGGTTTCCCGATGAAATCTCCCTTCTGGAGCTTGACAGTCCAGCCCAGCGCGCAACTGTACGGGTCGATGGTGTCGTCCATGTCCTGGCCGTACAGCCGTAGGCCCGCCTCGAGACGGAGCGTGTCACGCGCGCCCAGTCCGCACGGGATCAGGCCCTCCGGAGCTCCCGCCTCGAGGAGCGAATCCCAGAGGCCCGGGGCGGCGGCGGCATCGACGTAGAGCTCGAAGCCGTCCTCGCCCGTGTATCCGGTGCGCGAAACCGAGGCCTGCACGCCGGCCACCCGGCTGTCCCTGCAATGGAAGGGACGAAGCGCCGCAACGTCGTCGGGACACATCGAGCTGACCAGCTCGACAGCCCGGGGGCCCTGCACCGCGAGCAACGCCACGGCATCGCCGATGTCCTCGAAGGTGCACTCGGCGCTGTGTTCGCCCATCCAGGCGACGTCCTTCGGGCGGCAGGCGGCGTTGATCACCACCATGTAGCCGTCGGCTTCGCGGTACACGACGACGTCGTCGACGATCCCGCCCGCCTCATTGCACATGACGCCGTAGAGGGCGCCGCCGACCTCGAGACGGGCGACGTCGTTGGTCACCAGCCGCTGCACCACGTCGAGCGCGCGATCGCCGCTGAACCGCACCTCGCCCATGTGTGAGAGGTCGAAGAGCCCGCACCGAGTCCTGACCGCGATGTGCTCCTCGCGTATGGTCGAGTACTGCAGCGGCATATCGAAGCCGCCGAACTCAACCATGCGCGCCCCTGCCGCGATATGCCGGTCGTGAAGCGGAGTTCGCAAGGCCATGGGCTCGCGAGTGTAGTACGTTCCCAGACCGCCTCCAATGATCATTGCCCTCATCGTCGTGGCGGCCCTGCTGGTCGTCATCTGCGCCGCTCTGCTGGTCGCGCGCCATCGCACCTTCGGCGTGTCCTTGCCGCGAGTGAGGGGGCGGCTCTCGTTCACCGGTCTGCTCGCGGACGTCACCGTCGGCCGCGATCGATGGGGTGTTCCCCATATCAACGCGATGTCGATGGAGGACGCCGCGTTCGCGATGGGCGTGGTCCATGCCCAGGACCGGCTCTGGCAGATGGAGGTCACCCGGCGGGTCGCGACGGGACGGATCAGCGAGCTGATCGGGACCGAGGGCGTGAACATCGACCGCTTCATCCGGCGGGTCGGGTTGCAGCGGGTCGCCCGCGAGGAGGAGCTGCGCCTCGGTCCCGAGGCCCGCCGGATGCTCAAGGCGTATGCCGCGGGTGTCAACGGAATCGCGCAGTCGGGCCGGGCGCTGCCCGTCGAATACCGGCTCCTCGGTGTGACCCCCGAGCCGTGGGAGCCGATGCATAGCCTCGCCGCCCTCAAGTTGCTGGCGCTCGGACTGAGCATGAACTGGGACACCGAATTGCAGCGCCTGGAGTTGCTCCGCGCAATCGGTCCCGAGCACGCCGCCCGCCTCGATATCGTCTATCCCGACGCGAACCCGACCGTCCTCGCGACCACGGTTCGCGCCGCGGGCGGTGACACCCGAACGCAACGGCTGACCATGTTCCGCGAAGCGGCCCGCTGGATCCCGACCGCCGGAGGCATGAGCAACTCCTGGGTCGTCTCCGGGGAGCGAACGGCATCCGGCCGGCCGATCCTCTGCAACGACCCGCACCTGGTCCCGGGCATGCCCTCGATCTGGTACGCGGCGCACGTCCAGGCCGGGGACGACTTCGAATCGACCGGCGTGACCATGCCCGGGATGCCGTTTGTGATCATCGGTCACAACAAGCGGGTCGCCTGGGGATTCACCAACTCATTCGCCGACTGCCAGGACCTGGTGATCGAGGAGTTCGACTCGCCGGCGGCCGATCGATTCCGGACCGAGCGGGGCTTCGAGCCGACCCGGCGGCTGCGCGAGATCATCCATGTCAAGAACTCATCCGACGTGCTCGAGGAGGTGGTGGTCACCCGCCACGGTCCGGTCGTCGAGAGGATCGAGGATCCGGAGCGCGGCATCTGGCGAGGGCTCGCTCTCCAGTGGACCGCGCTGCAGCCGGGCGGCGCTGCCGAAGGGCTGCTCCGCCTCCAGCGGGCAGACGATTGGAAGAGCTTCAAGGAAGCCTTTACGACCTTCGACGCCCCCTCCCAGAACGTCGTCTACGCGGACGTCGACGGCCACATCGGCTACCTGCTCTCGGGGCGGATTCCGGTTCGCAGAGTCAAGCCGAGCGGTCTGCCCGTGCAGGGGTGGACGGGAAATGCGGTGTGGACCCGGTACCTGACCATCGACGAGGTCCCGCAGATCTTCGACCCTCCCGAGCACCAGATCATCACCGCGAACAATCGCATCGCCGGCGACAACTTCCCCTTCTACATCGGCGCCGACTACATGTCGGGCTACCGCGCGTTGCGAATCGGCGAGCTGCTCAGCGAGCGGGTGGTGGACCTTCCCTATATGGCGCGTGCCCAGATGGACCTGGTCTGCCCCCCCGCGCGCCAGGTCGTCCGCCTGCTGGGGAGGATGCACTGCACCAACCCGGCGGCTGAGTCGGCGCGCCACCGCCTGGCGCAGTGGGACGCGGTGATGGATCCGCGGCGTGTGGAACCGACCATCTACGAGGCGTTCATGGCCCGCCTCGCAGAGCACTCGCTGAGCCCGATCTGCGGCAACGCCTGGCGGATCCTCGCTGGCGTCGACCTGTCCCACCCGGTGTTCCAGTACCCGGGGAACCTGGTCGGNNCTGACGACCTGGGCGGAGGTGATCTCGAGATCGCTCGACGACGCGATGACCGATCTCCGCGGCGGTCTGGGGCGGAGCTCGCGACGCTGGATGTGGGGACGAGTCCACCGGCTCGAGCTCATCCACGCCTTCGGGCGCCGTCGCGGACTGGCCAGGTTCTTCAACGCCCCATCAATCAGGGTCGGCGGCAACACCGACACCGTCCTGGCAACGTCACCGGTTCCCGGCGAGCCGTTCGCGACCCGGCTGTCGGCCCCCTCCTGGCGCCAGGTCATCGACGTCGGCAAATGGGATGCGAGCGGCGGTATCCACCTTCCCGGGCAGTCCGGCCAGCCGGGATCCCGTCACTACCGCGATCTGTCCCGGCGCTGGCGGACCAACCGTCAATTCCCTCTGTACTGGAGTCCCCAGGAGGTGCGCCGCCACGCTCGGACCCGGCTGATCCTCCATCCGGTGCCGCCGGCACGCGCAGGCGAGCCTGGGGGGCGAACATAGAGGCGTGAGCCTCTCTGACCAGCGGGGGATCGTTCGCGGGTGCTGCCTCGGGCTGCTCGTGCTCCTGATCGCCATCGGGGGATCCGTCTACCTTGCCGATCGCGCANNGTCCCACGGGTCAACCGAGACGGCAATCGCGATTGCTCTCGGCACCGAGATGGCCGCCCAGCTCATCCAGGGCCCGCACGGCGTGGTGGTGATGAGCGAGCAGGACCTCACCGTGCTCGCCGCCACCAACAATCCGCACCCGAATGCATTCCACGACCTCAAGGTGCGCAGCCGTGGCGGTCTCGTGGTGGTCTCAGCGAACATATCGGCCGGTCCGTTCACTCCGACCGCGGTTGCGCACATCAGCCTCTCGCTCAAGGCCGGGCCGGATGGGCCGCTGATCGCGGCGCAGGTTCCCGAGGTGGATATCGGGATGCTCGGCCTCCCTGGCTTCGCCAGCAGCGGCCTGGCGTCGCAGATCGACTCGGCACTCTCCCTCGAACGTGTCTTCGCCATCGATCCGAGGCTGAGGGCGCTGCGTGCCGATATCGAGTGCGTCGCCGTGGTGCCGGGCGGGGTGGCCGTCGGGGTGCACGATCCTGGAATCGCGCCCGTCGCCTCGTCGTGTGACGCCTAGGACGTTCCGTCCGCCGGAACCACGGCGAGCACGAACGCCGCGTGGCTCTGGACCTGCGGGTAATTGCCCAGCGGAGAGCGATCGATGGGATCGGCGACCTCGCCGAACAGCCCGAGACGTCCACGGGTGGCGAGCGCGGCGTCGAGCCATCGCGAGCTGTCGCGCCCGGTGGCCGCCAGCGCCGCGGCAACCCAGAAGGTCGGGAAGACGAAGGGCGCGCAGGGATCTGTGGACGTGTCCGCCCGGCTCTCGTGGCGATCGATGAGCCCGCCTCGATCCAGGCGCTCCACGATCAGGTCGAGGGTGGGACCCGTCCGCTTGGCAACGAAGTCGAGGCCCCCGAGCAAAGCGGCCTGCGCTAGCGCGGCGTCGGCACCCCAGCCATCGAGCCGGATCTCGAGCGGCCCACCGGTCATCCCGATGTCGCCGGCGATCGCCGCGGCGGTTCGTCGCCAGGCGGCCGCATCGCCCATCACCACGCGCTGGTCGACGAGCGTCGCGGCACCCTCCAGGCCGCTCGCCGCCGTCACCAGCGAATGGGTGTACCGGGCCGGGGCGCCGCGGATCTCCCAGATGCCGTGGTCGGGCTCGCGCCAGTGCTGCACCAGCCAGCCGGCGAGAATCGGCACCGCGGCGCCGAGCTCCTCGGGCAGCGCGGACACCTGTGCAAGCGATGTGGCGAGCTCGATGACCTCGCCGGGCACGTCGAGCTGCGCCTGTCCTGCCGCGGCGTTGCCAATGCGGACCGGGCGGGCGCCCCGGTAGCCGGCCAGCTCCGTTATTTCAGTCTCGACGGGCGGGAGGCTTCCATCGACACGGACCAGCGGCAGCGGCCCGTGCGCGGTGACAACGTTGCCGATGAACGCTGCGAGCGACCGCGCTGTCTCGATGAGCCCGAGCCGCAGCATGGCGAGCGCGGCCAGCGAGGAGTCGCGAAGCCAGCAATACCGGTAGTCCCACGTGCGCGCGGATCGCGGCCACTGCGGGAGCGACGTGGTCGGAGCCGCGATGATGCCTCCATCGCGACGGCGCAGCCCCACCAGCACTGCAGCGGTTGTGGCGAGGAGATCATCGATGTCCGGCAGCCGGCTCGACGCGGTGATGAGCGGGATCGTCCGCCGCCACTCGGACAGCGTCGAGTCGATAACCGCATGTGCCGGCGCGCCTGCACCACCGAGAGTGACCGTGACCGGCATCCCCGGCTCGACGGTGAAATCGCAGGTGGCGCCGTTCGCTGTCGGCGTCCACGCCGATGGTGCGTGTACCGCAACGCGCGCAATGCCTTCCAGCTCAACGGAGTGTCTGTGCACGTGCACAACGCCGACAGTCCCGGGCCNNGGCCACGATGGCGCGCTGATCCCGACCATTACGGCGACGGCTTCGCCCTCCGCCCGCATGCTGCGAACGAGGAGCGGCCCGTCGCGGAGGTCGAGCGCTTCGTCCACGATCAGCCGCGCGCGGCCCACCTCCCAGACCGTTTCGAGGACCAGCGATCGAGCGTGGTAGCGGCGCGACACCACACGCGCATCCGGTCGTACCGGACGCACCGAGAAGGTGCCGCCCCGACCGTCGTCGAGTATCGAGAAGAACAGCGGGGTGGAATCGATCCACGGCCAGCAGAGCCACGCCACATTGCCGTCGGAATCGATGAGAGCCGCAGTCCTCGAATCAGCGAGAAGCGCGTGCTCGCCGATCGGGTGCTGCATGCGGCCAGACTAGATCAGCCGAGGCGCTCGCCGGTTTCGTGGGCTCGTCTCCACAGGCTGAGGCGCCGATGTACCCGTCCCCTTCCTGATCCGTTCGGCTCAGGGGACGGCGAGAGGAGGAATCGTGTCCGCGATGCTGGCGATTTTCTCGGCCCAGTTGGGGTCGCTCGCGTAGTCGACGTTCATCCCGCGCAGCGTTGGCCCGTGATAGAACTGGCCGCCGAGCGTCAGGTAGTTGACCTCGATGAACTGCGCGACGTACTGGATGCACGCGTCGAAGCTCGTGAAGGTCATCGCATCACCGTTCGGGTTTGCATCGTTGGCCCCAAAGCCGAACAGGTTGTGCTTGTTCGTCGCGATCCAGCTCGAACCCCAGCCCGACTCGAGGATCGCGTGAGCGACGAAGTAGCGCGCGCTCACGTGGTACGTCGACTCCGCCTTGATGAAGCTGGCGCCGAGTCCGGCAAGTGGCGAACCGTTCAGGAATTGATCCAGGCTCGCGGCGGTCTCGCCGCTCGGGGTGGTCAGGTTGGTGTCGACGGTGAAGAGCGGACCGGGAACCGGCTGGTAGATCGCATCTCGTGCGCGGGCGGCGGCGAGGGCGGCAACCGCGGCGGCCAGTGCCTTCTGCGCCTGCGACACATGCGCGTGCGCCGTGATGTCGGCCTGCAGCAGGGTCTGTGTCTGCACCTTGATGATCGCCTGCTCGGTCCGCGACTGCTCCTCCTCGGCGGCGAGCTGCGCGAGCGCGGCGGTGTGGTGCGCCAGCGTGCTGGTTGCCTTCTGCTCTTCAACGCCGATTCGCGCGACCAGCTGCTGGCTCGCCGACGAGATCTCGTTCACCTGAACATCTCGCTGAATCGCAGCGGCGATTGTGTTCGCCGAGATGATGTACGCGAGCATTGCCTGCGAGCCGCCGTTCTCGTAGGACTGGCGGAGGTACGCGGAGAGGTGCCCGCGATCCGCCGCGAGCTCCGCGTTGACGGTGTGCAGGGTCGCTGTGTCGGCGGCGATGGTGACGTTCAGCGCACTGATCTGGGTATTGATCTGCGCGAGGTGCGCGTTCGCAGCCGCAAGCGCGCTGCGCGCCAGAGCGAGGGCGCTGTCGGCGTTGTTGGCGGCGTCCTTCGCGTTCTGCGCGTCGATCTTGGCGGCGGCCGCCGCCTGCTGCGCCTGGGTGAGGCTCGGCGTCGGAGTCGGTGATGGTCCCGCAGCGGCCGGCACCGCGATCAAGGTCAGCGCCAGCGCGAACGGCAGCGCGAGCGCAAGACGGTGACGGGCGAACGAAAACCTGGGGAGACGCATCGCGGCCAGTCTCCCATCGGGTGCAGGGGCGGCCCGCCCATGTCATCGCGCCGTGACCAGCCGTGACAACGGCGTCACACAGCCGCGTGCGGAACATCTGAGGAGCGCCCCGCGATGGGGACAGAAGGCGAGACCGGTCCACCGCATCAGGCTGCCCCTGCGACGACGGAGGGTCATCCGCGCCGCTGCCGCTACGCCACCACGGTCCGTCGTCGCAGAGTGAGCCATGACGCGGATCAGCGGACCGGATGATCCGCGTCGCCGCAGCGGGGCGGCATGACGCGGAGCCGAGGTGGCCTCCTGTCCCCATCGCGGAGCAGAGCTAAGAGGCCTTGCGCTCCAGCAGGCGGCGACGGACCTCGTCCGATGCGACCAGCTCTACCGTGGAGCGAGGTCCGCAGCCGGGGCAGATCCGGTGCCCGCCGACCGACTCACCATCTGCGCCGTAGTACAGCACCGAGAGCATCTCGCCCTTGCAGATCGGGCACCGGTCGGAGGTTTCCGGGTTCGTCTCCATCGCTCCACTGCATGATCGCATGGTGACGGTCAGTCGGGGAGCCAATCGGGCCACCGTCACCGACCCGGCACGTTCCAGCACCGGCGGTACGCTCGGCGCCATGGCACCGCTTCCGACCGGAGACGTGAGCGCGATTCTCGACGCGTACCTCGACGAACTTGACCGGTGGTCGGCGCGCCTCAACCTCACCTCCATCCCGCGAGACAGGATGTGGGCGCGCAACATCGTCGAGGTCCAGGAGTTGCTCGAGGTGGCCGCACCGCCGGCTGGGAGCAGGGTCGTCGATGTCGGATCGGGGGGCGGTGTGCCGGGATTCGTGATCGCCATCCTGCGGCGCGACCTGTCGGTGACCCTGATCGATTCCGACCAGCGCAAGACGGGTTTTCTGATCCATGTCGCCGGACTGCTCGGCCTCGATGGTGTGGTTGTGGAGGCGATGCGCGCGGAGGACGCCGGGCGCCGTGCCGGCATGCGTGAGGGGTTCGACCTCGCGACGTCCCGGGCGACCGCGCCACCACCGGTGCTGTGCGAGCTCGCCGTGCCGCTGGTCAGGGTCGGCGGACAGCTCTGTGCGCTGGTCACCGGCGCGCCCGGGGTGCTGTCCGCGTGCGCCGCCGCTGCGTCAGCGTGCGGTGGCAGCGCTCCCGAGGCCCCGTCGCAAGGCGTGCTCCGCGTCCGCAAGGTGGGGCCCACGCCCGAGCAGTACCCTCGGCGGCCGGGAACCCCGAACCGTCATCCGATCAGCTGATCCGCCGCCGGATCGCCGCGATCACCACCGCCCGTTCGTCCCATGGGACTTCGCCGGTGGCGGTCTCGAGCGTCTTCTCGTGCCCCTTCCCGGTGGCGACCACCGTGTCGCCTGGTGCCGCGTTGGCGATGGCGTAGGCGATCGCATCGAGGCGATCCGGGATGACGAGGACGTTGCGGCCCCGCTCGCCGCCCGCGGCCACGGCCCCCTGCGCGATCTGCTCGAGGATGAGCATGCGGTCCTCGCCGCGCGGGTCCTCGTCGGTGATCACGCTGATGTCGGCAAGCCGCGCCGCCACCGATCCCATCGCCGGTCGCTTCTCGAGGTCACGTTCGCCGGCTGAACCGAAGACCACCCAGAGCCGGCCCGATGTCGTCCGGCGAAGCTCCTGGAGCACGGTCTCGAGCGCGTCGGCGGTATGGGCGTAGTCCACCACCACCCCGAACGGCTGGCCCATCTCCACCCGCTCCATGCGTCCAGTCACTGCGGCGGCTGCCTCGAGTCCTCGCACCGCGCTCCCCAGATCTGCTCCCGTCGCGCACGCTGCCGCCAGCGCCGCCAGCGCGTTGCGCACATTGAAGGTCCCGGCGATACCGAGCCGGATCGGGACCACGCCCCATGGTGTCTGCGCGGTGAAGCGAACCGACGCCGGCTCGGCGACGATGTCCTCAGCGCGAAGGTCCGCTGGGACACCCGGCTGGTCGGTGTAGGTGAGCCTGGTGGCGACCGGGATGGCGGCGAGATGCGGGTACCCGAACGGGTCACCGGCATCCAGCACGGCGATGCCGTCGGGTCTCGTCGAAACGCGCTCGAGGAGCCGAGCCTTGGCCGCCAGGTAGCGGTCGCGGGTGCCATGGAGCTCGAGGTGCTCGGTGGTGATCCGCGTGAAGACCGCGGCGCGGTACTCCACGCCATCGGCGCGCTGCATCTCCAGCGCGTGAGACGAGGTCTCGAGCGCGACGTGGGTGCAGCCGGCGTCGCGAATGCGCGCCAGCTCGCCCTGCAGCTCCGGCGCCTCGGGGGTTGTCTGTCGCGATGGGTTGGAGATCACATCGTCGCCGGTGCGGCGGTCGACGGTGGTGACCGACGCGGCGGCAATGCCAGCGGCACGCCATGCGTGCCAGAGCAGCGTCGCGGTGGTCGTCTTCCCGTCGGTCCCGGTGATCCCGACGACGCACAGGGTGCGGCTCGGGTGGTCGTAGAACGCCGCCGCCAGCTGGGACAGCGCGAGCCTCGAGTTGCCGACCGCGATGACCGGGATTCGAGCGTCGCGACTTCCGTCCGGGACCCGCTCGGCCACCACCGCCACCGCCCCACGCCGGATCGCGTCGTCGATGAATTGATGACCGTCGGCGCGCAGACCGGATATCGCCACGAAGAGGCTGCCCGGTGTCACCGCGCGTGAGTCCGATTCGATCGCGGCGACCTCGAGCCCGGCGGCAGAACCTGGGTGTGCGCTGTCGATCCCTGCCGCACTCAGCAGGGTCGCGAGTGGGCGCGCCGCACGCGTCGGATGCACCGTCGCAGTCTATGGTAGGGTCGCTCCGATCATGGCTGGAAAGAAGCAGAAGCGGGATGGCGGCGCGCCGGTCTCGCTGGCGGATGCCCTGACCGCGACGCGCGCGGCTCGGCGTCGTGTGCTGGCTCTGGCGGAGCGGCTCGAGGAAACGGAACGCACCATCCTCGCTGCCATGGCACCGGCCGCCGCGCCACCTGCCGCGACCACCACACCGGCGAAGCGCCCGGTCGGGAGGCCACCGAAGGCAGCGGCAAGCACCGCGCCGGCCAAGCGTCCGGTCGGCAGGCCGAGGACTCGCACCACCGCCGGGGCCGCACCCGCGACCCGACGCAGGCCGGTCGGCCGTCCCCCGAAGGGCTGAACCGAATCCAGACCGTCCAGGTCAAGTTTCGACAGGTTTTGGGTAGACTGGTTGCATGGCCAAGTCCTCCCGCGACCTCCTCGACGACGCACGGAGCACCGTCCCGGAGGTTTCTCCGCAACAGGTTCGCGCCGCGGCGGGATCCCGGACCCTCATCGACGTTCGCGAACGCAGCGAGTTCGACGAGGGCTACATCCCCGGCGCGGTGCACCTGAGCAAGGGATTCATCGAGACCCGCATCGAGGACTCCGTCCCCAAGCGCGACACGCCGATCACCCTGTACTGCGCGGGTGGGGTTCGCTCCCTGCTCGCCGCCCGAGCCCTCCAGGAACTCGGCTACACCGACGTGCAGTCGATGGCGGGCGGCTACGGTGCGTGGAAGCAGGCCGGCTTCGACTTCATCGTCCCTCGTGTCCTGACCGCACAGCAGCAGCAGCGCTACAGCCGCCACCTGCTCATCCCCGAGATCGGGGTTGAGGGGCAGGCCAAGCTGCTCGATGCGCGCGTGCTGCTCATCGGCGCGGGCGGCCTCGGCAGCCCGGCCGCGCTCTATCTCGCGGCCGCGGGCGTCGGCACGATCGGATTCGTCGACTTCGACACCGTCGATCGCAGCAACCTGCAGCGTCAGATCCTCCACACCGAGGATCGGATCGGGATGCTCAAGACCGCATCCGCCCGCATCGCGCTCACGGCGCTCAACAGCGACGTCCGCGTGGTCGAGCACAACGTGGTGCTCAGCGGCGAGAACGCGCGCGAGATCTTCGACCAGTACGACATCATCGTCAACGGCTGCGATAACTTCCCGACGCGGTACCTCGCCAATGATGTGGCCATCTTTGCCAAAAAGCCGATGGTCGACGGCGGGATCTTCCGCTTCGAAGGACAGGTCACCACGGTGGTGCCGTTCCAGTCGCCGTGCTACCGCTGCCGTTATCCCTCGCCGCCACCGCCGGAGGAGGCTCCGTCCTGCGCCGAGGCGGGCGTGCTCGGTGTGCTTCCGGGGATCGTCGGTGTTCTCCAGGCGACCGAGGTCATCAAGCTGATCACCGGTGCCGGTGACCTGCTCACCGGACGGCTGCTCCACATCGATGCGCTGGCCATGAAGTTCCGCGAGTTCCGCGTCCCGCGTGACCCGCAGTGCCCGGTGTGCGGGGAGAATCCCACCATCACCGAACCCATCGACTACGAAGGATTCTGCGCCGCCCCGGCGTCCATCGCCACCGAGGCGGTCGGCGTTCCCGCGTAAGCTCCGCTTGAGCGTTCCCGCGTAAGCTCCGCACACTCGTCCGGGTCCTGTCGGAGCGGGGGCCCCTCGCCGCTCAGCTGCCCGGTCTGACTCCCCATCGCGCGGTGTTCTGGGAACGTCCTGCGCGGCGCCGGTCAGCAGATCGGCGCTTCCCCCCGCTCCGCCACCCGGACGGCCTGTGGTGTCAGCTCGCGTGCGGCGCAGCGTCTCCGTCCGGATCGAGGCGTTCGGCTTCGCTGATCAGCATCACCGGGATGCCGTTGTCGACGCGATAGCGCAGCCGGCAGGCGTCGCATCGCAGTGACTCGGGTTCGACCACCAGCGGCCCGCGGCAACGCGGGCAGGCGAGGATGTCGAGGAGGTCTTGGGGGAGCTGACTCATGGCGCCATTGTCGCCGGGACGAGGAAGCTCGCGAGCTGATCGCTGACTGCGCGGGGGAGCTCCAGGTTGCTCAGGTGGCCACAGTCCAGCTCGACGAATCGCGCCTTCGGGATACCGTCAGCTATGGCAAGAACCTCAGCGGTCGGGATGATCGCATCCTGGGTCCCGGCGATGACCAGCGTCGGCACGCTGACGGTCGCGAGCAGCGAGGTGCTGTCCGGTCGAGCTGCCATGGCGCGCTGCGCGAACGCGATTCCCGCTGGGGTGCATCGCCGGATACGTCCGCGCACCGGGTCGACGATGTGTGCCTCGGCCTGCGCATGCGGGCTCAGCAGCCGAGCCACCATCGGCTCGACGATCGACTCGACCGATTGCTCGCGCTCCACGCGTTCCGCCATCGCGAGGCGGTCATCACGCGGTCCGGCGGCGTCGGCACCCGCGCGCGTGTTGCAGAGCACCAGAGCCCGGATGCGTTCCGGCGCCAGGCGCCACAGGGCGAAGGCGAGGTAACCGCCCATCGAGAGCCCGACGACAGCGACGCGGCCGATGTGTCGTGAATCGAGCGCATCGAGCACCGTGGTCGCGAACCCGTCGAGGGTGGGCTCGCGCTGGGGCGGTGCCGGCGAGTCGCCGCAGCCCCAGAGGTCGACGCGGATGCAGCGCATGCTGTCGGAGAGCGCGGCGACCTGGTGGTCCCACTGCGACGCGTCCAGGGTGAACGCGTGGAGGAAGAGCACCGCTTCGCCAGTTCCCGTGTCGTGGATGGCCGGCAGCATGTCTGTCCGCGCGGACTCTAGGCTTCGGCGCCGACCACGAGCGCGGGGAAATCCTCCTCGAGGGTCGCCGGCTCGATATGCGTGCGCGCGTGCTTCTCCACGTCACGCAGCTTGAGGATCTCGCTGGGGGTGATCAACGTGACTGCGACGCCTGCCCGGCCGGCTCGTCCCGTCCTGCCGACGCGGTGCAGATACTCGTCCGGGGTCAGCGGGACGTCGTAGTTGATCACATGCGAGATGTCGTCGATGTCGAGCCCGCGGGCCGCGACGTTGGTGGCGATCAGGTACTTGATGTGCGAAGCCCGGAACTGCTGCATTGCACGATCCCGCTCCCGCTGGGTGAGGTCGCCGTGAAGGAGTCCGACTTGGTACCCGCGCCCACCGAGCTGCGCCTGGAGCACGTCGGCAGTTCGCTTCGTCTCGACGAAGATCAGCGCCATCACCACGTCGGGCTGATCGAGGATCTGCGCGAGCGCGTCGGTCTTGTCCGCCCAGGTCGTCTGCACGTAGAGCTGGCGCACCTCGGACGGGATCTCGGGCCGGGTGCTGATCTCCACGGTCTCCGGGTCATGCATGTGGCGCAGCGCGAGCCGGCGCACCCACTCGGGCATCGTGGCGCTGAAGAGCAGCGTCTGACGCTGCGGCGGGCATTGCCGAAGGATGCGTTCGACGTCCGGCGCGAAACCCATGTCGAGCATGCGGTCGGCCTCGTCGAGGACGCAGACGCGCACGTTGGCGAGCGTGAGCGATCGGCGCTGGATGTGGTCGCCGAGCCGGCCCGGGGTCGCCACGACGATGTGCGCGCCCTGGCGTAGCTCCTCCATCTGACGTCCAATCGAGTCGCCGCCATAGATGGCGACGCTGCGCAGGTCATGGCGCTTGCCGAGCCGGGTCAGCTCGTCATGAACCTGGACGGCCAGCTCTCGCGTGGGGCAGAGCACCAGCGCCTGCACCGGCCCGTCACGAGGATCGAGTCGTTCGATGATCGGAATGCCGAAGGCCGCGGTCTTGCCGCTCCCGGTCTGTGCCTGTCCGATGACGTCACGCCCGGCCATCGCGAAGGGCAGTGAGCCGGCCTGGATCGGCGTCGCCATGGTGTACCCGAGCTCGGCCACCGTGTTCTGCATGGCAACGCTCAAGGCGAGCTCGCTGAAGCTGACCGGTTCGGGAATGATTGTGCTCAAGACCTCATCGACCGGCACCTGTGCGACGGGACGGGGCCTTGCGGCGAGCGGTCTACCAAACCGCGCGCGAGAGGACGAACGCAAGACAATGTCAGTCTACCCCGGATTGGAGAGTTCACGCCTGCGTAAGATCGCCGTGATGCCACCCACCCGCGTCAGCGCGCTCCGGGCACGATGAGCTCGCCCGCCGACATCGGCGCGGCGCGGTCCTTTCCCGGGACGTTCGCCCCTCGTGTGGTGGTGCTCGACCTCGACGGCACGACGATCGATTACCAGCAGAACCTTCAGCCTCGCGTGCGCGATGCCGTTCGCGCGGTGGCGGCGCGCATGCCGGTGATCGTTGCCACCGGACGCATGTACCGCTCGGCCCTGTACTGGGCGGTTGAGCTCAACGTGGCGGAGCCGCTGGTCTGCTATCAGGGCGCGATGGTCCGGGAAACCCCTCACCAGGATGGATCGCCGGGGAGCACGATCTTCGAGCAGCCACTGCGCGCGGAGCCGGCGCGCCGGGCGCTCCACATCGCTCGCGAGCAGGACTGGCACTACCAGGCGTATCAAAACGACGAGCTGCTCTGCGAGCGGGACCGCCCCGAGGCGCGGCTGTACTCGCACATCAGCGGCGTGCCGTTCCGAGTCGTTCCTGACCTCGACCCACTGCTGGAACACGGCACCACCAAGGCAGCCTGCGTCATCGAGGATCCCGCCGAGGTCGATCGCGCGGCCGCGTTGATGACTCGAGAGCTCGGCAGCGGCGCACGCGTGACGCGCTCGAACCCCGAGTTCGTCGAGATCCTCGATCCCGACATCAACAAGGCGGTCGGCTGCGAGATGGTCTGCGCGCGACTCGGCTACACGCTGGCAGATGCGCTCGCGATCGGCGACGCCCCCAACGATGTCGAGCTGCTGATCGCAGCGGGATACTCGGTGGCCGTGTCGACGTCACGCCCCGAGGTGCTCGCCGCCGCTGACGCCACCTGCGCGCCGCCGAAGGATGGTGGTGTCGCGGATGTGCTCGAGGCGTTCGCGCTGTTGTGAGCGCAGGCCCGCGGTCGGACGTCATCTGACCCGCGAGCGCGTTCAGGACGGCGCGGTCGTGAAGCCTCCGCCGGCCTTGTTGCCGAGCTTCCCGCGTGCGACCAGGTCGCGGAGCATCTCGACCGGCTCCCATCGCTGGTCCCCCGTCTGACGGAAGCCCTCGTCGAGGATGGCCTCGACCACGTCGAGCCCGACCAGGTCGGAGAGGTGAAACGGTCCCATCGGCCAACCCAGCGCCTTGCGCACCGCGAGGTCGCACTCCTCGACGGAGATGTAGCCGCCCTGCACGAGGCGCATCGCCTCCTGGATGGCGATGAACAGGATGCGATTGGCGATGAAGCCGTATTCCTCGCGCGCCAGCCGGACCGGCGTCTTGCCGATCGCTTGGGCGAAGTCCATGGCACGCACGATCGTGTCCTCCGACGTGTGGGGGCCGGGCACCACCTCGACGAGCGCCATCAGCAGCGCCGGGTTGAAGAAGTGGACGTTGAGGAAGCGTTCTGAGTGGCTGACCGCGTCCTCGAGCACGGACGACGGCAGAGTCGACGAGTTTGTGCCGATGATGGCGGTATCATCCGAGTGCGCGCAGATGCGCGCGTAGACCTCGCGCTTGACGTCGCGGTCCTCGGCGACCGACTCGATGATCGTCTCGGCGCCGGCGACCGCCGCGAAGTCCGATCCGAGGGTCACCCTGGCGAGCGTCAACTCGCAGGCATCGCCGTCGAGCGTTCCCTTCTCGACGCGGCGTCGGAGCAGCGTCGCGCAGGACGTGCTCGCGCTGCGCAAGCGGTCGTCGCTCCGGCTGATGAGGCGGACGTCGTAGCCGTGCAGCGCCGCCTGGTAGGCGATCTGACCGCCCATCGCGCCCGCACCCACGACTGCAAGGGTGCGCCCGGCGGTCACGTCAGCCCCCGGCCGGCACGGAGTCGCGTCCGGGGTGGGTCATCGCCTCGGCGTCGAGCAGCCGTGTCAACTCGGCCTCGTCGAGACCGCTGCGTTCGCGGGCGACCTCGCGCACTGTTCGGCCGGTGTTGTACGCCTCCTTGGCGATCGCGGCAGCGGCGTCGTAGCCGATGACCGGCGCGAGCGCGGTGCAGAGCATGAGACCGCGCTCGACCATCGCCGGGCCGTTCTCGGTGGCGGTGATCCCATCCACGCACTGTGTGGCGAGGTTCCGCGCCGATGCGGCCAGCAGGGACGCCGACTGCAGGAGGTCGTACGCCGCGACCGGCATCATCACATTGAGCTCGAGGAGTGACCCGGCGGTCCCGCAGAAGGCGATGGTCGCGTCGTTGCCGATCACCTGTGCGGCCACCATCGTCACCGACTCGCAGATGACCGGGTTCACCTTCCCGGGCATGATCGACGAGCCCGGCTGCACCGCCGGAATCGCGATCTCCGCGATGCCCGCGCGCGGACCGCATCCGAGCAGGCGAAGGTCGTTGGCGATCTTGAACATCGAGACCGCAACGGCGCGGAGCGCTCCACTCGCCGAGACGACGGCGTCGAGGGTGGACTGCCCGCTGAAGTGATTCTCGGTCTCTCGGAACGGGATGCCCAGATCTGCCGCGAGCAACGCGATCACCCGGGGGGGAAAGGCTGGATGGGTGCCGACGCCGGTGCCGACCGCGGTCCCCCCGAGAGGCAGCTCGGCGAGCGCGGCAATCGCCTCCTCGCAGCGCGGGCGCGCCCGCTCCATCTGCCCCGCATAGCCGAGGAACTCCTGACCGAGCCGGATGGGCGTCGCGTCCTGGAGATGGGTGCGGCCCGTCTTGATCACCGGCCAGAACTCCTCGGACTTGCGCCGCAACGAGGCCTCGAGGACCTCCAGACCCGGGATGGTGTCCTCGCGTATCGAGACCGCCGCCGCCACCTGGATCGCCGCCGGAATCACATCGTTGCTCGACTGCCCGAGGTTGACATGGTCGTTGGGGTGCACCGGGGTCCGCGAGCCGCGCTCCCCGCCGAGCAGCTCGATGGCCCGGTTGGCGATCACCTCGTTGGCGTTCATGTTCGTCGAGGTCCCGCTCCCGGTCTGAAACACGTCGACGATGAACTCCCCGTCGAGCGCTCCGTCGATGACGTCCTGCGCAGCACGGATGATCGCGCCGGCGAGGTTCTCGTCGAGCAATCCCAGCTCGCGATTGACCAGGGCCGCCTGCTGCTTGATCAGCCCGATGGCGCGGATGAACCCGCGGGGCAGGCGCAGGTCGCTGATCGGGAAGTTGACCTTCGCGCGCATGGTGTTGGCGCCGTAATAGACGTCCGCTGGGACCTCGAACTCGCCCATCGAGTCGCGTTCGGTCCTGGTCGCGGTCATGTGCTCGTCTCCGCTCGATGCAGCGGGATCGTCATGTCGAACTCGGCGCCGCTCCCCGGGACGCTCCGAGCCGCAACGGTTCCGCCGTGCCGTTCGGCGACCGTGCGCACGATGTAGAGGCCGAGCCCGCTCCCCGGGACCTTTCGCTGACGCTCGGCAACCGAACGGAAGTACTTGTCGAACAGATGCCCTGTGTCGGCGACCGGGAAACCCGCTCCGTGGTCGCGGACCGTGAAGCGCACCGAGTCGCCCGCGCGAGCGGCGAGCACCTCAATAGGTGACCCCGTCGGCCCGTGCTTCACCGCGTTGCCGAGCAGGTTGGTGAGCGCGAGGATGAGACGCCGGCGGTCGCCCTTGATGATCATGCCGTGGGCGCACTCGCTGCTGATCGGCGACTCGCGCAGCTTCGCCTCCATGGCAACGTGCTCGATTGCCTCGGCAACCACGTCCTCCGCGTCCATGACCTCGAGCGCGAGATGGTCGTCGGGATCCTCGAGGCGCGCCAGCTCGGCAAGCGCGTTGACCATGCGCACCATCATCTCGGTGCTCGCCGTGATCCCCTCGATGGCGACGATCGCAGTCTCCGGGAGCGTCCCGAGCATGCCTGCGCTGAGCAGCTGCCCGTAGCTGTTGAGGATCGTCAGCGGGCGGCGGAGCTCGTGCATGGTGATCGACAGCGACGTCCCCCGTGCCGACGACTCCGACGTCGCGCTGGTCAGGCGGCCCTCCAGGGTTGCGACCGAGGAGGCGGCGAGGTGCTGTCCGACCGCCTCGATGTCGTCAGCGGTCATGGTCGCCATAGCCAGCGTCTCCTCAGGGTCGAGCCGCTCCTCGCGCACCGCCTCGGCGGTGACCTGGCGCAGGGCGGTGAGGTTGGCGAGCGCCTTGCCGAGCCGGCGCTCGATGCCCGTCCCCGAGTCGAGATGGTGATAGGCGATCAGGGGACGGAAGTCGTCGGCGGTCAGCGCGACCAGCACGGCGTTGACGAACTGGCGCGGTCCGCGAGCGCGGTCGAGAGGTTCACCGGCGTCAGCCGGTGATATCTGCCTCGCCCACAGGTCGGCGATCCGCGCCGCGTGGGCCGCCAGGAAGTCGCTGAACTGCCGGGTCACGCCGCAGAAGTCTAGGCGTACCAGGCGTCAATCCCGCGAGCGCGGCATCCTCGATGCCGGCGACCTCGACCGCGAGCTGCACGGGGGAGGAGCGGCTGCTCCGGCGGTGACGCGACCAGAGCACGGCGCCGAGCACGGCGAACGGGATCATCTGCAGATCGATGAGTACCGAGATTGCGCCCGCGTGCGCGATCGAGACCCCGCTGTGCGAGAGCAGGGCGACCAGGACCCCTTCGCGGAGTCCGAGCCCGTTGATGCTGAAGGGCGCCAGCGCGACCAGCAGCGTGATCGGAATGCAGACCGCGAGCACGGTCCAGCTCAGGTTCACCCCGATCGCGCGGGCGGCGACACTCAGTGCCAGTAGGTTGAAGCCCCATCCGGCGGCGCCGACGAGCAACGACTGGGCGACGGCGTGGGGGTGGCGCCGGTAGCCGGCGAATGCGTCACTGAAGGAACGAACGCCCCGGCTCATGGCGCCGGACACGCGGGCGAGCAGCCGGTGGGGCACCAGGCGGTCGGCGCTGAGCGCCATCAGCCAGATGATCACCACTGTCATGGCGAGGGCCGCGATCACGATCACGACGCCGGTGCCGAGCAGCGCCCGGAGCAGGATCGCGGCGGCGATCCCCCAGCAGGTCATCCCCAGCATGCCCGCGAGGCGGCTGCCGGCGAGCGAGGCGAGCACGTTGCCGTGGCCGACCTGGCGGCCCATCTCGACGGTGCGCATCGCGTCGCCGCCGACACCGGCGGGAAGCATCTGGGTGAAGAACATGCCCTGGAGGTACGAGGAACCCAGGCGGCGCCAGCTCAGCACCGAGCCGGGGCCGGCACCGGCGGGCGCGTTGGCGGTGCGCAGGAGCACCCCCCACTCGACGACGCTGGCGGCGACCGCGAGCATGGTGAGCCCGAGAGCGGCAGCAATCCAGAGAGGGTCGGCATGGGAGAGGCTCGCCACGGCCTGGGGCAGGTTGATGGTCCGCGCGAGGATGGCCAGCCCGACGACCGTTCCGCTCACCCGGGTCCATGGGGAGCCGATCACGGCACGGGCGATGCGCAGGGCTGGTCTCATCGGCTCCATTGAATCAGGGTGGGACGGGTCCCATGTGCCATGAGCCGTACCGTGACACGGCCACTGCTCCTTGCAACGCAAAGCGCAGACGGCGCGTTACTCAGCCGCCAGGTAGGGCTCTCGAAAGGTGGTCTGCTCGGCGATGAACACCAGGGGCAGGTCGTCGACGGGGCCGTTGCGGTTCTTGGCCACGATCAGCTCGGTCTTGGCCCTGTCGACCTCGCGGTTGTGCATCCCCTCGCGGTAGAGGAAGAGCACCACGTCCGCGTCCTGCTCGATCGAACCGCTGTCGCGGAGGTCGCTGAGCTGCGGCCGCTTGCCTTCGCGCTGCTCGGCGGCGCGCGAGAGCTGCGAGAGCGCGAGCACCGGGATGTTGAGCTCCTTGGCGATCGACTTCAGCCCTGAGGAGATGTCCGACACCTCCTGGACCCGGGAATCGCGCCTGCCTCCCTGCATCAGCTGCAGGTAGTCGATGACGATCAGCTCGATCTTGTGCTGCGCCTTCATCCGCCGGGCGCGGGCTCGCAGGTTGTTGATGGCGAGGCCCGGCGAGTCATCGATCCAGAGGTCGGCATGGGTGAGCGTGTCCATCGCCTTGGCGATCTTCTGGAACGCCATCGAATCGGCCTGGCCGGTGCGGAGCATGTAGGAGTCGACGTGCGCCTCGCTGCAGATCAGCCGCTGCACGAGCGACTGGCGCGACATCTCCAACGAGAACACCACCACCGGCCGGCGCGCGAGCACCGCGGCGTTGCGCGCGATATTGAGGGCGAACGACGTCTTGCCGACCGCCGGTCGCGCCGCCAGGATGATCAGCTCGCCGGGCTGGAGCCCCTGGGTGAGCATGTCGAGCTTCGAGAAGTTGGTGGGCACGCCGGTCACCAGCTGCTTGTGCTCGATGCGCTTCTCGAGCACGTCCCACCACTCGCGCACCACCGGCGCGATGTTGCGCATCTCCGAGCCGCGACTCTCCTGGCCGATCTTGAACACCTCCTGCTCGGCCTGGTCGATCGCCTCGGCCACCGGCGTGGTGTTGTCGAACCCGAGGCGGCTCACCTTGCCCCCCGCTTCGATGAGACGGCGCCGGAGCGCATGCGCGATGACAATGTCTGCGTAGTGCTTGACGCTTGCAGAGCTGGGCACGACCAGGGTCAGCTCGGCGATGTAGTCCATGCCCCCGGCGCGGCCGATGCCGGGACCGCGCTCGAGCTGGTCGCGCAGCGTGACCGTGTCGATGGCTTCACCACGATCATCGAGCGCGAGCGCGGCGCGGTACAGCACCGCGTGTCGCTCCGCGTAGAAGTCCTCGGGCACGAGCACGTCGCGCACGATCGAGAGCGCCTCGCGGTCGATGAGGATGCCGCCGAGCACGGCTTGCTCCGCCTCGTTGTCGTGCGGCGGGACACGCATCGGCGCCGCCCCCGCAGTCGCCCCGCGTCCCACCAACTCGGTTTGCGGGAGAGAGCTCATTGGGCCGCGACGACGACCTTGAGTGTCTCCGTGACCTCCGGGTGGAGCTCGATGGTGGCCTCGTGGGGACCGAGGGAGCGGATCGGTGGATCGATCTCGATCTTCCGCTTGTCGATGTCGATGCCCGCCTCACGCTTCAGCTGCTTGGCGACGTCGGCGGTGGTCACCGTGCCGAAGAGGCGCCCGGCCTCGCCGGCCTTGGCGTACACGGTGACGGTCAGCTTGCGCAGCCGCTGGGCGGTTTCCCTGGCGTCGATGAGCGCTTTCTCGACGCGCCTGCGGGTCGCCTCCTCGCGACGGCGAATCTGGTCCACCGTGTTCTGGTCGGCGATCACCGCGAGGTGCTTGGGGAACAGGAAGTTGCGAGCGTACCCCGGCGACACCTCGCGCACGTCGCCCGGCTTCGCCGTTCCTGCCACTTCTTTCAAAAACAAAACCTTCACGAGGTGACCGCCTCCTGCTCATCGGGACGCATGCGCCGGTAGATCATCATGGCGATCCGCTCTCCGTTGCGAACGTCGTCATCGAAGCGGCTGCGCCGTTGAGTGATCAACATCTCCTGCTCCGCGACGACGTGACGCGGACAGGCGGCGATGAAGGCGCGGGTTGCGAGCAGGCTGAGGGCGAGAACGTCGAGCTCACCGATGACCGGGAGAGATTCAGGCAGGTCGACCACGGGCAACGCGATCAACGCGAGGCCGCCGCCGAACGCGAGCTTCATGTACCGAGGCACACGCGGGTCGAACATCAGGCAGTACGCCAGCCGCAGCGTGCGTGGCAGGTCGACGAAAAGGCGTTTGGCGCTGCGAACCTTGCTCAACATCTCGAACCGCGCATTCTACTTTGTTGCCGTTGCGACCGATCAGCGGATCGCTCCCGTCCACAGCTGCGCACGGGTGTGCGTTCACGCATCACGCAGGATCTCAGGATGCTCCTCGACCCACGCGCGCGCACGCGCAGGATCGCCGGGAGGAATCGTCCCTTCGATGACCGCGTCGCGCATCGCCGCCTTGGCTCGACCCACCCACGGACCGGGGCCGCGTCCGGCCATGGCCATGAGCTCGTCGCCACTGAGCGGATCCGCCATCGCGGAGACCACGCCGCCGGCGTCGAGCACCGCCATCCGCTCGTCGAGCTCGTCGAGCTCTTCGAGGGTGGGATATGCGGACGCCATGGTGTCAGCCCGCGCGAGAGCGAGCATCTTCGCGCGCAGCGGCCCGGCGTCCCTGATCAGCCTGCGCACCGCGGCGTCACTGAAGGTCTCGCGGTCGTACTGGATCGGGCGCAGGTGCAGGCGCACCAGCCGGCTGACATCGCTGATCTCGTCGTTGCTGAATCGCCAGCGGGTGAGGATCGTCCGGGCCATCTCGGCGCCGATCTGCGGATGGTCGTAGAAGGTGTGGCGGCCGTCTGACGCGACCACGTGGGCTGGAGGCTTGGCGATGTCGTGGAGCAGCGCCGCGGTACGTGTCACCAGGTCAGGAGGCGCGGCATCGACGGTCAGCAGCGTGTGTCCATAGACGTCGTGGGTGTGGTAGCCGCCCTGCTCGACCCCGATCCCCGCGACGAGCTCGGGCAGGAACATCTCGAGCACCCCACCGTCCAGGAGCACCGAGATGCCTGCGCTCGGGTACGGGGCGACGAGCATTCTGCGGAGCTCGTCGCTCACCCGCTCGATGGATAGGATCGAGGTTCTCGAGGCCTGTGCTCGCATCGCCTCGATCGTCCCCGGCGCGAGCGTGAACCCCAGGCGGGCGACGAACCGGGCGGCCCGGAACATGCGCAGCGGGTCCTCGGCGAAGGTGTCGGCGGGATCGCCCGGTGTCCGTAGCACGCCGTCGACAAGGTCGGTCAGCCCCCTGCCGGTGAGGTCGATCACCTCCCCGTCGAGGCTCTGGCAGAGGGCGTTCACCGTGAAGTCGCGACGCGAGATGTCCTCCAGGAGCGTTCCCGGCCGGACGTCCGGGTTGCGGGACTCGGGGTCGTAGCGCTCGGCCCGGGCGCGGACGCCCTCGACGATCCAGGTGCTCCCCCGGATCTGCGCCGTCCCGAAGCGCTCGAACCGCTCGGGATGATGCCAGCCGAAGACCGAGGCGACGGCCGCGAGCAACGGCATCGGATCCATCCCAACGGTGACCAGGTCGATGTCCTTGCCCTGCGCTCCCCCGAGCAGGCGGTCCCTGACGAATCCTCCGACCAGATAGGTCTCGATGCCGAGGCTGCGCGCCGCCTCCGCGATGGCCTCGAGGAGGTCCTCGAGCTCAGGCGTCTCCGGTGTGACCTCACGGATGATGGCGGTCATTGCGAGGCGGGGACCAGGCGCGCCGGCCGGCCGCGAAGCAGCACCGCCGCGAGGATCGCCGCGAGCGCGGCACAGAGGCCGGCGCCGAGGAACACCGTGTGCAACTCGGTCACGATCGCGGCGGTCACGTCGCGTTCGTACGCGGGGCAGTTGAGCGGCGACGTCGGGCAGAGCGCCGACGGCGAGGGGAACGACGACGCGGTCGTGTAGAAGATGTGCAGGCTCACCGCGGTGAGGATGGAGATGCCCACGAGCATCCCGATCATGCGCGCTACCACGACCAGCGCCGAAGCCAGCCCGTGCATCTGCTCGCGTACCGAGGCGAGCATCGAGGCGTTGACCGGGGCGATCGCGAGGCCGAAGCCCAGCCCGCAGGCGACCAGCACCGGGTCGCTCGGATGCAGCCAGCCCGGTCCAAACGGATCGCCAAGCGTCGTGGCCGTCCAGCGGGTCATGAGGAGGAAGGCGGCGGCGGTGATCGCCATGCCGGCAGCCGCGATCAGCCGGTTGCCCAGGCGCTGGGAGAGCCAGCCCCCGGCGATCGCCCCGATGGGCACGCCGACCAGGAGCCGGAGCAGTACCAGCGCCGCTCCAAGTTGTGAATTCGGATCCACCGTCGACCGGGCGAGGACCGGGATGTCGAGCAGTGCCGCCATCAGTGCCGCGCCCACCGCGAGGTTGGTGAGCAGCGCGCCATACGCGCCCGGGGAGCGAAGCTCCGACGCCGCGACCAGCGGCCGCCGGGCCCGCCGCTCCCTCAGCACGAAGCATGCGGCGGCGACGACGCCGAGCGGCAGCAGCCAGAGCGCGGCCGGCGAGATGGCTCCGCTTGACGGATCCTCCGCGGAGAAGCTGACGATGATCGTCGAGAGCGCAACCCCGAGGAGGATCGCCCCGGGCCAGTCCACCGCCGCGGCCACAGCCGGCAGCCGGCGCACAGCGACCATCTCCCGGGTCGACAGGTGGCCGCGAGCCTCCCAGAGGATGAGCGCCGCCGCCGCGGCCGCAGCGACGAGCGCGATCGGCGTCAGCCATACCAGACCGCCGAGTGCCGTGTAGGCCAGGCCGATCGTGTTGTTGCCCCGGAGTGGCCCGGGCGCTGCGATCGACAGGCACCCGGCCACGAGTGCGATGCCGGCGAGCACGATCGAGATGCGGTTGAGCGGGGGGCGCTGGACGGGCGCGGAATCACTCTGCTCATGGGGCCGATCCGAGGCGGCAAACAGCCCGAGCGCAAGGGCGGCGGCGATCGGGATGTTCAGCCAGAAGATCGTCTGCCACGACGCGACCGTGAGGATCAGCCCGCCGTAGAGCGGACCGAGGACGCTGCCCAACTCCTGCACACCTCCGATGACGCCGAGCGGCAGGCTGCGGCGTTCCGCCGGCCAGAGATCCGCCACCAGGGCCAGCGTCACCGGGACCAGCCCGCCGCCGCCGAGCCCCTGGAGCGCCCGGCCCGCGACCACCGAGCCGAGGTCGGTCGCCGACGCGGTGACCAGCGAACCTCCCGCGAAGACCGCGAGGCAGAGGATGAGCAGGGGGCGCCGGCCGTACAGGTCGGAGAGCCGCCCGAGGAGCGGCATGACCACCACGTAGCCGAGCAGGAAGCCGCTGACGATCGGTGTCGCCGCCTGGAGTTGATCGACGCCGACGCCGACGTCGGCCATGATCGCGGGCAGCGCGAGCACGATGACATACGTGTCCATGGCGGCGACGAGCACCGAGGCCGCCGCGATGGCGAGGATCCAGCGCCGGCGCGTGTTCACCCGATGGCGGGTGGCGGCGTCACTGACACGTTCTCGCCATAGTTGGTAAGAACGAGCGTGTAGGTGGTGTCCGTGGTCTTGCTGATGAATGGCCCGGTGAGCACCACCCGGCGGAGCTGACTGGTCCCGGTGTCGATGCCGAAGGTTGCGGCGACGGTCTTCGACGGGTCAGCGCTCGTGAGCAGTGCCGCGACCGCGCTCCCCGGGAGCGAGCAGCCGATCTCGTGCAACGCCTCGCCGTTGTATCGATCGTCGCTCTCGACCTGTGGCGACTGGCATTTGAGCAGCAGCGAGGACAGCCCATTGTTCGGGTCGATGAGCTTGGCCGGGTCGGCGAAGCCATAGTCGGACGGATTGGCGGTGGTGAACCCGGAGCCGGTCGGCAGCTTGACTGCGAAGCTCCCGCCGACCGAGACGACCGGAACGCTCACCGCCAGGCCGAAGATGGACACCTGGAGCACGCCGGACATGCTGTCCGGTCGCTTCATGTCGCCGTTTCCGCCGGTGAGCTGCGCTCCAGATCCGGTCACATTGGCGCTGGTGAGCACGAAATGGAACGATGCCGTGCTGTCGAGGACGGTCTTGGTCGTCTTCAGCAGCGTGGTGGCGTTGAGCGACGGCCCTCCGCAGGCGCCGAGCAGCAGCGCTGCGGTCGTGACCACGGTGAGGCGGCGCAATCCCGCGATGACGTTCCCTCCGAACGGGGTCAGGTATCGCGGGCGAGTATAGGTGGGCCGATACACTGCGTCGCGTGAGTGGAGCGAGCCCCGCGTCGGCGGAGATCGATGCGGCGCAGTTCTTCGGTGTCGACATCCGCGTGGGCACGGTGGTGAGTTGCGAGGCGTTCCCGGAGGCGCGACGCCCCGCCTATCGCATGGTCATCGACTCCGGACCGCTGGGCACGAGGAACTCGTCGGCCCGGCTGACCGATCGGTACACCCCCGAACAGCTCACCGGGAGCTCGGTGGTCGCGGTCGTCAACCTTCCGCCGCGGCAGATCGGCCCGGTCCGGAGTGAGGTGCTCGTGCTCGGCGTGTACCAGGGGGGATCGGAGCGGGTGGTCCTGCTCCGCCCCGATCACCCCTGCGCCCCCGGCGATCGGGTCGGCTGAGATGACCTCTTCATTACCCGCGTGAGCCTGCGTTCCCTCGTCGGCGAGCCGGGCGCCCGCCGCGTCAGCCCCTTTCTCCTGTTGCTGGTCATCCTCTCGTTCTTCCTGGTCTTCGCCGGGGTGTCGTGCAACCCGACCACCACCCGGGCGGCGCTCTCGTCGATCGACGCGACTCAGGGGGTGACCGGAGCCCAGGCGGCCCAGGTGAACGACTGCGTCAACGCCCTCGGCAGCACCGACATCCTCACGTACAGCGGCTGGCAGATCGCCTTCGGGAAGAACCCGTTGGTCGGGTCGGTGCCGGCCGCGTGCAACCAGAACAACGCGGCGGGCGCGGACACCTCGTCGGCGAACATCGGGCCGCAGCTCCTCGCATTTCTTGCGCTGATCAGCATCTTCCTCGCGCTGCTGACCTCGATGCTCGGGGTGGTCGGCCTCGTGGCGGCGCGGAGCAGAGCCTTGGTCACCGTGATCTTTGCCGCGGGAGCGGGTGGCCTCCTGATCCTCGACCACTTCCACGTCAGCGACGTGCTGCTGTCGAAGATCTCGTCGAGTGAGGGCTCGAGCATTCCGGGCCTCGATACGGCATCGCTCTTCAACATCAACGTGGGCATCGGGCTGATCGCGGCGGTGGCGATCCTCGCGGTCACGGTTGTCTACAACCTGGCGGCGCTGACCATGACCCCGGTACCGGCCGGCGTCGCGATTCCGGAGTTTCCGGAGCGACCCCCGCCCGAAGGAACACCGCCGCCGGAGCAGCCGCCGCCGGAGCAGCCGCGGACCGAGCAGTCGCCGCCGGAGCAGCAGCCGACCCAGCAGCCGCCAACCTAGCTCAGGTCAGGTGGTTCCCCCGAGAAACGGGATGCCGTACGTCTCGGGCTGGGAGCCCACCGACGTCGACCACACCTCGGCGATCGCGTCGGCCGTCCAGCCGCCGTCGCGGTAGGCGACCGAGATCTCCTTCGGGTGTGCCCAGAGCGAGAGCTTGTCACCGCCAAGACCGACGCACTGACCGGTGACGCCTGCAGCCTCGTCCGAGCTCAGGAATACGAGCAGGGGCGCCACGTCGTCGGGCGTGCCCATGCCCATCTGCTTGCGCACCGTCGCCGGAAGTGGCTCGCCCTGCTCGGCCGCCTCGACCAGCGAAGCCATCCCTGGAATCGTCGAGATCATCCGGGTGATCGCATTGGGAACGATCGCGTTGACGGTGATGT
>PKWB01000004.1 GCA_003131685.1 Candidatus Dormiibacterota bacterium
TTACTGAAAGGTCCAGGCTAGTAGCTACGAGGACAGGACTGCGGTGCAGTCGAACTCCGAAGTCAAGGCGGTGGAAACGGTGAACTGGTCAGCCTGACGACGCCCCTTGGGCGGTGACCCCGCCGGACGCATTGAGGTGATCTGCCAACCAGCATCGGCGGTAGACAGTGAGCGCCGGAACAATCCCTCTGCATCAATCGAACGCGATGGTAGCGTGCCAAATCTGACCACCAAAGTCGCTCCCGGCGAACAGTGCGCGGCGGTGGACCGCCACACGCGCGCGAGAGCCTCGACGAACTGAGACTGACTCCCCTGTGGCAGTTGATCTGCCGCACTATAGACGGGCGTCGGTGGTCCTCCGAGGAACCACGCTCGGAGCCATTGGTCAGGCAGGTAGGTTTGCATCCCAAAATATGGCGGCGAGGTGATCACTGTCGCGAACTTCTGGTCACAACGTTCGAGCACCTCGGTGGCATCCCCTTGAACCACCCACCCCGGCACCTTCCGAGGCAACTGCGCCAACGAGTACCGGGCGCGCCGGCGCACCGTCTCGAGCACCCCGATACGCGGCGGTCTGAGCTCGTGACGCTCCCAGTAGCGTATCGCCGCGGCGGGTTTGGTCGCGTAGGTCCGCGGCATCTGATTCGATAAGTACATCCGGGACGGGCGTAGCGGCCCGTGCAGGATTCCGAGCATGAGAGCGCGCAGCGCAATGCTGGCCGCCGTATCGGGGGCGTTAAGCAGTGCAAGGCGAATCACGCAGATCTCCACAAGAGTGTCTGGGTGAAAGCACCACCCCCAAAACGGATCACGCGGCACCTCCACCCTGGGTGCATCGCAGTGCAAAAGCCTGCGGCACAGACCGATGACGGTCTCGGCGTGGATGTCGACAAGCTTGGCCTTGGCAAGAGCAGCCGCGACTGGGTTGACATCGATACCAGCACAGGGCCGGCCTCGGAGGCGCGCGGCAAAAAGGGTTGTCCCCCGCCCGCAGAACGGGTCGAGTACCCAGCCATCCGACCGGGCGGCGGGGAGGACGCTGAGAGGAAAATCGACGGGGAACATTGTGTAGTAGGGACAGAGCGCGTTGAGCCGCAGCACTTCCGGTTGCCAGGCTCGCTCGCCTACAGCGCTACCCATGGTCACGACAGATTCCGGCGGCGTAGCAGACTCCGAAACCCCACATATTTGCCAGGCTAGCAAGAGCCGAGTCTGCACTCAACCGCCGTTACCCCAAACGTCTGCGATGCTTCGACGGATGCGGCATCCGCGGCTGACCACGGAACGAATATCGCAGACCACCGCAGTCAGGTCAGACATCGCGTGCCCGGGAGCGGATATCCCATTGCTATGTCGGCTGCAACGATCCGCGCCGTTCTGGGTCAGCCGAGGCCGTTTGACTCGTCAGCAAGCATCACGGCCAAGGACTCGATTTGCTGAAGACCCCCGTAATACTCGCCGTCGACTTCAATCCCCGGGACCTCCGGACCGTCCGCAGGGAGGACCCGGTAGTCAATCTTGTTTTCATCGAGTGCCTGACGAGCTTGGACAGCCTCGGCTGAGTCGTCTACAAACAGCGTCACTGTGGCGGGGTTTTCGATTCTCATATTGCTCCTTCTCATTTCGCTGACCATCTCTCGATGACAAGCTCGACAAATTCGTGGATAGATCTCGTCTTACGCTCTACGAAATCACCATCGCTCAGAAACACCGCCAACGGATCAAGGCCGTTGACTCGTCGCACCTCCTCAACCCACGCGTCATCTGCTGCAGCTTGTTCTTCAACTTCAGGAGTACCACCGAGTGCACTCTCATCGCGATCGCCAACGACGACCAAATCCGCAATGACGCCCTGGCATGCGGCAAAGATCTCGTCCGGGTCAGCGGCCCCTCGGGTCAAGTTGCGCGTGATGCCAGACTGAATGCGAAGCGAGCTTCGAAGCTGAGCGATATGTTCGTCACTGAGCACGGCTCCTGACCGATGTCGCGCCCGTTGCCTTAGAGCTTCGAGAAGTGCATTGAGTCGGAAATCCGCCAAGTCGGCGTCGGGAGAGTAGACGAAACAAGGGGTGCCATCAGCTGGCAGCAGTCGATGCTGACGGAGGGAGTTGCGATGCTCGATCTCCGCTTTGACACCTTGGGAGAGGATGCCCTTGAGTAGAGGCCGCCAGACAATAAGCAAGCTTGCTTGCTCGACCAAGGTGCGGTCACGAGAAGCGATGTGAGCGTTGAGCGAGTCAACGAGGTTCAAGAGCAGACCACTCAGAAATTCATCGGCATCAGCGCCAAGAGCTTGATCAGGATCGAGGGGATTCAGTCCCAGGTTGCGTGGTGGTTCGAATAAAAGGTCGCCCGCATGTGTCTCCAGGTACGCGTCTTCCGGAAGCCAGCGCTGCGTCAACCGGGGATGATAGCGGCGCTCCGACCCCGAGCCCGTTGCGGCGAGTCGCAACTCATCGATTGAGGTGGGAGTAATAGGCGCCGGCAGCTCGGCACGCAAGAGCTCGGCCCCAAGGGATTGAACATCACGCTGAAAGTCAAGATCGTGACGAAGGATGGTTATCGGATGCGAGATGTACAGGGTAGGACTGCCCTCGATGATGACTCGATAGCCGACATTGAGCGAATGTTTGACGGACAACTCGACATGAGCACTTCGAGGAAGGCCCGCCGAGCGGCAAAGTTGGCCGGCCTGAAGAAGTTCGAAGGATCTCCAATCGAGCGCCAGCTGTAGGTTGAGAATCGCCTGTGTCGTCTTCTTGATTGGATCCGATCGCACTGAGAGCTGGAAGACATGCGGTGGCGACGCCAAGTGGCGAAACACGTCATAGATGTCGTCGATGAGTGTGACAATCCGTTTCAGCTCAAAGTCATAGGCCAAGAGTCGCTCCCTGAGGAAGGCGACATCGACTGGCGAGAAGAACTCGCGACTTCGGTTGTTGTAGAAGATGGCGTGAAAGGAGAGGATCGCCATATCGACCCCGTGATCTCGCTCGAAGGCACACTCCCTGATCGCCGTCTCCGCCACGCGCCGCCACAGTTCGAGGATGATCTCTTTTGGCCGAAGCAGCAGCTCCGGGAGCCCAAAACGCTCCATGCGTCGTGCTTGCGGGCCATCGTCTGGGTACTGCCGTTGATACTCGGGCACGAGCTGGTCGTCTAGTTCACGGATGGCGATGGTCATGTTGTGGGGTGGTCGTGCGGCAAACTCTTGGAGCTTCGTCAGTGCCTGCGGCGCTCTGACGCCTCCTGGTCCGGTGACCACCACCAGAGGAGTCAGGCCGGATGGCATCGAGTGCACACAGGCGAGGGCACAAGGCCGGCGGCGCGAGTCATGTGGCTAACCCTTCCCTCACATTTAGGGGATGTATCGATGGCCGATACCAGATAGTGTGGAGATCGTCTGCGTCGAGCACACGATATAGACCGACAACCGGCGCTAGTATAACTTCTGGTTGGCGGTGTTCCCAGAATCGGATGTGCGGACGGCTCTTTCTGTCGGGGTGAGCCGATGCACGACGATCGAGCATGTCGGCGAATTGCACCCCTCGGTGGATAGCCTGAGACCGGGATGCCTCCTCTCCAAGTGCCGTCGTGCCCGCGATCCCAGTGATCGACCGGCGAGCGCAGCTTACGATGCTGAGCACGAGAGGAACGTGAACATCGGCACGAGATCCGTTCGATTGCACCGTGCGCGGAGCTTCCCGGTGGTCGCCGTCCGGTAATCGCTCATGTTGATGTGCCAGTCGCGGAGCTCGGTCACACTCCACCCGGATCGCACGAGTTCGTTCACATATTCCGGCAGCGAACGATGAAAATACGTGAGCGGGCCAACCGTCTGCGCGATATACAACGGTAAGGCGCGTGGCGCATCGACAGGCCGGCGAATAGTGAAGGCGCCATCATCTTCGACCTCGCCCGTGCGATAGAAGTATGGGTTCATGAGCGCAATAATCAGCCGCCCGCCATCTCGGGTGACGCGGCGAAGTTCTCGCAAGGCCGCGTGGAGATCCGGACAGTACATGAGGACAAGGCTCGCAACGACGATGTCGAACTCGCTATCAGGCCAGCTCAGGGCCGCCAGGTCGTTGATTCGGAAGGTCACACCGTCGGCGAGCGTCGAAGGCCGAGCCAGATCGCATGCGAAAGCACGCTTGGGTGCGACGTGCCGAAACAGCCAACTCGTTCCAGTGCCTGCGTCGAGCACCTGGCTTGTGGAGACATCGCCAAGCAGTTCCAGAACGTTTGGGATCAACCCGAGACGGCGCAGTGCGCTGGAGTCCAGATCATCAGCCTCGATCAGGCTCTGATAGGCGTGAGCGAGATGAGGCCACTCCGCAAGAGGGTCGATCGCGCTGGCGTCGGTCGATACTCTGGCTTTCGCGAGATCGACATCACGCGAGAAAGTGGTCATGCCACGCTGGCCACCGGGAGTAACGCAGTCAAGTCCCTCTTCGCCTTTCCCGGCCAACGCGGAGAGATGCCGACGATCGGAACGTCGAGGTGACGCTCCAGCAAGGCTCGACGTAGCTCTTCGATGTAGATGCCGCTGCCGGGAACGATGCGGCTCCCTCGATTCAGGTAATTCACCGCACAAGCGGGAGAGAACTCGATGGCCGCCACACCCAATATGACGCACCCTGCGGCGACGAGCTCGTCCATGTACGCCGCCTGTCCGTCGGCGATTCCGGCAGCGCTCGCTCGTAAGCCATGCGCCTCGTACCACGCCTTTCCCTTCGGTTCCCGGCCCAAGCCCGCATGCCGCGTTTCAGGGCAGGGCATTTGCATGATGTTAACGGAATTCTCGAGGCAGAAGCGCACCACCGACTCGACCATCGATGGATGGGTCTTTACACGTCCGGTAGCCATGACACATTGTGCGAGCACGCAATGGGACACAAAGAGGCAGGAATTCGACCGTCGATCGGTACTCATGAGTGAGCAGCCAGCTCGAAGGGCTGTTCCGCCAGCCCTAGTAACCAGGCGTGATCCGACCATAGGCGCAAGCAGAGACCACATTGCTGCCCGGCGCTCGCCCGGCGATACTCAGCAGCGCTCATCCAGCGTGCTTCAGTCATATATGCTGGGTTCAGGCGCGGAGAGGTTGCGAAGTCGATGGCGTAGAGATGGAGGGTGACTTGAATATGCATGGGGTTGTTCTCTGAAGACCCCGACACCAAGTACTGCTGCACCGTGATTGGCGCTCCGCCCAGGCGCTGCGCCGACATTCGTCGGAACGCCGGCGCTGCCAATTCAAGGTTGGCGGGATCCAGAATCTCATCGCGCGCAATGCGCACCGAAGGCAAGCTCCAGACTCCTGGATAGTTCTCCATCTGCAGCGACCGCCTGACGTACCACGTCAGCGGGCCTCGAAACCAGACGCCGATGACAGCATGGAGTTCATCTCGCTTCTTCACGTTCGCTCAGCCTCCGAAGCGGTGTTGCGCTGAGGCAGTCGCAACTCGTGCCACACGGAACTCACAACGACGTCTAAGGGTCGCGAGGCATCCACGATCGTCACCGGTTCACCAGAGGTCGCTGCCAGGGCGGTATAGCGTTCGCGTCGTTCAGAGAGCAGACGAACGTCATCAGCACGTTCACCCCCGCGAGCGTCGATCCGCGCTGCAGCAATCGCCGCGTCCACATCGAGGAGAAAGACCCGATCAGGCATCGGGGCGATCCGCTGCTGTGCCTGAAGTAATGCAGTCATCTGATCTCTGGTATTCGCCTGATACACAGGGGCCGACAAGTAGTAGCGGTCTTGGAGGATCAAGAACGACTCGACGCGCCGCACGAACTCCAGGAGCGGTGCGATCTTTTGACTAACGTGTTCGATACGGTCAGCAGTGAAGAGTGACTGCTCCAGCGCAACGTCACGTTGACCCCCATTGCTCATGAGCTCACGAGCCTTAACTCCGAACCGGCTGTAGCTGGGTTCGGCGAGGTGAATCGCTGTGTAGAAGGCACGGGACAACATTGCGTCGAGCGCCGCCGCAGCGGCCGTCTTCCCGGCACCATCGATACCTTCGAACACGACGTAGGTCGGTGTCATGATGGTCCCAACATTACAGTCGCGAGCGGCGGCGGTGTGACGTCGTTATCAGTTCGTTTGCGGTAGCTGCGACTGCTATTGGCCCACCAATCGAGCAACGTCTTCATCTGATCCCAAGGCGGCACTGTCGACCGTGCAGAGCGCATTGCAGCCTCGGCCACCGCGAAAGGAATCGCCTTCCGTTGAAGCTCGTCGAGTTTGCCTATCCACTCCTCGACAGCGGCTCGGCTCTGCTCGAACTCCTGTTTGGACTGTCGCAGATCCTTGATAAGGCGCGCGGTCTCGTCATCGTGGTGCAGATACTCCAGCACTCGCGTCGAGGACGGGTGAAGCACTTCAAGCCAATAGTCAAACCGTCCTGGTCGCATCACCGCTGGATCGATACGATGCTGGTCGTTAGTCGCCAATACAATCAAGCATCGTCCGCGCTCGTGGAGATCCTGTAGTTTCGGGAGCATCGACGAAGTCGTGAACGCAGCAATCGTGCGCTCAGAACCGGCGCCCGCGGGGATGTTGGGCTTCTTGGCAGTCACGACATCGCCCAAGGCCCCGCCCGACGCGTCGGATTCCGATGCCTCTGCTGGTTTACTGTCAGGGATGCTTCGATCGCGGAACAGTTCCTCGAATTCGTCAAAGAGGATGACGCAACTCGTCAATTCGCCGATTACCCGGAACACTTCGTCGGCACGCCTTTCGAGCATGTCGAAACCAAGACTGAAGAGCACCGACGCAGGCACGGAGATGACCGGCCAGCCCAACACCTCGCCGAGTCGTTTTACCAAGGATGTCTTCCTCGTTCCGGGAGGTCCACCGAGCATTCCGGACCGCGTTTCCCGTGCCGGCCGGGCAGCAGGATCATCGAGTATCGGGGAGAGCACCTTTTCGGCAAGAGCTTCGGAGTGTGTGGCGGCGGGAGAACCATCGGTCCAGCGTGAGCGCAAGTAGCCGGCAATTTCCGAGGCGTCAAGACGCACCGGTGCCCATGCCAGTGGCGGGAGATCGAACCAGGCGGAAGCAGCGCCTGGTCGGCTCTGCAACGAGGCCATAGGCGTTGCAGGAGCTTCGCCAGGAGTCGGTATCTCGGCGCGAAGATGACGAGCAATCGGTGCAAGGTTCAGCTCGCGCACGACCTCACGATTACAGGCTTCATTTAAGACCAGGTAGTAGTTCGCTGCAAAATGAGCGACGATCGCTGTGGCCCACCCCACGATGACCTGGCGCGTGACCGTATGGTCATCTTGCCAACCCGCAAAATCCTGCGAAGTGCCGTCCTTAGCAGTCGCCGACACCTTGTTATAGGTTGGCAAAACCCACTGCCGAAAGTATCGCGCCATCATCGCAAGTAGCAACGTGCGGCAGTGCTCCTCGACTTCAGGCTTGAAATAGAGCCAAGTCAGACAAAGCGCCACCTCGTGGCTGGTGATATACCAGGGAGCTTGCCCTGGCCCACGCATGATGGGATGAGTCGCGGGCCATGATCCATTGGGGTGCTGCGTATTGGCGAGGGTCTCGACGAACGCATGCACGAGGGCAGGGTCAGGGTCTGGCGCGTAGAGGCAGTAGGCGACGCCGGCGAAGACCAAGCGGAGAATATCGTGGTGACCGCGGAGACCTGACGCGACCGCAAAGCACTGCTCAACGCAGAAGCGACGACACTCTTCAACTACCTGGTCGACATCTGAAGGGTCAAGTTCGACGTGCCCGCCGTCAATGCCAGCGAGGATGTGTAGAGCGCGCAATGTGTGGAGGGTCACGAAGTAGTGCGCTGACTCCTCCAGAGGATTTTGGAATAACAACTGTCCGCGCGAATCTTGCCGCTTGGCCGGCACTGCATCCCGAACCCGCGTCACCAGCGTGTTGGAAACGCGAGCGATAAGCCTTGTGTACTGCGTGAGCGCGTCGGCACCCCATGCAGGATGATTGAATCGCTGCAGAAATTGCGCGGCCAGGAAGAGATCTGCAACGTGCGCCACCTCGAAGGTGTTCTCTTCGTCGAGCGCGGACTCCTTCCCATCCTGCGCTTGCTCTTGATCCTGCACAGTCGTCAGGACCTTGTGGAGTTCCGAGCCCCAACTATCTCGGAGAGGTGCCAGAGGCGCACAGCGATCGAGCGTAACGAGAGCCATGAAAGCTCTCGACGTGCTCGCCAGGCTTTGTGTTGCGGGGGACTCACCGTACGAGCGAGTGTCGCGCCAGAAGAAGCCGGTGCCTTGACGCTCCTTGAACGTGAGCAGAGCCGATTGCGACATCGCGAGCCATTCGTCCGTGAGCAGATGTCGAAGTGTCGTCAACTCACGAAGGACGTCACTCGGTGGCACGGACTCCGCCGGTTCGATCGAGCGTGTCATCCGCTGGCCAGGCCGCTGGGTGATATGCGATATCGCGGTTGAAGCCTGTTGGGTTCACCGATCTCAGACCACGTCCAACGGGCGCGCGTAGGGCGCTCACGTCGGGTCGGCATTTGAGTCAAGCGAGGGACCATCCCGTTAACTCCTGAAGGCCGTGTGGCGTCAACCCAACGCGCCGCTGGATGCTTTCCATGGTTTCCCCGCGCGACTGGACCGCCTCCAGGCAGCGGTGTAGCCGGTCGGGGCGCTCGGCACCGAATGGTCCATACCAATGCGGCTCGATCGGAAGCCATCCGCGCGCGCGGAGATCAACGCCGACGCGATCGCACTGGCTTGGCGTCCACAGACCTAGCTCGCGGGCGCGTCGAATCAGCGCTTCGAACGGCACGCCCCAATGGACGCGAAGGCGAGCGAGCTCGTCGGCGTTTGGCACCGCCGGCAATGCGGATCGCAAGGGTCTTGCGGGCATGAGAAACGCCGAGGCGAAGCGCTCGGCCTCGGTCTCGAGGAGAGATTTAGCCTTGGTCCTTTCGGTGTGAAGGACGAGATGACCCAGCTCATGAGCCACGTCGAAACGCGATCGCAAGGGATCGGCCGTAGCTCGGCGAAGCACAATGACTGGGCGGTCTTCGAAGTTGACGCAGCAGGCATCGACCGCGTTGGTCTCATGGCTGGCTCGGAGCACGATCGCCCCATGCGACTCCAGCAGATGCACCACGTCGCTGATGGGCCCGAACCCGACGTTCCAGTCGCGGCGGGTCTGTTCAGAAGCTCTCTCGATGGCGCCCGGGGCGAGGGATTTGAGGGCATGGCGCGGGATGCTCGCTGGCGCCGCTCCAGACATCGCACCGAGGGAGCGGGCGACGAGCCGGGCCAGCTGTGCCCGCGCACTAATCGCTTCCATATCCCGGGCGCGATAGCCTCGCTGCTTCCGGAAGAATGGCATTACCTCCGGCAGGTCTCGCTGTGGCTCCTGAGGAAAGAAAAAGGATGGATCGAAGCCAAGGACCTCCGAGAGCTTCGCGATAATCGGGGTCCCGGGGAGCCAGGTCTGGCCGTTCTCGTACTGGGATATGGCGGGACCCGAAACCAATCCATCGGCGGCCGAGACGAGTTCAAGCTGTGTGAAACCCCGATACTGGCGAGCCAAGCGCAATCGCTGACCGGAGAACCGGGCTCCGTCGTCAAGCATCCAAGCGAGTTGGGTATTTGGTGGGGCCCCACGAACCGATCGGGATCTCATCGAGGGGGACGGCATCCTTAAATTCTAAGCATGTGGACCAAGGCGCGTTTGCCCAAGTTGATCGCTGAGGCGGTGGGTCACGGTGCCCGCCGCCTTCGCCGGTTCGTGCCGTGACCGCCGAACTCGGGGGCCAAGAGTAAGGAAATCGCGAATTGGTTGGTACAGGTCTCAGTCTCCATCCTCGCCCCAGGCAGCCTCGGCGGGTTGTCCTCAAGCCCAACCGTCTGCATCGATCTTGACGGTTGCCTTTGGGGACTTGGGCAATGCGCAACCGCCCATCGCGGGTAGCCACCAGGGATCGGGACGGTGCTCGAGGCGCCCGACCACCGATCTTGGAACCGAGCCCGCGAGATTCGAGATCAGGACGCCTTGATTCCATGAGGACCAACCCCTGGCGGGAGGATATCGGGCCAGCGTTAGCCCTTAGTCCTGCAACCGCTGGCCCCCTGATTTGTTCCCGAGCCCGTCATCAGGGCCACGCTTAGGCTTCCAAACCGACGGCGCCCGCAGACCTAAGGTCGCGTCAAAGACGTGGCCGGGCTTCATATGTATGCCTGGCATCGGGTCCTTGCCGATACTCTCGCCCACCTAGGTACCCACTCAACCTCTGAAGCCGAAGCCAGATCCCCCCCGATCGCTTACGACACGGCCCGCGACCACCTTGCCGATCAACTAGCCTGGACCTTTCAGTAA
>PKWB01000202.1 GCA_003131685.1 Candidatus Dormiibacterota bacterium
AACGGCCAGATGGGGGGAGCGGGTGGCGCAGTGCCACCCGCTCACCGGGAGGGAGTACAGTTCGGCATTCAAACCAACGTGTCAGTTTCACGGCAACTGTCCCGACCACGTCATCGAGCACCTTCTTGGTGGTGCGGAGCGTCGCGCGTCTATGGGTTTCGTGGGTTCCGAGTTGGCGCGGGGGGTTTGGCACCGGCTGAATGCGCCGCCCCGGAGATTTGACGAGCGTTGGACTTGGAGTAAACATGCCCGTCATCGGGAGGTCCAAACGTGTTCTAGCCGCCGTGGCCCTACTGGTGCTGGCGATCGTGGGCGCGCTCGTGGTACTGGCCGCCTATCTGCGCAGCGTCGATATCTCAGTGCTCGAGCCAAAGGGACCGATTGCTTCTCAAGAGCAGCACCTCATCATCATCACGGCACTGCTGAGTCTGTTCGTCGTCATCCCAGTTCTCGGTCTGGTTGTCGCGTTCGCAGTGAAGTACCGCGAAGGCAACACCAAGGCACAGTATTCACCAACACTCGCCAGCAGCAAGCGCTTTGAAACAGTCTGGTGGATCTATCCCTCCGCGCTGATAGTGATCCTGTCGATCATCACCTGGAACAGCGCGCACAGTTTGGACCCGTTTAAGCCCCTCGACTCCAAGACTCAGGCCTTGACGATCCAGGTCGTGTCATTGGACTGGAAGTGGCTGTTTATCTATCCCGACCAGGGCGTCGCGTGCGTGAACGAGATGGTTATCCCCAATGACACGCCAGTCGACCTGCTCCTCACCTCTGATGCCCCGATGAACTCCTTCTGGATACCGCAGTTGAGCGGGCAGATCTATGCCATGCCTGGTATGCAGACACAACTCCACCTGGAGGCAAGCTCGGCGGGAACGTTCCGTGGGTTGTCAGCAAATATCAGCGGAGCCGGGTTCTCGGGGATGACTTTTTCGACCAGCTCCAGATCCATGCCTGCCTTCCGAGAGTGGATTGATGCGACTCTGCGTTCACCTAAGACCCTCGACCAGCAAGCGTATTCGGTACTCGCTCGGCCCACCGAGAACGCACCCATCTCGTGCTTCACCGATAGTGATGCTTCGCTCTTCTCGTCGATCATCTTGCGATACATGGCGCCGGGAAGCCCCTCGATGAACATGGCGCCGGGGAGTAGCTGATGCTCGTCGGCAACGACATGCGGCAGCCATGATCATCGCGAATGAGATCACAGGCCGCCTGACCTGGGGTGCGTTCCTCCATGCTCTGATCACCGAGGGCGCGGTCGTCGGCATGGCTCTGGCGCTACTTGCGCTCGCAGCCCTCGTCACCTACAAGCGCCGGTGGCGATGGCTCTGGACGGAGTGGCTCACGACCGTCGACCCCAAGAAACTTGGGGTGATGTACATCCTCGTTGCCATAACGATGCTCGTCCGCAGCGGTGCTGACGTTCTCCTGATGCGTCTCCAGCAGGCCACGTCGGTGGGCTCGTCACAGGGTGTCATCCCCACCAGCATGTTCCAGCAGCTCTTTTCCGCGCACGGGACGATCATGATCTTCTTTGTCGCCATGGGGCTGATGTTCGGCATCATCAACCTCGTCCTCCCGCTGCAGATCGGCTCCCGCGATGTCGCCTTTCCCTTCCTCAATGCAACGAGTTTCTGGCTCTTTGCCGCGGGAATGGCGCTCGTCAATGTGTCTCTGGGGATTGGCCAATTCTCCGCAGCCGGGTGGTTGGCGTACCCTCCGCTCTCGGAGCTCCAATACAGTCCCGGAGTTGGGGTGAGTTACTGGATCTGGAGCCTCCAGATCGCCGGCATCGGCAGCCTGCTCGCGGCCGTCAACTTCTTTGTCACGATCCTCAGGATGCGCTGTCCGGGAATGACGTTGATGAAGATGCCCATGTTTGCATGGAGTGTCTTGTGCAGCATGTTTCTTGCCATGTTTGCTTTCCCAATTCTGACCGTCACCCTCGCCCTTCTCTTCCTCGATCGGGCCATCGGGACCCACTTCTTCACCGGCGGAGGGGGTGGCAATATGATGATGTACGTCAATCTGATTTGGGCGTGGGGGCATCCAGAGGTTTACATCCTCGTTCTCCCCGCCTTTGGCATCTATTCAGAGGTGGTGGCGACCTTTTCCCGTAAGCCGCTATTCGGCTACGCTTCGATGGTCGCGGCCCTCGTCGCCATCACCATTCTCGCCTTCTCGGTCTGGGTGCACCACTTCTTCACCATGGGTGCCGGCGCGGACGTCAACGGCTTCTTCGGGATCATGACCATGATCATCGCGGTCCCGACCGGCGTCAAGATCTTCAACTGGCTTGCGACGATGTTCCGGGGGCGAATAAAATTCGCGACCCCGATGTATTGGTTCATGGGCTTCGTCGGCCTGTTTACCATCGGTGGGGTCGCAGGTGTGATGCTCGCGATGCCGGCGATCGACTTCCAGTTGCACAACAGCCTGTTCCTGGTCGCGCACTTCCACACCATGCTGGTCAGCGGCGTCCTCTTCGGCGATTTTGCCGGTCTGATCTACTGGTTCCCGAAGGTCTGCGGCTTCCGACTCAACGAACGGCTCTTGAAGTACTCGTTCTGGTGCTGGTTCATCGGCTTCATCGTCGTCTTTGTGCCGCTCTACATCCTCGGCTTCATGGGTGCGACCCGGCGTCTCGACCACTACGCGGCGTCCACCGGTTGGCAACCACTGTTCATCATCTCAGGCCTCGGATCGCTGATCATCGCAGCGGGGCTCGCGTTGCTCATCCTTCAGGTGGGGGTCAGCATCCGCCAACGAGCTACGACCCGAGACGTCGATGGCGACCCATGGAATGGACGAACGCTCGAGTGGACGACCACCTCACCGCCCCCGGTCTATAACTTTGCCACCATCCCGGTCGTGCATGGGCGCGATCCATTTTGGGCGGCGAAGCAGGAGGACGCCGCTCCCCCAGAAACGCGAGCGTTCGGCGACATTCACATGCCGAAGAACACCCCCGTTGGCATGTTCGTCGGTGGCTTCGCCTTTGTGGTGGGCTTCACGCTGATCTGGCATATCTACTGGCTCACGATTCTCGCAGTCCTCGGGATTCTCATCACGGCGGCGATCCGAACCACGAGTACCGACGAGAGCGAGTACACCATACGGGCGGCCGAGGTAGCAAGGCTCGAGTCATCTCGACAAGGAGTGCTCGTGTGAGCGCAGCGGAGTTCGCGGCCGGCGGCCAGGCGGACGCACGCGACATCGAGGTAGAGGCCAAAGCGATCTTCGGGTTCTGGGTCTACCTCATGACCGACTGCGTGTTGTTCGCGGGCCTGTTTGCGACCTATGCGGTCCTCCGCGACAATACCTTTGGCGGGCCCGCCGGCTATCAGATTTTCAACATGCCCGAGGTTCTCGTTGAGACTCTTGTTCTCCTGATGAGTAGCTTTACCTGTGGCCTGGGTGTGCTCGCTGCTCGGGGTAACCGGAAGGCGCAGGTGCTGGGCTGGTTCGCGGCAACGTTTGTGCTTGGGCTGGTGTTCTTGAGCATCGAAGTCACCGACTTTCACAGCTTGGTGACCCACGGCAGCAGCTGGACGCGGAGCGGATTTCTGTCGGCCTACTTCACTCTGGTCGGGACCCATGGCCTCCACATCACGATCGGCCTTCTGTGGATGGCTGTGCTCGCGGTGAGGATCCGCAAGACCGGTCTCACGAGGGGCAATGTACGAAGGCTCACGCTGCTCAGCCTCTTCTGGCACTTCCTCGACTTGGTCTGGATCTTTATCTTTACGATCGTATATCTCATGGGGGCTGCGCGAGTATGAGCGACCATGCTGGGCCGAGCATCCTTCCGGCCGAGACGAGGAGTGCCAGCTTGCGCGGGTATATCTTCGGCTTCGCGGGATCAATTGTTCTGACAGTCGCGGCGTATCTGTTGGTCGTCGGTCATGCGTCCACGAACGGCGTGCTCGTATCGGCACTGGTGCTGCTGGCGCTGGTCCAGTTCGCGCTGCAACTGGTCTTTTTCCTCCACCTGAACATGACGACGCAGCAGAAGTGGCGCCTGTATATGCTCGGTGCGATGGTCATCGTCGTTCTCGTCATCGTCATTGGCTCGTTATGGATCATGGGCAATCTCAACGCGCGCATGACGCCCGCACAGGAGCAGCAGTATATGAGCGCACAGGGCGGGCTCTGAGCGAACCGTCAGGACGCACCCGCCACGGATCCTCGCGATCACCTATGGGTTTCTCGGGTTCCGGGTCGGCGCGGAGTGTTTGGGCACCGGCTGAATGCGCCGCCCGTGACCGGTCCGCGCCTTCCCGGCCACACTGCGCGCGGGCAGTCCCTTCTCGCCGAGCGTGCCGTTGCGGGCGCGCTCGATGTTGACCGCCGCGCCAACCAGCGCGAGATGCGTGAACGCCTGCGGATAGTTACCGAGCAGGCTGCCCGTGACCGAGTCGGCCTCCTCGGCAAACAACCCGAGTGGTGACCCGAGCGCCAACAGGCGCTCGAACAGCGACTGCGCCTGATCCAATTCGCCGACGTGCGCCATCGCGTCGGCGAGCCAGAACGAGCACATGAGAAACGATCCTTCGACGCTGGCCTTGCCTTCGTCTTGCCCGCTCCGGAGATATCTGCGGACGAGCACGCCGCCGTCACTCAGCTTCGCGCCGACTGCCGCGACCGTCTTCTTCATACGAACGTCGTGATCGGGTAGGAACCGGGTCTGGCCCATGCGGAGCACGGCTGCGTCGAGGGTGTCGCCGTCGAGCGTCTGGGTGAACGCTCCAAGATCGGCATTCCAGCCGCGCTTTTGTATGGTGCTGTGGATCTCGCGCCGAGTCTTCACCCACAGGCGCTCGTGATGCGGCAGCTTGAAGTGACGGGCAATTCGCAAGCCACGGTCTACGGCGACCCAGCACATCAGCTTGCTGTACGTGTAGTGCTGGTCACCGCGGCGCGGTTCCCAGATCGACCGATCGGGTTCTGTCCATCGCTCGATCGCCAGCTCGACCACCGGTCGGAGCTCATCCCACATGGCTCGGCTGATCTCCCCGCCGAATCGCGCATACAGATACGCTGAGTCGAGCAACTCACCATAGATGTCCAGCTGGAGTTGGTTGGCCGCGGCATTGCCGATCCGAACCGGTCGCGAACCGCGATAGCCGGACAGGTTGTCGAGCGTTGACTCCGGCGCGGTTGCCCGGCCGTCCAGGGTGTAGAGGTTGGGAATGTCGTGCTTGGGGTGGTCGAGCCCGATCAAGCGTAACCACTTGAAGAAGGCGTCAGCCTCATGGATCAACCCGAGCTGGAAGAAGGCGTAGAGGGTAAACGCCGCATCGCGCAGCCACGTGAATCGGTAGTCGTAGTTGTGATAGCTGCCGATTCGCTCCGGGAGCGAGGTCGTGGGCGCNNCATGAGCCGCACTCCACTTCCGCCGGCTGCAGTGCCCAGCGCGGCTGACGCGCAGCCCGAAGGCGATCGTCTCGCCCGCCCTGATGGTGAAGCGCTGTCGCGCCCGAACCAGCGGAAGCGACGATTGAATGCAGAAGTGATGAGGTCCGGCGTCGCCGTGAAAATTGCCGGAACTGGAGATAAATCTGGTCGGAGCCCGACCATAGTCGGGCGCGGGGTCGATGACCGATTCCAAGTTCACCTGCCCGCTCAGACACTCGATCAAGCGAACCAGCCGAGGTTCACTCCGGGCGCGAGCATCATCCTCAACCTCGGGTGCGGTGACCGGCATGAAGTCCAGCAGCGTGACCACGCCGGTCGACGTCGAGTAGACAGTCCGGAGCAGATTGGAGCGGTCGCGATATTGCTGCTTGGCAACATGCCTCCCGCTGGGTCGGATTTGCCAGGAGCCACCACCGCGGGCATCGAGGATGCGGGCGAAAAGTGAGGGGTCGTCGAAGCGCGGGAGACACAGCCAGTCGACGCTTCCGTCGGCGCCGACCAGGGCAGCGCTGCGACAGTCGCCGATCAGGCCGTAACTGCTGATTGGCAGATAGCCGTGCGCAGAGCGGTGGCCCGGGATCACGGGCACGCTCCAGCCGTGCGCTCAGCCCAGGGTGGCTTCGCCGTCATCGCACTACAATGCACCGCTGTGGCGCACAAACAGCCAACTGGTGTTCGCTCGGGCTTCCCGACTGATCTGCGACGCTGCACGTGGTTGATGAATGCTACCAAGCGTCGCGCAGAACTCTCACGAGTCTTGAATCTCCGAGATACGAGCGCTGGCCGGGGCCACAATCCGCTGCGCCGTCAGACTTGCGCGCCTCGTGCGTCAGGATCGTCAGGCGCCGAGGGATCGCTCATAATCCCTTCGGCGCGTGCCAGCTCGGCAAGCACCTCCTCCTCGACGCCGTTCCGACCCATGAGGGAGCTCTCGTCGGGAATGCGCCGCTCGTCTTCCCCAGCTGGCTGTTCTGTGGCGGCGATGTCAGGATTGGACTCGTCGTCACGCGATAACTGATCCGTCATGACTGGGAACCTCCTGGTTGTACGAGGTCGACTGAGATGCTCGCCGCTTCGCTCGATGTGCCATCGACAGCGCGCAGAAGGTAGCTGATTATGGGTCGTTCTCCTTCGCGTATTTTGGCAGAGGGTGATAGAGGCAGCGCTGCACCCCGATGTCCAGCACTGACGAAGTGATGATCGCCCTTGCGATCACGATCGATGGCTCCCGGCTCGGAACGTTGTCGGGTCCGGGACCCATCCCGCTCAACGAATCGTAGCCGGCCCCAGGGCCCACCGATGGTGACCGGCAGCTCGTTGACGTCCAGCTCAGGCAAGTGCTGCGGGTCAGGCGCGCGGTTCAGGGGCGAGACCGAACGTCAAGCGGAGCCGGCTGCGCTCAGTCGTGGGTGTTCTGCGTCGCGCGGATTGCTCGCGGGAAGCGGTAGGCGCCGTAGAACGCCCAGACGGCTCCTAATATCAGGAGCACGAAGCGCACCCAGCCACCGACGCCGAAGGCAATCAGGCAGATGGCGAGGGCGACCAGGACAATGCCGTCAACGATGGCAATGACAGCGATTGCCCGCGGGTGCCGGCGCTTCCATGGACCAAGAATCTTCACCAGCTGTGTGTCATTCATAGGTCCTCCATTCTGAGCGTGTTGTGTGACGGCTTAGCGGGCGCCGCGGAGCGCAGCTCGCTGGCAGCGACGGCGATAGCTCCGGCCGCACCTGCGCAAACCCAGCCGAGGTCCATGGGATGCACACCGTACACCAGCTGAGCGCGAGTAGCGCCGGCGTTGCGGATGCCCCACGCCTGCCAGCCGATCACCTCGGGGGTCACCTGAGGCTGCCTCGGCACACCTTGAAGGCGCCGATCGGCGCAGCAGCCTCGGCTTCGAGTGTCGGTCCCGATCTGGACGCGTTCGCTCGCTGCGCACTCAGCCCGCGCCGCGAACGGTCGTGAGCACGAAAGTCACGGCCGCTATCGCCATGACAGTGGTAGCCAGCCAACCGAACGTCTCGCCCAACCGGGCCACTGGTGCGTTCTCGAAACGTCGCCTGGACGCACGCGACGGAGGGACCCGCTTGCCTCGTACGGTCGCGGACCGACATCGCCCATTTGGTCAGCCCAGGCTCGCGTCCGGCGGCGCGCGGCGCGCCCACACTGGCGTAGCCGACGATAGGAGGCGGCCATGCTGACCAAGCCGGCGATCTCCGGCAGCCGGGCCGCCTGGCTCGATCGAGGAGATTGCACATGACTGACAACCACCAAGACCAACGACCTCGACAGGAGACCGAGACTGAGACCAACAGCGGCACGTTCATCTACGATGAGTTCGCCGGACGACATGGCACGACGGCTTCGAAGTCCGCGCTCAACGATGAGAAGCAAGTTGTCAATCTCGCTGCCGTGCGCGCATGGTCACGGTCAGCCACCTCGTGGCGCAGCCGAGCCAACCCCTGGTGCGGCCACAACGCGACGTGTTCAAGGAGAAACGATGTCCGTCTCCCACGCAACCGACGTGGGCGAGCATGAAGAGTCAGCCAGTGCCTAGGGTGCGCAACTATGTGCGGACAGGTGAGGGTCCGAATAACTGGATGGCGATCACGATGGCGGAGCAAGAGGCCGATGCGCTGGAGCGCCTGGGTGGGCGATGCAGCTCGTGCGGCGCGAGCGTGGCGATGGCCCCGACTCCACCACCGGCATTCGTGCTGCTGTCGGGCAGGCTCTGCTGTCGCGCCTGCGTTGCCAAGCTCGGGTTACCAGACGTACCAGGCCCAGCGGATCTCTCTGCTTGAAGCTCGTGCGCGAGCGACTCAAGCCCACCTTCCTGCTCTGGGGTGAAACTCTTGCGCCACGGTGGCAGAGCAGGCTGCGCCCGAAACAGCAGGCTTGGGAGGACATAGCAGAGCAAGCCCTAACGCATGTCCCGCAGCTTCGCGCTCGGCATGGAGGCTTCTCTGCCCGTAGTGCACGCGCTCCCGTCCTGATACGCGATGGTGTGGAGATGCGTCAGTCCGGTTTCCGAAGCTCGTCAACCAGACGAGCCGTGACAGGGACGTCAACGCCGCAGCGAGCAGCCCGCCTGACCACCGCTCCACCAATTGCCTCTAACTCAAGCGGCCGGTCGGCCGCCTGATCGCGCTGCATCGACGACTCCATGCCTTCGGGCACCGAGTCCAAGAACCGTGTCACCGCCTCTGGATCGACCGCTGCACCATCTGCGAGAGCCACCGCGGCGACCTCCGAAATGACGGCCAGGGTCTCCGTGCGCCAGCGCGTTCTGATGGCGCCAGCGTTGGCGCGCTTGTGGGTGGTCATGAGCGCCAAAGGTGCGAGGAAGGAAAGCTTGTCCCAAAGCATAGTCGCTTCATCGGTTCGCACTCGGACGTCGAACCCAACGGCTCTGAGGCGATCAGCGAGGCGCTCCACTCGATCCCGGGCAGCGTCTGGCGGCGCAATCTCGATGGATGCGAATGGACTCGTCTGGCGGATTACACCCGTGGCGATCCTGGCCGACTCCGTCCGGATAGTTGCCGCTACGACGCTGTCCGGCGGATAGACCTCGCGGAGGAGGTCGACGTGATCAATGCCGTTGAGGAAAGGAACGATCAGGCAATCCCCGAGCGAAGCGGATGGCACTCGCCCCAGCGCATCTCTGAGGTGCATGCTCTTGACCGCGACAAGGCACGCTTCCGCCGACGTCTCTAAACGTGTCGCCGATGGCACCGTGACCTCGAAGTCACCGAACCGCTGGCTCTCGATCCGGATCCCCCGGTCGGCAATTGCCCGCGACGCACTCTCGCTCGCCAACATGACGACGCGGTTTCCACCACGCGCCAAGACCGCCGCTAGAAGTCCACCGATACCACCGGGACCGAGCACCCCAATGAGTGGGCTCGTTGTCATGGCACCCATTTACTCATATGGGCTCCACCTCGATGCGTCGCTGTAGTGTGTTAGTTGCACGCTGGGGTGGCCGTCAATGTCCACGCCTGATCGTGCAACCGTGCCATTTAGCGGGTTGCCCGGTCTTTGGTAGAAAGGCCGCGCCGATTGTGATGACTCGTTTGGCTCCCACGGCAGGTCGGAGTAGGTACTGTCGTACTCGCCCGCCGACGGCCGTGAGAGAGAATTCGCTCAGCCGGAGCGCGCTGTCCCGCCGGCGGCGGTCTCGCTGGTGTCGGCACGAGACGGAGCGGCAACCGCGAGATACCGGCCTTCCAGCTCTACCGCGGTCTCGGTACCGAGCAGTTCCGCGAACTCCTCGAAGGTCTTGCTTCTCGCGCCCGCGTGCGCGAGCGATCCTGTGCGGCGGTATTCACCCATCACCTCTTCGACGGCATACAGCGCAGCGAGAATGACGGCGGCGGGATCCAGCCTGGCCGAGAAGCCCATCATCTTGACCTCGTCGAGTGTCATCTCGCGAAAGTTGACGGCCGACATGACGAGCGGCTCGGGCCTGCCCCAGCCGCCGGCATACTCCTTCAAATCCGCGAGGTTGCCGCAGGGCACGAAGATTGCGTCGGCCCCGGCCTCCGCATAGGTGTGGGCGCGATCGAGCGTCTCGGCGACGCCCAGCCCCGCAGCCAGTGCGTCCGAGCGCGCCCAGATCATCGTGGAACTGTCGAAGCGGACATCCAAAGCTGTTTTGAGCTTGGCGACCATCTCGTGCTTTTCCAAGAGTCGCACGGGGAACTCGTCGTAGAACGCGCAGTGTTTGGGAGCGGCCTGATCCTCGAACACCATTGCGGCGACGCCCATACGCTCGAACGCCTGCACTGTGCGGGCGACCTGCAACACCCCTCCGTACCCGTCATCGCAATCGGCCACCACAGGCAGTCCGGTTGCGTCGACAATCGATGCGCAGAAGCGCAGCTGCTCGGTCATCGTCGTCAACGCAAGGTCACCGACGCCGAGGCTCGTCGCGCTTCCGAGATAGCCACCCCCCCAGAAGGCCTCAAATCCAAGACGCGCCATCAGAATTGCGGAGGTTGCGTCGAATGGACCCGGTAGGACCACGACGTTCTCCGCCGCCATCAACTCCCGAAGCCGCAGTCGCGCGGCAGTCGACGAGGCCCACCTCACTGGGAATTGGGACATGGCGTGGTCCTCCTCGCGCATCACAGTCGGTATCGTCGCCAAATGTAACAGACGAAACGAGTAACATGTGTTGTATCAAGCAGTGCGGACCGCGGTCATGTAGCGACGCGGCGGCGGGGGGCTTCGACCTTGCATGGCGGGTCCGGCACCACATGCGGTACTCGCCGGCGAGTTGTTGCCGTCACCACTGAAGCTCGCGGTCCAGTTGTATCGCCCGAGCGACTTGGCCACGTAACCGGTCGTCGTGCTGAAGGGGCCGTCGCTCGAGATGCCGGTCACCGTCTCGGTGTGGATCGGCGTGGTGCAATGCGTGTCCCCAGGGGCATAGAGCTTGAAGGTGATCGATCCGGTTCCTTCGAGGGTGCCCGTGCTCGAGAGCGTCGCGCTGTCCTGCAGCTTGGTTCCCGTGGGACCGGCGTTGGGGTTGCCGTCGTCGAGATGCTCGCAGGGGGCGTGATGACCACAGGCTCGTCCCCACACGCGGTGCTCACCGCGACGTTGTTGCCGTCCCCGCTGAAACTGGCCACCTAGTTATACGTTCCCGCGCTCGTGACCCCGATCGCCGTCGGCGTGCTCCACGGACCATCGCTCGAGATACCGGTCACCGTCTCGGTGTCGATCAGCGTGGTGCAATGCATGTTCCCAGGGCATAGAGCTTGAAGGTGATCGCCCCGGTGTCGTCGAGGTTGTAGATCTCGCCAAGCGTCGAACTGTCGCCGAGTTTGGTGTCCCCGCTCCCCGAGGCTGGATTCGCCGTCGTGCTGATCGTGGGCTGCTGGTACTCGTACGCGCCGGCGTCGCAGTCGGCACTCGGCATCCCCGGCCGGGGATCACCACGCTCATCTGTGGCGACGCTGCAGCTCGTCGTGGGCACCTCTTCGTAGGCCGAGCTGGCCAAGAGAATCACCCGTCTCGTTCCCGGGACTCGCGATGCACGGACCATCGGCCCCTCGTCCATCTGCTGCGTCCTGATCCTGACTCCTCTAGGTCGCGCGACTATCGCCGCGCCGTGCACCTCCCGGTCAGCCCAGAAGTCCTGACTCTGATGACAGGGTGGGTCCGCGATCAGCTGCCGAAAGTAGACCCCCGGTAGGGCCCCGCCGAGGCGAAATCAGCAGTGATCGACAGCACCAATAGGAGGGAGTTTCGGAGCCTCAGTTCCTCGTTTCGCCTCCGACGAACTCCGGAACGTCCTCCCGGAACGCCGGTGGCCAGAGTGTTGGATAAGCCTTGATCAAATGCAGACGTTGACCGGAAGCCTTGGATCGTCGCCAGCTGACACCGGTCCCCATTCCGCGGTGATCCGCAATTCCGCGCAGATGGTCGACCGGCAAACGCGCCAGAAGTGGCTGTCACCAACCGCGCAATGTCTCAATTGAGTGGCGACGTGCGGACTGTGTACGGTGCCGTACACACTCAGCAGTGACCGATACGGCGAGTCGCCGTCAGATTGTCACGAAGGTGCGCAGCCATGGCATCGATGCCAGCGGCGCGGGTCCGCAAAGCCGTCGAACAGTCCACGGTGGTCCGATGCTGAAAAGAAGCCAGGTTGCGGTACCGATCGCCGCGTTCGCCTTTCTCTACGTCGCGACCGTCCCCGCCTCGGCGGCAGGCGCCACCATGCCGCGGCTCGGTACTGCTCTGAACTTCACCGCCGTGGCGGGTTCGACAGTCACCAATACAGGCCCGTCGGTCATCACCGGAAATCTCGGCCTGGCTCCAGGATCGGCAGTGACCGGATTTCCCCCCGGGCGCGTCACTGCGGTGAAGGACATTGCCAACGCCGTGGCCCTGAACGCGAAGCGTGACCTGGTCACGGCATACAGAGATGCTGCAACGGCTCCGGTGACGTCTGACTTGACTGGCAAGAACCTCGGTGGCAAGCAGTTGACCCCTGGCGTCTACAAGTTCGACTCGTCAGCGCAGCTGACCGGGACCCTCACGCTCAGTGGGAAGGGCGTCTACATCTTTCAAATCGGCAGTACGTTGACCACTGCGAGCAACGCCGTGGTCCGGCTGGTCAACAGCGCTCAAGCATGCGGAGTGTTCTGGCAGGTCGGCAGCTCAGCGACACTCGGGTCGGCGACGCATTTTCAAGGCAATCTGATGGCGCTGACGAGCATCACGATGGTCACCGGAGCCAACATTCTCACGGGACGCGCCCTTGCCCGCAATGGCGCCTTGACCCTGGACCGCAACGACATAACTCGACCGACCGGCACTTGCACGGCGAGTTCGACTAGTGGATCCGGTGGGCAAGGCGGCGGTGGTGGGTCAGCGTCGACGCCAAACACGGGCGTGGGAACCGGTCAGTTGCTTATCGGAGGATTGGTCCTACTCGTCGGCGTTTCGCTGATGCTGGTCGGACGCCGCCTCACGTCTCGACGCCCCTGATCTCGTTCGTCGGCGTCGACCCGCGATGCGATCAACGCCGTTGGTACGCTGGCGCACCGCGCGAATCACCAGGCACTGGTTATCGCAACGGGTATGCCGAGGAAGCGGCGACCGACGCTCGCCGAATTGGCGTGCGTCGTTGCTAGCCGGCCCCTCCTCCCGGCGGAGATCCTAGCTCCGAGTACCTCGATGAAATACTGGTATGCGCGCGTGGCGGATCTGACCGACGAGGGATCCCACAAACCGCCGAAGGTTAGTAGCGGGGTCCGAACCACGAGGCCTGGATTCACGCATCCACAGCGGCGTCTCTCGGCCCGGGCGGCTCTATCTCACAGGCGCCGCGGAGCGTTCGCCTCGACGAGTTCGCCTTGGATGGTGATCTGAATCTCGTTGCCGATGACTTACGCCTACGATTGTTTAAGGGGAGGATCCTGAGGTCACCGAGAGGGACGAGCCGACAGCGGCTGGCGCCAAGTGCTCCGACTGCCGTGAGCGAATGCACCCAGAGAGCGAGTAACGCGAGGACTGAGGGTCACTACCCGCGACGCGTCGGGCTGTGGGGTGTCGCTGCTTGTGAAGCTCTTCGGCGATGCTTACAAGCTAGTCGGCCGTCGCTCGGGACGCCTGTGGCGTATACGCAGGCGAACAGACGCGGGTCTCACCATTAACCGACGCTGCCCTTGTGCGCCTCAAATGCCCAAAGTGCGGCAGCGAGCGGCTAATTCCGCTGACCTACGTCACACGCTTCAGTGAGGATGAGCACGTGGCGCGCCCGGACGAGCCGATACGACCGACGATGAAGTGTGTCGCTTGCGGAACGCGCACATATGCCCGAACGATTGCCCAGCCTAAGGGTTGGCTGTGAGGGGCCGCGCGCGTCAAAGTAATACAAACGCCTCAGCTTGCCAACGTACAGACAACAAATTGCCGTGACGTGTCGACCAGGCGGAGCGGCGGCCTCGTATACGCAGGCCTCGAGCTCCGCTTCCACCTTCGTACTTCTGCGCCGCTGCGCGCTCGCGCCAACGGCAGTAGCTGTCAATCCAAGCATTCGTCACGTGGCACCACTCTGTGACGTGGCCGAGCGACGCGAACCCTTCCCTACCGACCGCGCACGGGCGCCGCCGCCGCCGCGATTCCTCGGACTTCTCATGCTCCCTGATGAACCGTTCGTGCGCCGTCTCCCGGATGCGCCGTGATCGGCCGAACATGATCGAGGCTAATCCACCGCCCGAACTCCTTTCGGTGGTGGTTCGCGACGGTCAAGCCGGAATCCTCTCGAAAGCGAGCGAACTACGCCGTGACGGACCGCACTTCCCCATGGCTCGCCTGCAGGGTGCGGGCATGTCAATTCGTCGAGAGGATCGCTGGCCATCAGAGGCAGATCTCGGCTCTCTGGTGGTTCTGCCCGTAGGGGAGCCAAGTGAGTTGAAAAGTTGTTGGAACTCCGACGACGGTTGGAACCGCTGATCCGAGGGATCGATCTGCACGCGGCCTCGTTGCCCACTGGCGCACTGCAACGATGTCGCGTCCGGAGACCGCGGCTGCGTGCAGGCAGCAGTGGTGGATCGCCTTGTTGAATGACTGGAAGTAGATGGGCGTGCTGGATGCCCCGGACCTGCCGGAGGCATCGTTAAGCGCGCGGGCAGGGTAGATGGCGACCCGGGGGACCCTCGCACCCGGCGACGTGATCCCAGCCCACGGGGTCGGACCACACTCGCTGAAGCCCGTGGGATCGAAGACGTCCACCGGGCTCTCCCGGCGGAGCGCGAAGGCGGTATGGACGATCAGATCGTCCTNNGTCAAGCATCAGGCGGACGCGCTGCACATCGTCAAGCATCTCTTGAAACTGCGGTGTCACGTATCTGCCCGACTTCTACAGACGAAGTCACACCGGAAAATGTAAGCGCTATGTATACGCTGGACTGCCACAATCTCTA
>PKWB01000173.1 GCA_003131685.1 Candidatus Dormiibacterota bacterium
AACAACCTCTATGGGTATTACACCTAGGTCCATATCCAGATGCGTAAGGGTGTGGCCATCCGAGGGCACCAACTACTGGCAGGGACCATCGTGATCGCCACGCGGTGACGCGATGCGCCTGGCCGCCACCGACCCGGTGACAAATGTCGCGAAGGCGGGCGCCGGCTCCAATTGCGTGCTAACTCCGTTCCATGGACGACAGGACCTTGGCACGGGACGGCGATGGACCCGCTCCCGTCGTTCACGACGCCGGAATACTCTTCAACGTCACCCCCCATCTCGTCGAGCCCTTCAACGAGTCTTCCCTCGCTCTTGTCGTTCTCGATGCGAACCAGCGCTTCGTCCAGATAAATACAGCCGCCTGCCACTTCTTCGGACGCACCCACGACGACCTCGTCGGCCGCGGCGCTCCGGAGTTGCTCGGAGCGGCCTCCGCTTCCGACGACGGCACGTACCCTGAGCTCAGGGCGATCGCCCTTGCGCCCGGAGACGAAGAGGATTGGGACGTCCAGCGACCCGATGGGAGCGTCGTCTGGGGTCGGGTACGCAGCATGCACGTTGAGAGCGGGGATGATTCGTTCGCCGGCCGCCTCATGGTCATCGAGGATGTGACCGAGCGCCGTCGTGCCCAGGGCGCTGAGCTCGCACTCCTCGAGGACATGGGTCGCTACCAGCGCATGTTCGAGGGTGCCTCGATCGGTCAACTGACCATGGAGATTCCTGGATTCCGCATCACCGCCGTCAACCAGGTCCTCTGCACCCTTATGGGCTACACGCGAGAGGAGCTGCTGGGTGGAGACGGGGATCGGCTCTTCCGGCACGGCGGCCCGTGGGACCGGACTCCCACGGATCGCCTCCTGGCCGGCGAGATCGACTCGTACGTCGTGGAGCGCGACTTTCCATGCAAGGACGGCCACCTCGTGCCCGTGCTCGACAGCGTGTGCGCGGTCCGCGGTGAGGACGGCCGCGTGCGCCAGCTGTTGGTGTTGATACAGGAGCTGAGTTCGCAGCGGGCCGCAGAGGACGCCACGCGGGAGAGCCAGATGGTGCTCGAGACGGCGATGGCCTCGTCCCAGGTCTCGGTAACCACCGTTGACCGCGATCTGCACTTCACCTTTCTTGCCGGTGGCGGGATCACGCAAGCTGGCCGACGCGTCAGCGACTTCCTCGGCCGCGATATTCGCGAGGTCCTCGATGATGCCGCCACACTGCGCGCGCTCCAGGCCGCTCTCGACGGGCAGCAGTCCTCGACGCGGACGGAGTACTCAGGCAAGACCTTCGCGACAGTCCATGCCCCGATCCGTGGTAATGGGGCGGAGATCACGGGCGTCATCTCAGTTTCCACGGACATCTCGGTCGAGGTGGCGGCCGAGGTCGCCGGTTCGCACAATCGAGCCCTGTTCGAGACCGTTCTCACGGCCGTACCCATGCTGGTTGCGTCGTTCGATCTTGCAGGCCGCCTCGTCGACGGCGCCGGCCGTCTGTATGAGGGTGGCTCGATACAGCCCCTCGTCGGGCGTCGTCTGGACGCTGTCGCCGGCAACAGCGTCGGGGCCGCGTTCGTCGACCGAGCGCTTGCCGGCGAGGAAGTCACGGCCACGGTTGAGCAGGGAGGCAGCTTCTACCAAGCCTTCTACACGCCGAGCCGGGACGCGGGCGGCGACGTCATTGGTGTCCTCGCCGTGGTGACTGACGTCAGCGAGCGGTATCGCTCCGAACAGCAGGCGCTGTTCCTCGCGCGGCACGATCCCCTCACCGGTCTCCCGATTCGTGCCGCTCTCGCCGAGCATCTCGATTTGGTCCTTGCCTCTCAACACAAGTCCTGCACCCTCCTCCTGGTTGACGTCGACGACCTCCAGGTGATCAACGACAGCCTCGGCCATGAGGTCGGCGACAGCGTCCTAGTCGAGGTTGCGGCCAGCCTGACGGGCGCTTTCCCCGATCACATGGTGGCCCGACCAGGCGGTGACGAGTTCGCCGTTGTGGTGCCGGGCGCCGGCTCCGAGAGCGACGCCCATGACGTCGCGGAACAGATCTGCCGCGCTCTGCCTCAGGTGGTCCAGGTCGATGGACACCCCGTGACCGTCACCGCATCGATTGGGATCGCGTTCGCGCACGCCGATGGATCGTCGGTCGATCTTCTCCGCGACGCGGACTCAGCGCTTCACGAGGCCAAGCGGGCGGGGAGGAGCGAGACGAGAATCTATAACGCCGAGTCCCGCCGTCGCCTCCAGCATCGCCTTACCACCGAGAGCGGTCTCCGGGCTGCGCTCCAGGCCGACGCGCTGCGGCTCGAGTACCAGCCAATCGTCAGCCTCGCCGACCGCCGCATCGTCGGGGCCGAGGCGTTGCTGCGCTGGGACGACCCGGTCCGCGGAGCGATCTCGCCCGCGGAGTTCATACCGGTCGCCGAGGCCACTGGGCTCATCGTCTCAATCGGCGAGTGGGTGATGAACCGCGCCTGTGCAGACACCACCCACCTGTACCGCGACCACGACCTCCACGTCAGCGTCAACGTCTCCGTCCGCCAGCTGATGGCCGGTGAGTTCAGCACATGGCTCGACGGCATCCTCGCGGTTACCGGGCTACCTCCAGCGGCTCTGACGATCGAGGTAACGGAGAGCGCATTCCTGGATGGCGTGGCTGCGGTTCGCGTGGCCTTCGAGCGCCTGCGCCGCCGAGGGGTACGAATTGCAATCGACGACTTCGGCACCGGATTCTCGTCGCTGGCCCGGCTTCAGCACGTCCCCGTCGACGTCATCAAGCTCGACCGCGCTTTCGTCATTGACGTTGCCGAGCGTCCGGAGGCACGAACGATGGCAGCGGCGATTTTCGAACTGAGCAAGGCGATCGGGGCATCGATCGTCGCCGAGGGAATCGAAACCGAAGCGCAGGCGACGACCCTGAGGGAGATCGGCTTCGAGCACGCACAGGGGTTCCTCTTCGCGCGTCCGATGCCGCTCTCGCAGCTGCACGACCTCCTTGGTAGCCACCCCAAAGCGTCGTCCCTCTCGTCCCGGCTTCGTCAGTTGAGCTAGCGGCGCGGCCTCGGCTTCTGAGGAGTCAGGGTGTTCCGGTATTGGTCGGCTGGCTCAATGCGCCGGCATTGAGATCGGCATTCCGCGGGTCCCCCGCATCATCCGTCGCCGTTGCGCTGGCGTCCTTGTCGGGGTCCGTCTCGCCGCCTTCAACAGGATCAGGCGGCGTTGGGGTGCCGTCCGTCTCTTCGCTCAGTGCCATCACTTTGTCCTCCGTAGCGGCCATATCAAGGTTTTGATGATCGCCGATCGGTCGACGCGCTGCCTCCCACCGACCGAGCTGACGATGCCCGGGGCTGCTCGCCGCCGGTCCCGCAAGATGCAAGGCCCCCTTTACAAGGACGTGAACATGCTGTCCGCCCGGGTTACGTGTCCCGGCGCTCGAGCCCCATGGCCAGCACGAGGCCGTAGAGCATGTGATCGGCGGCGAATGCCGCCCGCTCGGCGGGTCGGGCTGCCGTGGCCGAGCTCAACCCGAGGGCCGGAGCGATCCCGGCCTCAAAGCCGAGCCAGAGCAGGAGCCCAAACGTGGGACCGGCCCATTTGCGTCGGCGCAACGAGCGGGGCAGCAGGCCGAAGAGCGCCCCGCCCACCGCCCCGAACGCCCAGTGGGAGAGCTCGACGACGGCACCGCGGTTGCCGGGAGAGACCCGCTTGAGCAGCCCGCTTGCGGCCTCCCTGGCCACTGCCTCCGGCGGCGTCTCACCCACTAAACCCAGCTCCGTGGTCAGCGTCCGCGTCCCACTCATAGCCATCGCCCCTACGATGCCCCAGCTGCCAGCCTGCATCATCACGGTGAGCTTTCCCGGCTCTGAAGTCATTGGCATCAGTGTGTCCTCCTTGGCAACAAGCAGGCGGCCCGCCCGGCGGCCCCGCAGACGAAGACTATGCGACGCGCGGACGAGAGATGCTTGCGGCCAACCGGCACTTCACCCTCTCGGTCACAGGTGCCTCGCCGTGAATTGGATGCCCGCGTCAACTGGCCATCGTCAAGCGTGAGGTTGTCGAGGCCGTCGATGACTGCTTGCACCAAGTGCTGTTCCTCTTTGAGCAGGCCGACCGAGATGCTGTTGGGACGGGACCCGGCGAAGGCGGCGGCCTTGGAGCAGCTCAATGGCGACGCCGACGAAGCACTGGAGACGTTGAGCGATCGGCTCCGGCCAACGGACGCCTGTAGTTGTCGACGCGATTCCAACGGATTCCATCAACCGCGCTCTAGTCGTCATTCCAACCAATTCGCCACGAAACCACTATTTCTGAACTCGCCCGTGCGGCTGGAAATAAGTACTGGTCTGGGGGACCAGGGGTCGCAGGTTCGAGTCCTGTCTCCCCGACGGACGCGCAATTTGAGCGCAGTGCAGGGATTTCCCTGTCGTGCTTTTGGCTTGCGCACATTGCGTCACGCCCGGGCCCGAGGTGCCTTCCGGAACCTACGCGAGGCAGTGGTTGGGGTCGCGTCGCCGATACCGCGCGTTGTCGCCTGACACAGCAGGGCCATGCATATCACGGCGAGAGTCCACCCGACGACGAGATATCGCCGTTCGGTCCAAAGAGGGGCTTGGATTATGCTAGCGACGCCATCGACGCCCGTCGACGCCGACACTATCCACGGAGCTGGCCTCTGCCCGTCGACCACGCCACGGGCCCGTTGCTCGGCGACGAGCATGACCCCAACGCCGTGCTGCGGGCCGACGCTCGCGCCCTCGATGCCTCATACCAGGCTCTGGTTACGACCGTCAAGCCACTGCAACGAACGCTGTTTGGGATGGTGGACGAGACCGTGGCTTCGCTGCTGCGCATCGCCTCCGCATCCCGCCACTACGGGCGCAACCTGGTCGCCGACCTCGACGAGGTCGGACCCCTCGATGTCCAGACCCGGGTGGCGGTCGCGCGGGGCAGTGAGACGCTCCGCCGCTCACTGAACGCGATTGGCGATGCGCTCAACGGCATTCGCGATGCTTCGTATACGCGATCGTTTTCTCTGTTCGATCAGGCCGAGCGTCGTCTCGAGGAGTCGTTCAACGCGGTCAGCAACGCTCAGCTTGCGATTCGCGATCTCATGCTCCTCGATCAGACCATGGCGGGCTTTGCAGCGTCCCTGCACGTCACTGTGACCGACTACGACACGGTGCGAACTATGAACGACCAACACCGGATCAGGGGGCCGTCAACGGCGGCGAGCACCGCCAAGAGCACTATCACGCGAATATGAGTTGATCCGCTTGCGGATGTCAGACGTAGGACAATGATCGGCTATTGGCAATAGCGTCCCAAACAGATCTTGAGCAAGCGGCACCGGCCGCAGTTCAGGAGGTCCTGCCACCCGCGGCGTGCCGACCGTGAATCTCCAGTTGTTGACGATGTCAACGTCATCAGGGAATGGCAGCGACCGTCTCTCCGGATGTGTCCGAGCCACGTCACGCTTCAGGCCGCGCCACCTCTTCCAAGACGTGTTGGCCCTTCGGCGAGGCCGCGGCGCTGATCGTGCGTCGAATCGCGCTCCTGGACAGTGCGAAGAACCGCGCATCGCTGTAGAGATGGAAGTACCAATTTGCCGAGAGCATCGCAGCCTCAAGCTCAAAGGCGAGTTGGATCGGGTCGATGCTGCCGTCGAGTTCCCCGGCGTCGATCCCGTCTCCCGCGGCACCTTCGAGCATGTCTAGCCATTGACGTTGTAAGGCCGCGATGGTGTCCCGGACAACCCCTGGTCGTGCATCGAATTCAGCCATGGCCGCCGCGAAAAAGCACCCGCCCGGAAAGACACGTCGCTCCATGAGGGCAACGTAGCTATCGCAAAGTCCCTGGAGCGTCGCGATGCCCGGCGAATGCGCCAGGCCGGGGAGGATCACCTGTTCGACATAGATCTGGCGCGCATGCTCGATCGTGGCAAGTTGCAGCTCCTCCTTCGAGCCGAAGTGCGCGAACAGGCCACTCTTGCTCATCGAGAGGTCGGTGGCAAGCCGGCCAAGAGTCAGCCCCGCGAGCCCTTCGACGCTCGCGATCGCACTTGCGACCTCGAGGATCCCCTGCTTGGTGGCATGGCCACGGGGGGTTTGCCTTGGCACCAGGCTTGTATAGCACGAACGGTCGTGCTATGGTCCGCGAACACAAGCGACCGATCGGTCGCGCTATTCGCGGAGGTGGTCACGATGCCCTTGGTGAACGTCAAGCTGATCGAAGGAGTGTTCAATGAGAGCCAGAAACGCGACATGATTCGCAGGCTCACCGACACGATGGTGGAGATCGAAGGCGAGGCCTTGCGATCCGTGACGTGGGTCGTCGTTGAGGAGGTCAAGAGTGGGGACTGGGGAATTGCCGGGAATCCCCTCACGACGGCCGACGTCAAAGCACTCGCTGCCGCGCAACCTGCGCAACCTGTCGGATAACGCTGCCGTCTCGGGCTGACGAGGATGTATGACGTCGTCGTCGTAGGAGCACGCTGCGCAGGAGCGTCGGTCGCGACGCTCCTGGCGCGGCGCGGGCACCGCGTGGCACTCGTTGACCGAGCAGCGTTCCCCAGCGACACCATCTCCAGTCACTTCCTGTGGACGCAGGGCGCTGCAAGACTTGCATCCTGGGGCCTTCTCGACCGTCTGCAATCGCGGGGTTGCAACCCCATCCCGGCGTTGACGTTTGATTTCGGGTCCGTTGTGCTCGCCGGCCGCGTGCCTGCGGTTCTGGGAGTGAGTGACTGCTTCTGTCCTCGGCGAACCGTCCTCGACACTCTGCTGGTCGACGCGGCCGTCGAAGCGGGTGTCGAGTTCTTCGACCGCACCTAGGTGCGGTCGGTCAGGTGGTCTGAGGGCCGCGCGTGCGGCGTCGACATCAAGCCGGCGTCCGCAGCGGCCGGTCATCTCGATGCGCGTTTGGTCGTGGGCGCGGACGGTCGCCACTCTTCGATCGCCGACCAGGTCGGAGCCCAGGCGTACACGCACGAGCCACCGCTGACCTTCGTGTACTACTCGTACTGGAGCGGCGTCCCAACACAATCGCCCACGTATCACATGCGCCCGGGTCAGCTCATCCTTCGCTGGCCGACGAACGACGGTCTCACGTGTGTCTACGTGGGCGGCCGCCACTCCGAATTCGCGGAATTTCGACGTGACGTCGAGGGCAACTTCATGCGGTCGCTCGACGTCATTCCTGGGCTTCGCGACGAGCTCGCCGCTGGGCGGCGTGAGGAGCGCTTCCGAGGCGCAGCAGATCTGCCGAACTACTATCGAACCTCGTTCGGGGACGGATGGGCACTCGTCGGCGACGCGGGTCACCACAAGGATCCGACCACCGGATTCGGCATGTCGGACGCATTCGCATCGGCCGAGTTGCTAGCGACGGCTGCCGACGCGGCGCTCGTCGGAGAGCGGCCGTGGGAGCAAGCCTTGTGCGAGTACCAGCGGCGCCGTGATGACGCGACCGCGAACGGCTTCCGCCTGACCTTGAGTGCAGCGTCTCTCGACCCCTTGCCGGCTCATCTACAACGTCTGTACGAGGCAGCGTCCACCCGGCCCGAGGCGGTGACTCGGCTCATCGGGGTGCTGGGCGGCACAACCCCGCTCGGCGACGGGTTCTCAAGAAGGTTCACTGCAGAACTGGCGGGGAGCGAATTGGCGGCGAACGCCAACGGTTCGGGACCGCGACACACGTTACGGTCCAGGGAGGTGTTGCGTGAGCCAGGGTCGCTTACCGGAGGATCGGGACAATGACGACCGTCAGCAGGCGGAGTGACTGGCCCGTGTGCGACGACGTCCTACGGAACCACCGCGATCGCCTCGATGGAGATGAGCAGGCCGCGCGGAAGCGTGACGATCGGTGAGGAGCGCGCCGGAGGGTTGGTCGGGAAGTATTCCGCATAGAGGCGATTCGCGGCCTCGCCGTTCTCCAGATCAGTGAGGAACGTCGTGGTCTTGACCACGTGTTCCAGTCCACTCCCGGCGGCCATCAGTACTGCCTCGAGATTCCGGAAAGCCTGACGCCACTCGGCCTCGAATCCCCCCGGTACAGCGGTGGCGGTGGCCGGATCGCTCGACGCTCCCAGATCGATGCCCGGCTGGCCAGCGACGAACACCAGGTCGCCGACGCGGACAGCCTGCGAGTAGTGCCCCATCGGCTGGGGGATTGATGGCCCGTGGATGACCTCGTGATGCATGGGTTGTGATCCTCCCTGAGCTCGGTCGCTACGTCAAGTTCGTGCGGCCCTGAGGTCCGTCTCGGCGACGGACTCGATCATGTCAGGCTCCACGAGCGGCCAGGGTGCTGTCGCCGGTTCTGCTCTGTGCCGGCCGGAGCGCGCAGACTCCTGCGCCCAGCAGCGAGATCCCGGCCAGGATCCAGAGCGCCAGATGCATGTTGGTGATGAACGGCGCGAGCTGAGCTGCCGAGAGCCCGCTGGCGAGTCCGGAGAAGATGGCAAAGAGCACGTGGGTCGGCACCGCCGCGGTGACGATGGCGAGGACGAACGCGATCGAGATGACCGCGCCGGAGTTCGTGATCAGGGTCCGCGCGCCGGCCGCGACGCCGCGATGCTGCGGCGGAACCGATCCCATCATGGCGGCGGTGTTCGGCGAGTTGAACATTCCCGAGCCGACGCCGACGGCGAAGAGCCAGAGACCGGTCTGCCAGTACGGCGATGCAACACCGAGTGTGGTCATCAAAGCCAACCCGGCCGCGGTCACGACCATGCCGGCCGTGGCCAGGCCTCGAGAGCCATGCCGGTCCGCGGCCGCGCCGGCGAGCGGAGAGGCGATCAGCATCCCCACCGCCATGGGGATGAGCTTCACCCCGGCGACGAACGCGCTGTCGCCCTCCGGTCCCTGAAAGTAGAAGACGAACACGAACAGCAGGGCAAATCGGGACAGACCGTTGAGGAACGCCGCCCCGCACGCCGCTGAGAACAGTCGGTTGCGAAACATCGTCAGATCCAACATGGGCGCGCGCTGATGGGCCTCCATGACCACGAAGAGGGGCAGCAGCACCAACGCTGCCGCGAACCCCGCGATAACCAGGAGATCGTTCCAGCCGGAGAGGCCGCCCCGGGAGATCGCGAACACAAAGCCCGTGAGGCCGATGAGAAACGTCAAGGCGCCAAGGAGATCGAGTCCTCGTTCGGTGTCGCGCCGGCCTCGCTCGTGCAGGACCAGCGCGGCCCACACTGCGCCCGCGATGCTGAGCGGAACGTTGAACCAGAACACCCACGGCCAGGCGATGGCGACCAGGGCGCCGCCGAGGACGGGCCCGAGGACGAGACCCACCGCGGCGATCATGGTGTTGGTCCCCATGGCGACTCCGAGCTGGTGGCTGGGAAAGGCGTCGGTGACGATCGCCGGTGCGTTGGCGAACAGCAGCGCGCCGCCGATGCCCTGCACCACCCGCCAGATGATGAGCTCCGTGCCGCTGCCGGCGAATCCCGCGCCCAGGGAGGCGGCAGCAAGGACGACGAACCCGGCGATGTAGGCGCGCTTGCGACCGAATAGATCGGAGAATCGCCCGGCGCTCAGCACCAGCACTGTCGACGCGATCATGTACGACAGGATCACCCAGACAAGTTCCAGGAGGCTCGTGTGGAGACTGCGCTCGAGAGCCGGCAGGGCGATGATCAGCGTGCCCGAGTTGATGGTGGCGAGCAACATGCCGAGGCTGGTGCACGACAGCGCCCACCATTTGTAGCTGTCATGATCGGCATGAACTCCGATGCGGCGGTGGCGAGCGAGGGGCTGGTCGCCTGGCGGCGGAGCGACGGGTGGCGGTGAGAGCAGGGTCACCGAACCACGATCACCGGAACGGGCGAGGCCTTGACCGCATGCCCCGTCACCGAGCCGGAGCCCTCGAGCAGGTGATGGAGCAGACCCCCGTGGCTGCGACCGAGGATGAGGGCCGCCGCTCCGGACTCGGCCGCGACGCGCTCCAGCTCGTGCGCGATGCCGCCCTCGGCGATGACGATCTGAGTGGGAACGCCGACGAGCCATCGTGCCACCAGCTCTCGAACGTCCTTCTCTTCCGACTCCAGCGCGGTCACGCTCCATTCGGCGGGGACTTCCGGGCTCAAGGTGGGCGGATGGTGCTTGACGAAGACGACGATCACACGCGACCCGGTGAGGCGGGCGAATCGCCGAGTGGCCATGAGCGCGCGGACACTCTGCTCGCTGCCGTCGACACCCACGACCAGCGGTCCGTGATCGTCCCCGCTGTCCGCCGGCGCATCACCGCCTGTCAGCGCAAGAAGAGATCCGGCGATGCTTCTCGCTTCCACCATGACGTTCACCTCATCGGGCCTCAGCTCTTACTGCATGGGCCATGCCCTCAGTATAAACTTTCCTTGTGCCAAGGAAACTTGATGATCCATCCGGTTCAGCGGGGGTGAGACCGGCCTCTGGTACCGCGGCCAGCGCCGCGCGCCTCAGAGCGGCGACAGCACGCCTGACGCGCCGCCTGCGCCAGAGCGCTACGGGCGAGCTCACGCTGACCCAACTCTCCGCGCTGGGAACGTTGCAGACAACCGGCCCGATCCGGCTCAACGAGCTGGCGAGCCGGGAAGGCATCTCGGCCTCGACGATCTCGAAACTCATCGACGCCCTGGAGCGCAACGCCTTTGTCGAACGATCTCCTGATGCCGGCGACGGGCGCGCGTCTCGGGTCGCCATCACCGCTGCGGGTACCGCGGTGCTCGAGGACCTTCGACGCAACGGCGCGCGACTGATCGACCGTGCGCTGCGTGCTCTGGATGCGTCCGACCGCGCGGCGCTTACTACGGCGCTACCGGCGCTCGAGCGGTTGGTCGGCTGGGTCGAGGCCGACGATCCCCCTCAGTAGAGGCTCAGCCCGCGTCCGATGCCTTCCCCCTGCAGCGCTGCTCGGTCCCCCAGGCACGAGTTCATTTATGCGAGGGAGTGTCAAGAGTCAGCCTTGAATCCAGGGGTGATCATTCGCCACCAATCGGGATTTGTGAACTTTTTCGATATATTCGGTATGTGCGTGGTCTCCAACGTCCCAATCTCTCAGTGCTCACCGGACGACCCGATCCAACTCTGCCTTGATCACCGAATAACACTCGCACGACACGGCCTCAAGCTGCTCACGGTTGACGATGGTGACGTGGCCTCTCTCTGTATCTGATGATTCCGGCACGCTGGAGGATGCCGGCAGACACGAAAACCGTCGAGCGCCGGGCACCCAGCATCTGCCCGAGAAATTCCTGTGTGATCATGAATCGATCCGATCCGACGCGATCTTGGCTCATCAACAGCCAGCGGCTGAGCCGCTCCTCAGTCGAGTGGAGCCGGTTGCAAGCAGCCGCCTGCGAGATCTGGCCGAAGAGCGCCTGTGTATACCTCTCGACCAGCGTCTGAAAGAGTCGGTTGTTTTCGTACCACTCGAGGAACACCGCTGCATCGATCCGAAGAGCGTGTCCCGCGACCTGCGCAAGAGCGCGCACCGCAAGGCTACCGAACGGCACGAGATGGACACCCACAATCCCTTCGTTCCCGATGGTGGCGACCTCGACGATAGCTCCTCCGTGGAGGGCGGTAACCAGAGAGACGACTCCGCCGGTGGGGAAGTACACGGCGTCGATTGGCCCACCGGGTTCGAACAGTACGGTCCTCACCGGGAGGCTAACGTCGCCGAGCACCTCGAACAGGCGCAGTCGCTCTGCATGGGGCAGCGCGGCCAAAATCCGATTCTCACCGCGAGACCCCGACGTGATGCGCTTGGTCGTCGTCACGTCGGGGCCCCCTGGTTACTGGTTTGAACCGATGGGGACAGCAGCAGAAGGGTCAAGTCTTTGATCGGCATGGGCTTGGCGAAGAGATACCCCTGCGCGACCGAGTATCCAAGGTCGACCAACGTGGAGGCTTCAGCTTCCGTCTCGACCCCCTCGGCGATCATGTCCGCACCGACCGCAGCGCTCAAGTGCAATATGGCGGTGGCCATCGCACGCGATTCGCATCGGACATCAACGTCAGCGACGAACGCCCGGTCGAGCTTGATCACGTCGACGGGCAGGTTCTGCAGCCGCGCCAGGGATGAGTATCCGGTTCCGAAGTCATCGATGGCAACCTTCACACCGATTGCACGAACGAGATCGAACGCCCTGCGAATGGGAGCGATCTCATCCATGAGCACACTTTCTGTCACCTCTACGGTGAGGGTGTTCGGCGCCAGCCCGGTATGCTCGAGCAGTTCTTCCAGCCACTCAGCGAATCCGCCGCCCGCCAATTGACGGATGGACACGTTGACGGCGATGTCCATCTTGTGGGTGCGCTGAAGGTGACGAGTGTCACGGCACGCCTGGTCCATGACCCAGGCGCCTATCGGAACGATGAGCCCGCTCTGCTCGGCAATCGGAATGAACTCCGACGGGGAGATGTTGCCTCGCTTGGGATGGGACCATCGGAGCAGCGCTTCTGAACCGAGGACGTGGCGATCAATGAGGTTGACGCTCGGTTGGTATGCAAGGCGTAGCGCATGGTCCTGGAGCGCGGTCCGCAACCCATGCTGGATCGCAAGGCGGCTCTCCACCCTGCGGCGCATCTCGGCGCCGTAGAGTCGATATTGACCGGTGCCCGCATCTTTGGCCTGGGACAGCGCCGAGCTGGCGTTGCCGATCAGCGTGGACGACGACCCACCCGCGTGTTTGATCGCAATCCCCACGCCGGCGGTCACACGGAGTGCATGCCCACGTACCGTCAGCTCGGCATCGAATGACGCGCGCACGAGCTCCGCTGCGGCCATGGCGGCCGCCTGATCGGTATCGGACGCAACCACGACCGCGAATTCATCGCCACCGTTTCGGGCGACCATCAGGCCAGGGAAAGCATCAAAGAGTCGGCTCGCGATCTCGAGCAGCACCTCGTCGCCGATCTCGTAGCCAAGGCCTTCGTTGATGAGGGTGAAGTCGTCAAGATCGAGGAGCAACAGTGCGCCGGGACCGTTCTCGGACGAGGCCAGCGTGTTGAGGTGTTCTATCAGGGCAGATCGGCCGGGAAGGCCAGTCAGCGCGTCATGTTGGGCAACATAGAGACGAAGCTCCTCGGCCTGCCGACGCACCGTCTCGGCGGCGACTTCGGCGGTGATGTTGGTGGACACCGAAATGACGCCCACCACCGCGTTGCGATCGTCACGCACCGGGCCGATCAAGCTGAGGTAGTTCTGGCCGTTAACGATCGTTCGCGTCGTCGATTCGACGCCGGTGAGGGCGCGGTGGAGGCCCCGGAGTGTGGGCCGGTGTTGGGTGAATTCGGTCACATGCCGGCCGAGGAAATCTTCGGCTCGCTTGCCGACGCGTTCCATACCGCCAACTGCGTAGGTGAAGCGGAGGTGGGTATCGAACGCCGTAAAGCTCATGGGCAAGGTCGCAATAGCGCCGTCGATCAGCGCCTGACTGCGGCGTTGCGCAGTCTCAGTCGCTCGCTGCTGACTCTGGTCCTGGAGATGAACCAGGAGTTGGATGGGGTTGCCGTGTTGGTCGCGAGCCACAGAGACAGTTGCCAAGGCTGGGAGGATGGTGCCATCTCGACGCTGCAGGAACCGTTGCACGGCGTATCCGTCGGCCTGACCGTCCGCCAAGCGCTCGAACACATCGCCAGCCGGGCTCTTGCCGCTGGGAAAGACCAGCGAAATATCGCTGCCGACCAGTTCGTCGACACTGAATCCGATCATGGAGCAGAAGGCCTTGTTGACGACATCGATGCGAAAGCTCGGGAAATCGACGATGAGCTGTCCAAGTGCGCTGCGTTCGAACATCGTCTGGTAGAGACGTACTCCCTCATGCAGAGCGACCGCATGCGCCGCCAGACGGCTGGCCGTTACGGTTCGGTCCGGATGGACAACCTTCTTGTCGGTTAGATCAGAGCGCGGGGTCGACACCGCCGAGTCGATGCGCCGATTCGCGCCGGGCGACGAACCGTTTGTCATGCCATGAACGTTGCATTGCCGTGGGGGAAGAAGGTCGCGCGCTCGTCGCAAACCTGAGCGAGACTCGAAGCACGCAGGGCTTTCGTGGTCAGGATAGTGACTGCCGTCACGCCATGTGTAACCGAGCGCCGCCTCGACGGCGCTGATTGCTCTGCAGTCGCGGACATTGTTGACGACTGGAGCAACTGCTTAGGTCATCGGCCCTTGTAAATTCGATCAACGTATGGCGGCGAAACCATCGATGGCACTGAAGGCACGACGCGGGCGGATGAGGTCAGCGCTCGCGTCCCGGAGCCTTTCCCAGTGCGATCCGTTTGAGCCGCTGCTCGTCAAGTATCTCTACCCGCTTGGGCTTGGTAGCGATGATGCCCTGGGCACGGAGGGCACTGAGTTCGCGATCGACAACCTCGCGCGCAGTGCCGGCTGCGATGGCGAGTCGCTGCTGAGTGATGTGTGCAATCGCGAATCCATCATGCGAGGGAAGGGCGATCTCATCGAGGTGGCGGGCGATACGCGCCGCCGTCGGTAGAGACCAACGTTCCTGGATGGTATGGAGCGCATTGGACGCCCAGGTCGCGACATGCTCCGCGATCAACCATGGAAGGTCGGGGCGGCGCCCGGCGGCCGCGTTGACGTGATTCATTGTCAAGAGCTCGACGGTGGTGTCAACGACAGCCTCGGCACTCCACGTGCAGCTGCCACCGAGCAGCGGGGCCAATCCGACCAAATCGCCCCGTCGGCCATAACGGATGGTCAACTGCTGCCCATTTGTCCCCGAGAGAAAGACACGGACGATGCCGGCGCGCATGAGCGCGATCCTTGGCGGCGACCCCAGGCGAAAGATGAGATCGCCGGCGGGGACGTACGCTGGCTCGACAATGCCCTCTAGCAGTTCCTCCCAGAGGTCGCGCCTACTGTCCCGGACGTTCTCGACCAATCCTCGGTGAGGGTACTTTGTATGGCGCGGCGGGTCTATGACCAGGGTAGCAACGAAGGTGACCTGATGCACACGAGGGCCTAACAGCAATCGCGCACATTCGTTTTTGCGCACGCGGGTACGGAGCTGCGTCTTGCCATCCAGCAATGGAAAGTGCACTCTGTGACGGGGTGAACCTCGCTGGGGAGCGAGCACGAACTCCACCGTGCGCTCAGGGGGATACAAACGCCCAAGGACCACGAGCCACTCCGTTCCGAAGGTCTCGCGGCGGAGGCGACAGAGGCTGTCGCCAACGCACCGCTTCCTGCCGCGATCATCGAGGTCGCGTCGGGGCGGATCATGGCGGCGAGCCCGCCGATGCGCGAAATGTTTGCCTCGGGTGGGGGCACGGTCCTGGGCAGGATGGTCGACGAATTCATGACCGACCAGCCTTCGGGCGCGCTCGATCTGCTGCGCGCCGGTCGCCTCCAAGGCTACGTCACGACGCGTTCGCTCAGCCGCAGGCAAGCGGAGCCCACGCCGGTGCAGGTCTGGGTGCGCGCCCTGGGCGAGGACACTCCGCCGCGCTTTGCGGTCGCCGTGTTTGCGACCGCCCTGACGAGGACCGGCGCACTCCTGCCCATGGTTGCGCGCTCGGATTTGACCCCGGTCGTGGGAACGTCGGACGAGAGCCTGTTGATCGACCGCATCAGCAGCGACGTCGAAGCCCTGCTCGGATATCGGCCATCCGACGTCCTTGGGCGGTCGATCCTCTCGTTGCTGACAGAAACCAGCGTCCCCAACCTGCTGGGCTCGCTCGCCCACGCCGCCTCGACCGGGGCGGGTGTCACCCTCAATCTCGTCGCCTGCTCCAAGCAGGGCGATCCAGTTTTGCTCGAGGCGGTTCTCTGGCCGCTGCGCCCGCCGCCACGCTGCGGGTTCGCGCTGCTCCCCGGCGCCTACGCGGAGTCTGCGTTTGGGACCGCGGCCGATGTGGAGAACTGGATGTCGCGGTATGCCAGGGACTCTGGTGCCGTAACCCTCTCGCGCCATCTCGCCACATCCCCGCGCGAGGGGGAGCTGGCCGGCCTCTCCCGGCTGACCACCAGGGAGCTGGAGATCGTCAGCCGGTTGGTCTCCGGTGACAGAGCCCCGTCGATTGCGAAAGCGCTGTTCCTGAGTCCGAGCACCGTGCGCAATCACCTCCATTCGATCTATCAAAAGCTCGATATCCATTCGCAGCAGGAGCTGATCCATGCCTTCCGTAGAGGGTCCGCGTTTCGCTGATTGTCGCGTCGGAGTGCAGTTGCGCGAGGTCATATCCGTTCTCTCGCTTCGACTTGGCAGGACAGATGACACTCCGTCTACGACTGTGTGACATCATGCCTATTCCGATAAGGCCGCGGCGACTCTCACACTGACATCGATGTCCGTGTCCACTCACGCGTCCCTGCCCGGATCGATCACGTCGTGCGTTGCGGCGCGCCGCGTGCGGGGCAGTCACTAACAGTTTATTGGTATGTGGCAGGAACAGCTCGGCGCTGGGGTCGACGAGATCCACATCACCGCGGGCGCACTCATCCTGCGCGCCGGTCAGCTCCCGAGAATTGCCTTGGTGGTGGCCGGCATTGTGCGAGTGTTCATCTGGACACAACTCGGCCGGCAGATGACGATCCGATACGCGCGAGCTGGTGATCTCATCGGGCTTTCGCCCTACCTGGCGGGCACCGATCAATGGAACGCCGAAGCGATCACCGACGTGAGCGTCAAGGTGCTCACCATCGACCACTTGCGCAGGGCCGGAGCACATGATCCGGAGCTGCCGTGGAGAATCGCGCAACACGTCGCGGCTGTGACCGCGGAGGCGTTGCGCACCGTCGCCGACGCAAGCGGGCAACCGATCACGGTGCGAGTCGCGCGCCACCTGAGCGAGATGGCGCTGCGCGGACTCGACGGTCGCACCGTCGTGCACATCAGCCATCAGCGTTTGGCTGATGCAGTGGGCACCGTTCGCGAAGTGGTGAGTCGAGAGCTGACTGCATTGCGGGCAAACGGAGTGATTGACAGAGCGGCGGGAGGAGTGAGGGTCATCGACGAGGATCGGCTCGCGAACCTCGCCGCAGGCCATTCCACCCTGCGCGCGATTAAGAAGTGACCACGTCCTCAGAGCCTTCAGCCCGTTACACCGCAACGCTCCTCCGATTGACGGACGACGCCATGTCAGGTATTGCGATCGGTCAGCTCGCGCGACGCGTGCTCAATGCGAGCAGCAGGGTGCTGCGAGCTGACGCGGGACATGTCCTCGAGGATGGATACGTGCTTCAGCACGATCGATGAGGGCGAGGTCTACGGCTCGGACTGTAGGGCGGCCGCGCGGGCGGACATCCTGGCGGCGCTCCGCCGCTCGGAGGGATCGCACGTGGCGACCTCGCCCATGCCGACGCTAGCACCGGACGCTGGTACAGGCAAGCGCGAAGTGCGTGGCCCTACACTCGGGCGCGCACATCTCCCCGGAGGAACTCCAATGGCCACCGACTTGTGGGCGCTCATACATCCGGAGCGGCAGGCGCTGCTCAACGACGTCGCAGGGCTCAACGACGAGCAGTGGAACACGCCATCGCTCTGTGCCGGCTGGAGCGTTCGCGACACAGTTGCCCACCTGACCTCGGCGGCGAAGATGACCCCGGGGCGCTACATCGGCAGCTGGGTGGGCGCCGGTTTCCGATTCAACGCGATGAACGAGAAGGGTATCGCAGCCCAGCGCGGCTCGACCCCCGCGGACACCGTGGCCGCTTTCAGGAGCCAGCTCACCGCCACCACGCATCCACCAGGTCCCCTACAGGCCACGGTCTCCGAGGCGGTGCTTCACGGCGAGGATATCCGCCGCCCGTTGGGCATCAAGCACGCGTATACGCCCGAGGCCCTGGTCGTGGTCGGCAAGTTCGTCACCGGTGGCATCGGGTTCCTGGGCGGCAAGCGGCGCTCCACCGGGCTCAAGCTCACGGCCTCCGACGCCGAGTGGACCCACGGCGACGGGCTTGAGGTGACCGGTCCGTTCGCCTCAATCCTGATCGCGCTGACCGGCCGCAAGGCGGGCCTCGCCGACCTCAGCGGCGATGGTGTCGCCACCCTGACGCAGCGCCTCTAGCAGCTGGTGTCCTGTACTTCGTCCGCTGATCCGATCGAGGTGTTGACCGCAGCGCAGCGGCCGGACCTCTGGGAGCGTTCACGCTCGCTTTTCGACACCGTGTGGCCGGAGTACAACATGCATGGCAACCACACTGGGAAATATTTCGGCACGCTCTATCCGCAGCACGCGCGTCTCCAGGTTCTCCTGTACGACGCGAGCAGGGACAGCATCGTCGGCCGGGGAAGAACGATCCCGTTTCGATGGAACGGCACCCTTGAAGATCTTCCCGCAGGAATCGATGCGCTGGGGCTCCGCGCGATCGATGATCCCGAGCCGCCCACCGCCCTCTCGGCGCTCGCAGCCGAAGTCGCCGAGGACCAGCAAGGCAGGGGCCTCAGCGGTCTGATCATCAAGTCGATGACGGCAGTCGCCCGGGGCGCCGGGCTGGCTCCGCTCGTCGCACCCGTCCGTCCGAGTTGGAAGGACCGATACCCGTTGACCCCGATCGATCGGTATGCACAGTGGGTACGATCTGATGGCATGCCATTCGATCCGTGGCTGCGCGTTCACGTGCGCCTGGGCGCGACCATCCTTCGCACGGAGACGAGATCGCTGCAGATCGAGGCGCCCGCGAGTGACTGGGAGGAGTGGACGGGAATGACGTTCCCGGAGGACGGGGACTACGTCTTTCCCGCCGGGCTTGCCCCACTCAGCGTCCGAGACGGTGTGGGGTCCTATTGGGAACCGAACATCTGGATGCTTCACCACATCTGATCCGGCAGTTTGGGAGCGTCGGCATCGGCCTCGAGCCGGCCGTAGAGGAAGGCCGCCGGCATTGGTGGCGTCCCGAGGTGCGCTGAACGCCAAAAGGACGGCAACACACCGGACACCGTGGTGGCAGCCCCATTTCCTTCGCCGGGTGCCTGACTAGAGTGGAGGAATGCGCCGGGAACCACGTGCCTTGGATTCGTCGCTATCGTCGCGACCGGCGGCAACGACTGCGAGATCATTTGCAGACCAGCCGGCCAAGACCACCCTGAGATCGGCGTGACCAAGTCTGGGTTCCGCCCCGCCCCATGAGCTCGCGGACTGCGACACGACTGTCGTGGGGGATCGGCGGAGTCTGTCTGGTCCTTCTCATCCTCAGCCTCGTGCTGCTGGCACTCGACTGGAAAGCGATCGACTCGCCGGGTACCGCACAGCTCCCGTACTTCCTTGCGGCGCCCATCATCGGAGCCCTCGGTCTGCTGATCGCGGCACGCCGCCCGAAACATCCGATCGGTTGGTTGCTCTTGGCGACTGCCGCCAGCAATTCGATCTCTCTCACGGCCAACTTCGTCGCCATCCGCGGATTACTCAGCGGCGCGTCACTTCACGGCTGGGTGGGGTGGGCAGCCTGGGTGTACAACGAGACGGGGGCGATCGGGGCAGTTTTGATCGCTTTCGTGATCCTCATTTTCCCCGATGGACGGCTGCTGCCGGGTCGGCTGTGGCGGTGGGCTGTGTGGGTGGTGTCGGCCACCGTTGCCATCGCAGTCGTTGCTTCGATGGTCGCCGTCACGTCCCAGCAGTTGTCTCCACGCCTCCCCAGCGTTCCTAACCCGCTGGCGGTGGCCGCGCTCAACAACGTTACAAGCGGCAACGGACCCATCAACCTCGGCATCCTCTTGCTCCTCGTCACCGTTCTGGCCGCGGTGGTGGTGCGCCTCCGCCGCTCTCGGGGCGTGGAACGTATCCAAATGCGCTGTTTCGCATCTGTCGCAGCGGCGTCCGTCGTTGTCATCGTCGCCGGATTCTTCGTAAGCAATGCTAATGAGACGCTCGGCAACGACATCAGCAACGCTGGATTCGGATTCGGGTTTTATCTGCTTGTTCCCGCGACGATCGGGCTGTCAGTGATGAGGTACGGGCTGTACGACCTCGACGTGTTCATCAGCAGGACGCTGGTGTACGCGTCACTGGCGGTGTTCATCACGGCGGTGTACGTGGGCATCGCAGTTGGGATCGGGACCGTGGTGGGGAGCGGAGGGAAACCCAACCTGGCGCTGTCGATCCTGGCCACGGCGATCGTGGCGATCGGTTTCCAGCCGGTGCGTGAGCGGGTCCAGAAGGTCGCCAACCGGTTGGTATATGGCAAGCGGGCGACGCCCTACGAGGTGTTGAGCGAGTTCTCGGGACGCGTGGCGGAGACGTATGCGGCGGATGAGGTCCTGCCTCGCATGGCTCGGGTGCTTCAGGAGGGGACAGGAGCGGAATCGGCGACGGTGTGGCTGCGCGGGACCGAGGAGCTGCGCCCTGCGGCGACGTTTCCGAACGGACTGGGAACACACAGTGCGATGCCGATGCGCAACGGGACGTTGCCCGCACTAGGGGAGGCCACCCGAGCGGTTGAGGTTCGCCATCAAGGCGAACTGCTCGGCGCGTTGAGCGTGACCAAGCGCCGTGGCGAGGCGCTGACGCCGATCGAGCAGAAGCTCGTCGACGACCTTGCGCATCAGGCGGGGCTGGTGCTCAAGAACGTGGGTCTGAGCGCGGACCTGCAGACGCGGCTCGACGAGCTCCGCGCCTCCCGGCAGCGCCTGGTGAGCGCCCAGGACCTGGAGCGCCGGCGTCTGGAGCGCAACCTCCACGACGGCGCGCAGCAGCACCTGGTGGCGTTGAAGGTAAAGCTAGGTCTGGCAGAGCTGCTCTTGGGACGGGATCCTGTGAAGGCGGCGGCAACCCTAGTGCAGCTCAAGAGCGACGCCGACGAAGCCCTGGAAACGTTGCGCGACCTGGCCCGAGGGATCTACCCGCCGCTGCTCGCCGACAAGGGGCTGGTGGTGGCTCTCGAATCCCAGGCGCGCAAGGTGACGGTGCCGGTGCGCGTGGAGTCGGCGGACGTCGCGCGCTACGCGCAGGACGTCGAGGCGACGGTGTACTTCTGCGTGCTCGAGGCGCTCCAGAACGTGCAGAAGTATGCCGGGGCGTCCCAGGTTGTGGTGCGGCTGCGGGCCAGCACCGACCCCGCCAGACTGACGTTCGAGGTCGAGGATGACGGCACGGGGTTCGAGGCCGCGACCGCGCGCAAGGGTGCCGGGCTCACCAATATGAACGACCGGATGGACGCGCTCGGCGGTACGGTGCAGGTAATCTCTCGTCGAGGTGATGGCACCACCGTGTCTGGCGAGTTGCCCGTTCAGGAACCCGCCGCGGGAGTGCTCTGACCAGATGACGTCAGCGGAAAGAATGATAACGACGAGGCGAATCGCCCCCGCGAGCGACCTGCATTATGCTAGCGCCCGTGCGACTGCACATCCATACTCGCCGCGTTCCTGAGCGTCTCGTCACCGGCGCATTCATCCTCCACGCCGGATTGGGGAAGTGGAAGGGTTCCGAACAGCAGGCGACCGCGCTGCTGGGGATGGCTGCGGTAGCCTTCCCACCGCTCAGCGTTATACCTCCGACCAAGTTTCTTCGCCTCGTCGCCGCAGGGGAGATCGCCACGGGTGTGGCTCTGCTGAGCCCGATACTGCCGGACGCACTCGCCGGTGCCGTGTTGACGGGCTTCTCGGGAGCGCTGCTGGCGATGTACTGGCGGACGCCCACTATGCGCAAGCACGGGAGCGTTTGGCCGACTCAGGCGGGGACGGCCGTCAGCAAGGATGTCTGGATGCTCGGCATCGGCGTGGGGTTGCTGACCCGGCCGTGAATATTGGTTGGGATGGAGCTTCGTGATCTGCTCGTGAGCGCCAATGCAGGCGGATCGAACTCCGTTGCCCTGCTTCGCGAGCCGCGCGGCATCTCAGACCCCGGGGGCTCCCTGCGCCTGTCACGTTGACTCGTTCATGCAACCACTTCGAGGAGATCTGACATGGCTGGTGAGGAATCGACGGCTTCCGCAGCGGTGTCCCCGCTAAACGTCTTGCAAGCCGGTGCAGCAGTAGGGGTTTGGGAGATCGACCCAGGGGCTTCCCGACTCGAATTCCGCGTCAAGCATTTCTGGGGGGCGATGACGGTGCGCGGACGTTTTGGCGCCGTCTCAGGCCGCCTCGAAGTCGCGGCGACGGGGACCGTGTCCGGGAGGTTCCAGGCAGAGGCGGCATCTGTCGACACGAGGAACGCTAGGCGAGACAAGCATCTTCGATCCGCGGATTTCTTTGACGTTGCAAACCATCCAACAATTGTGTTTTCGCTGGATCAACTTCTTCCGATCAGCGATGACACGGTTCGGGCGACAGGCGTGCTCATGGCTGCGGGCCGCTCGCAGTCGATCGCGTTCAACGCACGCGTGACTGAGCTGACTGCAGATCGCGTCACCGTGGACGGAGAGGTCAGCGTCGACCGCCGGGCTGACTTTGGGATGCTCTGGAGCCCGCTTGGCATGGCGTCGTCGACCGCCATGCTCGTGGTTCACGCAACGCTGGTCAGATCTGCCGAGAAGGCGGGGTGACGCGCCCGGTCTCGAAGGCCGGGTCGGGCAGCGAACCGAACGTGAAACCCATATGGACCAGGTCCAGGGCGACGCGAATTAGCTCACCCTAATTGCTGAACCTGCGCTCGTTCAGCGTGCGTGTGTGCTGGTTGATATGAGACATGTACATAGTACGACCTGTTACATTCATCGAGTGTTGCCCAGTGACGCATACGGCGACCCTGATCGGCCGGGTTTCCACTTGCCGGTCGCGCTTTCGACGAATCCGCCGAGGAGAACAGAGTGTCAGAAGAGGTTGCTCTCGACCGCTCCGTAGCGAGCGCGAGAGGCAAGCCACCGACATCGGGATCCGAAGACACGGTCCATAAGGAACACCATCGCAACGTCACAGGCGGGTTGGCGCGGGCTGCCGTCTTCGGCGTGAGCGATGGACTGCTCACCAATGTCTCATTGATCCTGGGCGTTGCGGGCGCCAGTCCCGCCCCAGGCCTCATCCGGCTCGCCGGAATCGCCGGGATGGTCGCGGGCGCTTTTTCGATGGGAGCCGGGGAGTTTATTTCCGTGTCGGCGCAATCCGAATTGCTGCAGCGCGAAATTGAGGTTGAGCGTCTGGAGATCGAGCGTCACCCTGAGATCGAACACCGCGAGCTTGCCCAGATTTACGAACTGCGCGGGGTTCGCAAGGACGTGGCCGACACTGTGGCAACAGCCTTAATGGCCGATCCAGCAGTCGCTTTGCAAGCACACGCACGAGAGGAGCTGGGTATCGATCCCTCCGACGTCGGGGCACCGCTCGGCGTTGCGCTGAGCTCGTTCATCAGCTTCGCTGTCGGCGCCGCAGTTCCGCTCTTCCCTTGGTTGTTCCTTTCTGGGACGCTCGCGGTTGTGCTCTCCGTCGTATTGGCCATAGGGCTCGCAGCAACGATCGGAGTTGTGCTTGCCTCATTCACGGGAAGGTCTCGGTTCCGGTCCATGACGCGACAAGTGGGTGTCGCCATTGTCGCCGCCGCCGTGACCTATGGGGTCGGTCGTTTGGTGGGTGTCGGCGTGCAGTGAATGGTTGTGCGAGCAGGCTGAGAGATGTCGCGTGACCGACCTTGACGGGCAATCTGGCAACCCGGATCGGCTGGCGTCTGAGGGGATAGCCGCCCTTTTACCCAGCCTGGCACGGCTGATGCCCGAGATCGGCGCACGCTACTGGAAGGCCTACTACGCGGCTCGCGCGTCCAACTGGCCAATGGCGGCGTGGCAACTTGACGAAATGCGCAAACTGCTGCGTCTGGGCGAGATCACCCGGCCGAAGTACACGCACGACATCGAAGAGTGGATCGTCGATGACCTTGAGCCGCTGATGGCTGCGGTTGACGATCGCGACCTTGTGCGCTTCGAGCGGCACTACCACGAAGCCGTCGATGCCGCAAACGAGTTTCACCGACGTTGGAAGAAAGCATGGATCGTTTGGAAGCTGCCGGATGCCCCGCCGCCCGACCTCGACCTCGTCCACAGGGCTGAATAGGACACCCGTCTCGCCAACCGGATGGGCCAAGGTCTACCCGTGGAGCTCAGTGCTCGCCGCGCTCAGCGTTTCGTCAGGCCCACTCGGAACAAGGTTGTACTCGTCGAGCGGTGCGACGATGTGCACAGCACAACGAGCATGGTGGACGAGTTCGCTGGTCAATGTCGCGTGACCCGCTCGCAGACAAGGGGGTTTGGCGACTTAGGTTACTGCCAGTTCCGACACTATGTGGTGGCCGCCACTACTCTGCTGCGGTAGAGCGTCGAGTTTCGAGAGGTCGGTGCCTAAGCGACCAGACAGGTGTAGCGGCTCAGCGCCTCGTTGACGAAGGCCTCCGGATGGCTGAGCACCCCGGCGTGATCTTCAAGGACGGTCCCACCGGCAGGCGTGCGGCGCTCGTCCTGGGTCCGGACATCTGGGAGGTCATCAAGGCCGCACGTGAGGTGGAGGAGCGTGGCGACGAAGCGGTCACGGCCATGGCCGACCTGCTGAACCTGCCCATGGAGCGGGTGCGCGCCGCCCTTCGCTACTACGCCGCCTACCCGGAGGAGATCGATGCCGAGGTGGGTCTGGCTGACGAGGAGTCTCGTGCCGCCGAGGAGGGGTGGCGAGCCCAGCAGCGTCTGCTCGCGTGACCGCACCGCGGCCGCGTGTCGCTCTACTTCTCTATGAAATCTTCTCTCCCAGCATTGCTGCCGAGCTGCGCCGCCGCGGCCATGACGTGACGGCTGTCGCCGCCGAGCCCCAGCTCCGTTCGATGTCGGACCCTGAGCTCTACGCGTGGGCGACCGCGGGGGGCCGGCGCATCGTCACTGAGAACGTCAAGGAGTTCCGACGTCTGCTCATGCAAGAGCGCGAGCCGACAGGTCCCGGGCTGCTGTTCACGAGCGTCCGCACATTCCCGCGGAGTCGACGTGCTCCAGGGTCGCTCATCAATGCACTAGACAACTGGCTCACCCTCGCCGGCGTCGATGAGAGACCGCCTGAGGGATGGCTGCTCCCGATGGATCCATCGTCGCCTTCTCGACGTTGAGGAGCGCGGCAGCGCAACAGGCTGCTGCAGCCGAATCCACCGTGCTCCAGCAAGGGACGCGTACGCCAGCCCTATTGGACCGTCTCCCGTCCGCCCCTATCGCATGCGAGCCCAATGAGAGCCCTGGCGAGGCGGGGGTAGGTCGGCTCCCACCTCTTGCGCCACATCACATGGGCTGTTGGACGGGGCGAGAGGGTCGGCCCGT
>PKWB01000205.1:0-4950 GCA_003131685.1 Candidatus Dormiibacterota bacterium
GCTTCTCGGACATGCTCTTGCCACCCCGGCCCCGCGCGTAGCGGATGATCCAGCGGCGGGCCAGCGCCTGACGCCGGTCGTGGCGGATCTCGACGGGCACCTGGTAGGTGGCGCCGCCGACACGCTTCGGCTTGACCTCGAGGATCGGCGTGACGTTGCGAATCGCCTGGTCGAACACATCGAGCGGCTCCTTGCGCGACGAGCGCCGGATCTTCTCGAAGGAGTCGTAGACGATCTTCTCGGCGATGCTCTTCTTACCGGCGAGCATGATGCAGTTCACGAACTTCGCCAGTCCCACGCTCCCGTAGATCGGGTCGGGCAGGATGACGCGCTTCTGAACGCGGGCACGGCGTGGCATGGTCTCTAGCTCGCCTTCTTCTCGCGCTTGGCGCCGTACTTGCTGCGCCCCTGCTTGCGGTTCTTGGTACCGGCGGCGTCCAGGGTGCCCCGGATGACGTGGTAGCGAACACCCGGGAGGTCGCGAACGCGTCCTCCGCGGATGAGCACGACCGAGTGCTCCTGGAGGTTGTGGCCGATGCCGGGGATGTAGGCGGTGACCTCGACTTTCGTGGTCAGACGGACACGGGCCACCTTGCGGAGCGCCGAGTTGGGCTTCTTGGGCGTGGTCGTGTACACACGCACGCAGACTCCGCGGCGCTGCGGGCATCCCCGAAGTGCGCGGGCCTTCGTCTTGTGCGTCGGCTTGGTGCGGCCCTTGCGGACCAGCTGCTGAAAGGTAGGCACGACCGTCCGTTTATTGAGAATTGCGCTCTGCCACGAAACAGCGCGCGCGAATACGAGGAAAGCTCGTGGAGCGAAGCGAAAGCCTACCAGACGTTGAGTTCACGCGTCAAACCGGAGGCCGTCCGTGACGGCGGAACCTCAGGATCTGGCGAGCTGAAGCCGGATCGACGTCCCGCCGCCGGGCGCCGAGATGATCGAAATCGTGGCGCCGGCCTCGGCGACCCGCTCCTGGAGCAGCGACAGCCCCAGGTGCCCCTCCTGCTGGCGCCTGCGAAGATCCTCAGGGCTGAATCCACGGCCGTCGTCGATGACCACGAGGGTGAGCCTGCCGTCCTCCCGGGTCAGAGTGATGGTCACGCTGCGGGCCTGGGCATGCTTGATGATGTTCCGGACGCTCTCCTGGGCGGTGCGATAGACGAGCCCGATGTCGTCCGCGGGGTGGCTCTCGGCCGAGGCCTTGGGTCTCGACCCTGGCAGCCAGTCCATGCTCCTGGGCGACCGCGACGAGCCGCCCAAGGGCACCATCCAGGCCACCGCGGTCGAGGTCCGGGGGAGCGATCTCCATGATCATCGTCCGGAGTTCGCGGATCGCCGTTCGTGACTCCGCCGACGCCGCCTCCATCACGCTGACCAGCTCGTCGTGGGTTGGAGCCTCGCGATTCGGGTCACCGAGCCGCATCGCGGCGGAGCCGAGCGTCAGGCTGACCGCGGTCAGGTTCTGAACCGGTCCGTCATGAAGATCGCCGGCGATCCGCCAGCGCTCCGTCTCGGAGCTGTCGATCGCCCGCTGGAGGAGCGCCGCACGATCGTGGCTGGCACGCTGCAGGCGACGTGCGAGGCGCCAGCTCAGCGGCACCTGCACGACGAACAGAAGGACGAGGCCCGCGACCAGGGCCGGGAAGATCCCACTCCAGATCCGCTGCTCGTCGGCATGGATGACGCTGTCGAGTTGATAGGTCTCGAAGAGGAGCTTGGTCCCGTTGGTGGCGCGTACCGGCAGATAGACCTCCACCAGGGTGCCGAACGCCCGCTCGAAGCGGTTCTCGGGGCGGCTGAGGTCACTGACCTCGGACTTCGTCTGACCGCCGGCGAGCGCTGCCTGCTCGCCATCGCCGAGCGCGAAGGTCTCTCCGATCAGGGCCGGCGCATCCGAGTAGACGATTCGTCCTGACGCCGTCCAGATCTTGACCCGGACGACCCGGCCACTGAGCACGCGACCGACCACGGCGGCGTCGAGCGCCCGAATCGCGGTGGGGCTCCCGGCGAGCAGCGCGGGAGTCAGCAGGGGCGCGACGATGCCGCCGGCATCGATCTGGGTGATGACCTCGGCGTCGTTGATGGCCTCGGAGGTGGCCGAGCCCTTGACCACCCAGAAGCTCGCTCCGCCGATCAGCGCGGCGGCGAGGGCGCACCCGATCACGAAGCTGAGCACCTCGCGACTGACCGAGATCGGACGGCCCGCCGGCGAGCGGCTGACCCGGTGTGCACGAGCGGGCGGCAGGATTCGCGGCAGCCGGTCCGTGAGTGAACCGAGCATCACGTCAGTCTGCGGGCTGACCTCGGGCTCATCCCGTCGCGCGCTCGCGACAAGCGGGCTACGCCTGATACGCTGTCGCTCTTCCAAATCAGACGACTCGCCGTCGTCCGTTCGCCGAAGACCGCAGGTGCGGGACCGTCCCGCTCAATATCCTGCGTAGGTGGGCAAGGCTGCCGGAATGCGCTCCAGGCGCACCGCGGCCGTGATCCCGCCGTCGGCGGAGGCACGGCATCGACGGAGGCAGCAATGGCACCAACCAGCACCGACAAGCCCCAGGAGACGAGGGCTGGAGCGCGCAAGGTCGCAGCCGTGACGCAACTGAGCGAGAAGCTCTCCCGAGCCACCTCGGCGGTCGTCACCGACTACCGCGGGCTCACCGTGCGGCAGCTCGAGGATCTCCGCGGGCGGCTCCGCGCCGAGGGAATCGACTACATCGTCGTCAAGAACACGCTTGCCAGGCGCGCGGCAGTGGACGCCGGCGCAGTGGGTTTCGCCGATGTCCTGAGCGGCCCCGTCGGCCTGGCGATCGGATACGGGGACCTCTCCGCACCTGCCCGGATCCTGTTCGAGCACTTCCGGAGCACCCGGACGCTGCCGCTCGTGGCGGGGCTCGCCGAAGGCCAGGTCCTCGACGGCAACGAAGTGCGCACCCTCGCCGAGCTCCCCTCGCGGGACGTCCTGCTCAGCCGCCTGGCGGCAGCGTTGCTCGGACCGCTCTCCACACTTGCGGCGTCCCTCGACTCCCCACTCTCCACCCTCGCGGCGACCCTCGAGGCGTACCGCGACAAGCTCGCCGCTTAGCTACCCACCGACCGAACCGTTTCAACAGTTATTAAGGAGAACCAATGGCCACCAAGACACTCACCCCCGAGGAGTTCGTCGACGCGCTCGAGACCTGGACGGTCCTGGATGTCGTCAACGCCGTGAAACTCATGGAGGACAAGCTCGGCATCAAGGCCGCCGCCCCGGTCGCGGCAGCGGCAGCTCCGGCAGCTGCGGCGGATGCTCCCGCCGAGGAGCAGACCGAGTTCACGGTCATCCTCACCCACCCCGGCGACGCCAAGATCAACGTCATCAAGGCGGTCCGGGAGATCACCGGCCTCGGCCTCAAGGAAGCCAAGGACCTCGTCGACGCGGCGCCGAAGGCAATCCGCGAAGCCGTCCCGCGGGCGGAGGCGGATAGCACCAAGGCGAAGCTCGAGGAGGCAGGCGCCGCCGTCGAGATCAAGTAGCCCCTTCAGAGCTGCACCGAGCGAGGCGATTCCGGCTCTCCGGAGCCGGACGCTTCAAATCGGGCGCGTGCGGGTAGAGTTGAAGTCCCGAATCAAGCCCGGATCAAAAGCGCGCCAAGCGCTCCGAACGGGCGGTGAAGGCCGTTTTCCACCGGTTTTTGCTACGATACGGGATTGTGCCCGTCGCCGCGCGTGCCCGCGCGCATTCCTTCTCGGGGGAACTTTAGCATATGGTCCTTTCTCTTTCCACTACTGCCGCCCGCAAGTCGTACGGCCAGATTGCAGACAAGCTTGAGGTTGGAAACCTAATCCAGACCCAGCTTGATTCATTCGAGTGGTTCAAGAGAGAAGGTCTCCGGGAGTTGTTCAACGAGATCAACCCGATCACGGACTACACCGGAAAGAACTACGAGCTGCGCTTCCTTGACTACGAATTTGGGGAACCCAAATACGACGAAGAGGACTGCCGCCAGCGGGACATGACCTTCTCCGCGCCACTTCGGATCCAGACCCGGCTGCACATCAAGACCGGCGAGAACGCCGGCGAGATCAAGGAGGCCGAGGTCTTCATGGGTGACTTCGCGATGATGACCGGCGAGGGAACGTTCATCGTGAACGGGACCGAGCGTGTGGTCGTCTCGCAGCTGGTCCGCTCGCCCGGCGTGTACTTCACCGCCGCCGAGGACCGCACCACCGGCCGCCTGCTCTATGCGGCCAAGCTGATCCCGAACCGCGGCGCCTGGCTCGAGGTCGAGACGTCGAGCAAGGACGTGCTCACCGTCAAGATCGATCGCAAGCGCAAGGTGCCGGTCACCACGCTCGTGCGCGCCATCGGCTACGCGAGCAACGACGACATCCGCGCCTTCTTTGCGGACGTCGACGAGGATCCCGAGCATCAGTACATCGCCGCGACCCTCGAGAAGGACGGCAGCACCAGCGTCGAGGAGGCGCTCGTCGAGCTGTACCGCAAGATCCGCCCGGGCGATCCGCCAACCGTCGAGAACGCGCGCAACCTGCTCAACTCGCTGTTCTTCAACGCGCGCCGCTTCGACCTCTCCAAGGTGGGACGGTTCAAGCTCGACAAGAACCTCGGCATCAGCGAGGAAGAGGCTCGCGAGCGCGCGTGGGACAAGGACCGCCGCGTCCTCGACAACCAGGACTTCGTGTCGATCATCCGGAAGGTGATCCAGCTCAACAACGGCCATGGCGAGGCGGACGACATCGACCACCTCGGCAACCGTCGCGTACGCGCCGTCGGCGAGCTCCTGCAGAACCAGTTCCGCATGGGACTGATCCGCATGGAGCGGATCATCAAGGAGCGCATGACCATCAGCGACTCGGGGACGATCACGTCCGCGAGCCTGATCAACGCGCGGCCGGTGGTCGCAGCCATCAAGGAGTTCTTCGGGTCCAGTCAGCTGTCGCAGTTCATGGACC
>PKWB01000205.1:4962-5740 GCA_003131685.1 Candidatus Dormiibacterota bacterium
CGCCGGAAGGCCCGAACATCGGACTGATCGGCTCGCTCGCGACCTTCGCACGCGTGAACGAGTTCGGCTTCATCGAGACGCCGTTCCGCCGTGTGTACAAAGACGAGAAGGGCACGCCCTGGGTGAGCGATGAGATCGTCTTCCTGTCCGCTGACGAGGAGGACAAGTACACGGTCGCGCAGGCGAACGCGCCGGTCGACAAGGAGGGTCACTTCGCAGTGGCCCACGTCGCCTGCCGCACGCGTCACACCTTCAAGGACCTGCCCATCGGTGACGTCGACTACATGGACGTCTCGCCGAAGCAGATCGTCAGCATCGCCACGGCGCTGATCCCCTTCCTCGAGCACGACGATGCGAACCGCGCGCTCATGGGATCGAACATGCAGAAGCAGGCGGTGCCGCTGCTGGTGGCCGAATCGCCGATTGTCGGCACCGGCATGGAGACCCATGCCGCTCGCAACTCGGGCGAGATGGTGCTGGCACGCAAGCCCGGAACCGTGATCGGCGTCGCCTGGCCGGAGCCTGCCAACAACGACCGCTCGGTCGAGAAGATTCTCAGCGGACAGGACAGCGGTATCGGCATCCTGCTGCGTCCCGACGATGGCGGCCCCGATCAGTGGTACGGCGTCCACAAGTTCGTGCGCAGCAACCAGGGAACCTGCCTGTCGCAGCGCATCACCGTCGTCAGCGGCACGCATGTCGCCACCGGTGACGTGCTCGCCGATGGTCCATCGACTGAAGGCGGCGAGCTCGCGCTCGGCCGCAACATGCTGGTCGC
>PKWB01000205.1:5766-7214 GCA_003131685.1 Candidatus Dormiibacterota bacterium
ACATCGAGGAGTTCGAGATCGAGGCACGCGATACCAAGCTCGGTGCCGAGGAGATCACTCGCGATCTTCCCAACATCAACGAGGAATCGCTGAAGAACCTCAACGAGCGCGGCATCATCTACGTGGGGGCCGAGGTCCACCCCGGCGACATCCTCGTCGGCAAGATCACGCCCAAGGGTGAATCCGAGCTGTCCGCCGAGGAGCGGCTGCTGCGCGCCATCTTCGGTGAAAAGGCTCGCGAAGTCCGCGACTCATCGCTGCGTGTCCCGCACGGCGAGCGCGGCATCGTCGTCGACGTCAAGGTCTTCAGCCGCGAGAGCAACCACGAGCTCCCACCCGGCGTCAACGAGCTGGTGCGCGTATACGTCGCGCAGAAGCGAAAGATCGCCCAGGGCGACAAGATGTCGGGCCGCCACGGCAACAAGGGCGTCGTCGCCCGAATCATGCCCATCGAGGACATGCCGTACCTGCCGGACGGAACGCCTGTGGAGATCGTGCTCAACCCGCTCGGCGTGCCGAGCCGCATGAACCTCGGCCAGGTGCTGGAAACGCACCTCGGCTACGCGGCCCATGCGCTCGGGCTCAAGGTCGCATCGCCGGTCTTCGACGGTGCGTCGGAGGAGCTCATCGAAAGTGAGCTGGCGCGTGCGGGGCTGCCGAGCAGCGGCAAGGAGCGGCTGCGCGACGGGCGCACCGGCGAGTTCTTCGACCGCGACGTCACCGTCGGNNACATGCTCAAGCTGCATCACCTCGTCGAGGACAAGATCCATGCGCGCAGCACGGGTCCCTACTCGCTGGTCACGCAGCAGCCGTTGGGCGGCAAGGCACAGTTCGGCGGCCAGCGGTTCGGCGAGATGGAGGTCTGGGCACTCGAGGCCTACGGCGCAAGCCACATCCTCCAGGAGATCCTCACCGTCAAGAGCGACGACATCGTCGGTCGCGTCAAGGCGTACGAGGCGATCGTCAAGGGCGAGAACACGCTCGAAGCCGGTATCCCGGAATCGTTCCGCGTGCTGGTCAAGGAGCTCGAAGGCCTCGCGCTCGGCGTGGAGATCCAGTCCGACGACGAGCACCAGATCCTCCTCGGTGAGGAGGACATCCCCGACATCCCACTCGATCTCGGTATCCACCTCGAGCGCGACGAGCGCGACGACGTGGACGACATTCGATAGCAGCAATCGGTAGTTTAGGACACACATGCTGAAACTCGAAAACTTCGATGCGCTGAAACTGTCGATCGCCAGTCCGGAGATGATCCTGTCCTGGTCCCACGGTGAGGTCACCAAGCCCGAGACCATCAACTACAGGACGTTGAAGCCGGAACGCGACGGTCTGTTCTGCGAGAAGATTTTCGGTCCGACCAAGGACTGGGAATGCCATTGCGGCAAGTACAAGCGGTATCGGTACAAGGGAATCATCTGCGACAAGTGCGGCGTCGAGGTGACCCG
>PKWB01000141.1 GCA_003131685.1 Candidatus Dormiibacterota bacterium
AGTACGCGCTCTGGAAGAAGGCGGTCACCCGGACCTTCGACTGGGCCGAGTGACGCGCGTCTGAGGCCGATGTAGCAGACTGAATTCGCCCTCCGTGGCAACCCTGATCGGCGCCGGCATCGTCAGCGTCGACCAGGACCCGCGGAGGGCCGGTACGCGACCGAACTGGCGGGAGCCAGGCTAAGAGGAGATCCACCATGGCTGGCGAGGGTCAGGAATCCGAAGGCGTCCCCGGACCGGACGACCACGAGCACGGGCACCAGGGCTCGTTTGGGACCGGGCAGGAGACAACCGAGCATCACCCGGAGCGCGAGGAAGAGGAAGGCGATTTCGCGACCGGCGATGAGAAGGCGAGGGACACCCACGAGGGCAGCTTCGCCGAGGGCCAAGAGGGGAGCGAGCACCATCCGGAGAACCCGGACAACAAGGGCGACTTTGCCGAAGGCGAGGAGGAGGAGCATTCGCATCCGGGCTAGATCGGNNGCGGCCTTCTTGCACTCGGACATGAACGTCTTGCGCTCCTTGCCGTGGACGCCCTTGGCATCGGCGTCCTTGGAGCATTGCAGCGACGCCGCGCTGCGCGGCTTCTCAACCATCCTGGTGGAGCGCCGTGATCTCGCCGACGGGACCACCGGTCGATTTCACGGGCTGCTCCATTCAGGGGGCCGCTACGCGGTCAAGGACCCGTCGGCCGCTCGCGAATGCATCGCCGAGAACCGCATCCTCCGCGTGACCGCGGCCGATTGCGTCGAGGACACGGGCGGGCTCTTCGTGTCCACCCCGTGGGATGACCCGGAGTACGGAGACCAGTTCCTCGAAGGCTGCCGAGCGACAGGCGTTCCCGCCGAGGAGATCCCGGTTGCCGAGGCGCTCCGACGCGAGCCCCGCGTCAACCCCGGCATCCGGCGCGCGTTTCTCGTCCCCGATGCCGCGCTCGACCCCTGGAAGCTGGTCTGGGGCTGCGCCCGGTCGGCGGAGGAACATGGGGCGCGCATCCTTCCCTATCACCGCGTTCTCGACCTCGAGGTCGATGGCGAGCGCGTGGTCGGCGCGCACGTCCGCAGCGAGCGTGGCGGCGAAGAGTTCCGCATTCATGCCACGGTTGTCATCAACGCAGCGGGCGCGTGGGCTGGTCAGATCGCCGAGCTTGCCCACTGCACGGTCAACGTTCGCGCCGGGATGGGCCTGATGATCGCGATGAACCATCGCCTCGTGCACATGTGCGTGAATCGCTGCAAGCGCCCGGCGGACGGCGACATCCTGCTGCCCTTGCGCACCGCGTGCGTGATCGGGACGACCGACGTGTTCGTCCCCGATCCCGACCAGACCGAGATCCGTCAGGACGACATCGATCTGCTCCTCGACGAGGGCGAGAAGCTCGTGCCCGGCTTCCGCCAGGCGCGGGCGCTGCACGCCTGGGCGGGCGTCCGTCCGCTGTTCGAGGACACCGCGAAGGTTGCCGAGACGCGCGACGTCACCCGCTCGCACGCGCTGCTCGACCATTCCTCTCGCGAAGGCGTCGCGGGTTTTCTCACCATCACCGGCGGCAAGACCACCACATTCCGTCTGATGGCCGAGGCCGCCGTCGATGCGGCATGCGAGCAGCTCGGTGGGCTGCGCCCGTGCACGACTGCCCAGGTACCCCTGGCCGGTTCCGAGAGCCACACGCTGTATCAGATCAGCCACCGTCTGGCAGCTCGAGAGCCTGTTCCTCAATCCGAGGAGATCATCTGCGAGTGTGAGTTGATCACCAGGTCGGGGCTCGAGGACACGATCAAACAACGCGACACCACGAGTCTCGACGACATTCGCCGTCTGCTGCGGCTGGCGATGGGGCCGTGTCAGGGTGGGTTCTGCATCTACCGGGCGGCCGGCATCCTGCACCAGGGCGGGCAGGTCGACCAGGCGGGCGCGAATCAGACGCTCCTCGACTTTCTCGAGGAGCGGTGGAAGGGGGTTCATCCCATCCTGCACGGCGACCAGCTTCGGCAGGCACGCCTCGACGACTGGATCTTCCAGGGCATCCTTGACGTGGAACACCTGCCGGTATGAGCTACGACACCGTCGTCGTCGGCGCCGGGCTCGCAGGTCTCACCGCTGCGCTGCGTCTGAGCGAGCGCGGGCAGCGTGTGCTGGTCGTCGCTCGTGGCGTGGGCGCGACTCATCTCGCTCCGGCGACCGTCGATGTGCTCGGCTATCTGGGCGACACGCAGGTGGCGAGCCCGGCAGCCTCGGTTCCCGTACTCATCTCGAGCTCGCCCAACCATCCTTACGCGCACGTTCCCGCTGAGCAGCTTGAGACATCCCTCGAGTGGTTCTGCACGAAGACCGCCGCACTCGGTTATGCCGGCAACCTTGACGAGAACCTGCTGCTCCCGACGGCGCTCGGCGTTCCCAAGCCCTCGGCACTCGCGCCGCGCAGCATGTCGGGCGGGGATCTTCGTGCAGGTGGTCGCTTCGTGTTCGTCGGTCTCAAGGGGTTCAAGGACTTCCATCCGACACTGATTGCCGACAATCTCAATCACGCTCGTCTCCCCAATCCGATCGAGGCCCGCGCGCTCGAGCTGGTGCCTCCGTCGAGCCGCCGCGGCGATCTCAGTGGTCGCGTGATCGCCGGAGGCTTCGACACCGAAGACCTCATCGACTGGCTGGCCGGCGCACTCGAGGATCGAGTCGATCCAGATGAGCGAATCGGCGTCCCCGCGGTGCTCGGACTCCGGAGCGGCGACGCGACCTGGCAGGAGCTCGAGAAACGCCTGCAGCGCAAGGTGTTTGAGGTCGCGACGCTGCCACCGTCGGTACCCGGAATACGGCTTTCCGACGTGCTCTCGAGCGCTCTTCGCACCGCTGGCGCGCGCATCGTGCTCGGTGTCCGTGCCGTCGGCGCCCGTGCCAAGGGCGGACGAATCGAGGCTGTCGAAGTGGTCAATGCCACCGGGACGGTTTCGTATCCGGTCAGCTCGGTGGTGCTCGCCAGCGGTGGATTCGCCAGTGGTGGTCTCGAACTTGACTCGTTCGGTGCAACGCGCGAGACGGTCTTCGGCCTGCCGCTCATCGGCCTTCCGAATACGGATCGAGTCCGTTTCGCCCCCCACTACTTCGACGCGCAACCGCTCGCGACCGCGGGTGTCGCCACCGATGATCAACTGCGCCCGGTCGACGCCTCGGGGTCTCCCGTCTACGAGAACCTGCACGCAGCGGGCGCGATCCTCGGCGGTGCGACTCCGTGGAAGGAGAAGTCAGGCACCGGGACCAGCGTCGCCACCGGGTATGCGGCAGCCGAGGCAATCCTGACGCCTGCACCAACGCCGGTGTCGGAGGCGGTGCGATGAACTCCCTCATCCGCGACTCGCTCGACCACTGCGTGAAGTGCACGATCTGCGAGACCTACTGCCCGGTCTCGCAGGTCACCCCGCTCTTCCCGGGACCCAAGTACATCGGACCTCAGGCGGAACGCTACCGCGGCGCGGGACCACCGGCGGACTCGTCGGTCGACTACTGCTCGGGTTGTGGCATCTGCACGCAGGTCTGTCCCCACGACGTGAAGATCGCGGAGATCAACTCGCGCGCGCGAGCCAAGCTCTGGGAGAAGCGCGGCGTGCCGCTCCGCAACCAGATGATCGCCCGGCCGACGGTGATCGGACGCCTGGGGACTCCGGTTGCCCCGCTGGCGAACTGGGCGCTACACAACCGCGCCGTTCGTGGACTCGTGCAGAGCGTCGTCGGCATCCACCGTGACGCGCCGATGCCAAGCTTCGCCGGCAGGACGTTTCAGAGTCGCGCACGCCGCCATCGGGGACCGGCCGGCGCACCCGCGGTCGTCTACTTTCACGGCTGCGGCACCAATTACTACGAGCCGCTCGTGGGCGAGATGGTGGTCGCCGTCCTCGAACACAACGGCTTTCGCGTGATCGTTCCCCCGCAGGATTGTTGCGGACTCCCCCTGCAGTCGAACGGAAACTTCCCTGCCGCGCGCACCTACGTGCGCCGCCTCGTCGACCGCCTCGTGCCGCACGCACGCGCGGGACTCCCGATCGTCTCCAACTCGACCAGTTGCGGCCTCATGCTCAAGCGCGAGGCGCACGAGATCCTTGGGATCGAGGACGATGACCTCAAGCTCGTCAGCGAGTCGATGTACGACCTGTGCGAATTCCTCCTTCACCTCCACGACCGGGGAGAGCTGCGCACCGACTTCATGTCGCTGCCGATGACGGTCCCTTACCACGCGCCATGCCAGCAGCGCGGCCACGGCATCGGCAAGCCGGCCCTCGATCTGCTCGCATTGGTCCCCGACCTCCACATGATCGAGCTCGATGTCGACTGCTGCGGGATCGCGGGCACGTACGGGCTCAAGAAGGAGAAGTACGAGATCTCGATGGCGGTCGGGGAACGCCTCTTCAAGGAAGTCACCGCAACCGGGTCCGACCTGGCGGCATGCGACAGCGAAACCTGCCGCTGGCAGATCACGCACGGCACCGGCGTGAAATCGGTGCACCCGATCGAGCTGCTGTATCGCGCGTACGGCCTCGATCGCCGGACCCGGGCCGGATCAGTCAGTCCAGAGTTGCAAACTGCGCGCGTGAGCGGGTGACCATGACCAGACGTCGGGCCATCGACCGCCTTGCCCTGGAGCTCAGCAGGAGCGAGGGCCCGTCCTGACAGGATCCGGCGGCGACTGCTTCAGTGCGCACTGCGGGAGCACGCTGCGAGCGCCGACGAGAAGCGAATCGCACACCAGCGCCACGCATCGCTTGCGCTGCGATGGATCCATGAGCATCGGGTCCGTGTGACTGAGGCCGGCCATCATCGCCGAGACGTCGCTGATGGTCACGTCCGGCCGGATCCGGCCGGACACCTGCGCTCGCTCGAGCAGTTGCGCGACAGCCTCGATCAGTTCGCCGGAGATCTGATTCTTTGCGGCGCTGAGGTCCACCCCTGATGCGACCATCGCATCGGCGAGCGCCTTGAAATCCGCGAACTCGTCGCACAGGTTGCGCACGAAGCCCACGAAAGCCTCGCCCGGCTCGTCGGCAGCCGCCGCGGTTCGCGCCGCGGAGACGAGCGGCGTGATCCGGGCCAGGAGGAGCGCCTCGAACAGGGCTCTCTTGGTCGGGAAGTTGCGATACACGGTGCCGACGCCAACCTGAGCCCGCTCGGCGATCTCATCGATGGGCACGTCGATGCCGTGGACCGCCATCAACGTGGTGGCCGCCTCGAGGATGCGCTCCCGGTTGCGCACCGCGTCGGCGCGCATGTGCCGCTCACATCCCACGGGCGCAGCATCGCGCCGCTCTCTCCTGGTCGTCCCCGTGCTCATCATCGTCCTGGCTTTGGATTGACAAACGGAACCATCGTTCCGTATAGTACCCCATAAGCGGAGCCCACGCTCCGATTCTACCCCAAAGTGAGGACGGACGCTATGCAACCCAGACGAATCAACCCCTGGCTCGTCCTCGTGATCGTGGGCATCGCCCAGTTCATGGTCATCCTCGACGCGACCATCGTCAACGTCGCACTCCCCTCGATTCAGCGCGGCCTCCACTTCTCGCCCGAGACCCTGCAATGGATCGTGAACGCCTACACGCTCGCGTTCGGAGGCTTTCTCATGCTCGGGGGACGCGCAGCCGACCTGATAGGGCGCCGCCGCCTGTTCCTCATCGGGATCGTGCTGTTCTCGGCCGCGTCACTGATGAACGGGTTCGCCGGCTCCGCAGGCATCCTGGTCGCGGGCCGAGCCCTGCAGGGTCTCGGCGGTGCGCTGGTCTCGCCGGCGGCACTCTCCGTGCTCACCACCACGTTTGCCGAGGGCCGCGAACGGACGACCGCACTCGGCGTCTGGAGCGCCGTGGCAGTCGGTGGCGGGGCCATCGGACTGCTGCTCGGGGGCGTGCTGACCACCCTCTTCTCGTGGCAGTGGATCTTCTTCGTGAATGTTCCGGTCGGCGTGATCGCCATCGTCCTCGCGCTGCGGTTCGTGCCTGAAAGCCGCGTGGAGCACGCTCGTGGCGGGATCGATATCGCGGGGGCCGTGTCGGTGACAGCAGGGCTCGTGGTGCTCGTGTATGCGCTCGTGAACGCCGAGACGGCAGGGTGGATCTCTGTTGAGACCCTCGGCCTCGGAGCCCTCGCTGTTGCACTGCTCGCGACCTTCGTGATGATCGAAACCCGGCTCCGTCATCCGCTGATCCGGCTGGGAATCTTCCGGATGCGATCGATCACCGGAGCAAACGCGGCGATGCTCCTCGTCGCCGGCGGCATGTTCGCACTGTTCTACTTTGCCTCGATCTATGTGCAGGAGGTGCTCGGCTACAGTGCGTTGCGCGCTGGGCTCGCCTTCCTTCCCGTCACGTTGGGCATCATCGCGGGCGCCGGGTTGTCGCAGCAGCTCATTCGCCGGGTCGGCGTTCGCGCCGTCGGGCTGACGGGCATGTCGATCGGGGCGGTGGGACTCATCCTCCTCAGCAGAATCCCGGTGGCGGGAACCTACCTCGGTGACCTGCTCCCCGGGCTCATGATCATGTCCGTCGGCATGGGGCTGACCTTCGTTCCGATCACCCTGATCGCGACGACCAACGTGGGCGCCGAGGACGCCGGGCTGGCGTCAGGGTTGCTCAACACGTCGCAACAGCTCGGTGGGGCAATTGGACTGGCGGTCCTTTCGACGCTTGCTGCCAACACCACATTGAACACCGTGTCGGCCCTCGGCCACGCGCCAACTGCGGCCGAAGGAGTGAGCGCGCTGGTCTCGGGATTCCATGTGGCTTTCCTCGTCGGAGCCTTCCTGATGCTGTCCGGAGCGGTCATCCTGGCGGCGACGGTGCGGCGTGGCGACGTCTCGCGGATCGACAACGCCAACGAGGAACCGATTGCAGAGCTCGCGACCGTCGAGTCGATCGCAAGTTGATGCTGGATGCACAGCCGTCACCGATCAGATATGTACGCGAAGGACGAGGTTTCCCGACATGAGCTCTGACACCCTTACTGACCATGGCACCAATGCATGCAGCCTTCCGTCGCACCAGCGCGGGGGCGGACTGACATGGCGCTGAGCGCGATTACTCCGACGGCCGGCAGCGAACTGAATGACCCGGCGCCGGCGACAGCGCCGATCAATCAGGCGAGGTGGCGGAACCGGATCCGTGCGACCGGCACCGTCCGAGCCCTGCGCGTCCAGGAGACGCAGACGGGGTCGAGCCTCGGCTGCGAGATCGGCGACGAGGCCGGGAGCCTGCTGCTCGTCTTTCCCGGCAGGCGGCGCATCCCGGGGATGGAACTGGGAGCACGGGTACTGGTCGAGGGGATGGTCGGCCGCTGGCGACGCCAGCTCGCCATCCTGAATCCGTATTACGAACTGGTCGGCGAGTAGACGCGACCAGCGCCCCGAGGGCCTGGGGGCATCAGGGCTAGGCGATGGCGCGCATACCCTCGTCGGTGCAATCGCCCGGGCCGAGTGCGGTCATGAAGACCCGCTTGGTCGCGGTGAGTGAGCCCGCGAACGGAGCGTGATACGTCCCCGAGAGCGGCGCCACGTCACCGTAGTCGCGACCGACGGCCACGGTGATGTACTCGTACCCGGTTGCGCGGCCGTGGGTGGGATCGAGTGACAGTACCCGTGCGTGTCCGGTTCCGTCCGGGACGAGGACTTCGACCCAGGCGTGCGAGCCGCCGAATCCGAGCATCTGGCCCGAGATGTACCGGGATGCGAGTTCGAACCGGCGCGTCAGCGCCAGGAGCACATGGGCGTAGTCCTGGCAGACGCCCGCGCGTCGAGCGAGCGCCTCGGCCGCGGTGGTGTGCACTGAGGTGGCGCCGTACTGGTACGTCAGGGCGTTGTGAACGCACTCGTTCGCCGCGGTCGCAAGCGCACCCCCGGCCAGCCCGCTCGCACGAAGCTCCTCGGCAAGCAGGTCGATGGTGTGATCGGCGCCCGTGAGCGGCGAGGCGTCGAGGAGGCGGCGGTCGTCCAGCATGGCGGCGGGCTCGAGGTGTGGCCCGTGCTGCGCGTCACGCTCCACCACGCTCGAGGTGACGAAGGTCACCTCCTCCTCCACCCGCGGGATGTTCAGCGTCACGACCGTGTTTCCGAACGGGTCAACGCCTGCGTCGACGCTGTGTGGGATCGCGTTGAGCACGCTCAGCCTGCGGCTCAGCCGTCGCTGATCACCATGGACGCTTCGGGGCTGGACGACGAGCCGTTGCTGCAGGGATCGGACCGGACCGTCGTAGCGATAGGTGATGCGCTGGTGGATTCTGTAGCGAGTTCGCTCCACCCTGCTCCAGTCCAGGTGGAGCGGATCCGACGACCAGTTGCGCGCCGGCTCGGACGGGTCGGGCCGCAGCGTCACTGGAGATCACCGACGAACTCGCCCACCACCGCGGGCACGGCACTCGACCACGGTGGCGCCTCGATCGGCTCGGCCACCACGCGCATCGCGCTCAGAGGCGCCGCGCCGTAGTGGGTCATCATCGCGACGTCGAGCGCATCGCGACCGCGCCCGATGAGCACCCGGCCGGTGCGTCTCGTGTTGTTGCGCGGATCGAATATGTACCAGCGGTCGCCGACGTACGCCTCGAGCCAGCCGGCGAAGTCCATGGGCTCGCTCGGCGGCGGCACGTCGATATCGGGCAGATACCCGAAACAGTATCGCGCCGGGATGTTCAACCCGCGGAGGAATGCGACCGCGAGCTGCGCGAAGTCACGGCACACACCCTCGCGCTGGAGGTACACATCGGTCGCACCGGTCGACGATCCAGTGCTGCCGTGCCGAAAGGTGACGTTGTCGTGCACCCAGTCCACCACTGCGGTCACGCGCTGCCATCCCGGCGGGGCGTCGCCGAACAGGCGCCACGCGGTGTTGCTGAGCTTGTCGGATTCGCAGTACCGGCTCGCGAGGGTGAAGTGAAGGGTCGAGTCCGGCAGGTCGGCGACCGCGACCGGTGCCGCGGTCTCGTCGGCCTCGTCGACGCCGCTGTCCACCTCGACCTCGGCCTCGTAGCGGATGCGCACGCTGCCGGGACCGAGGACGAACCGCTGGCACGTGTTCCCGTACATGTCGGTGTACCCGTGGAGGCGGGTTGGAGGCCAGGTCTCGACGCCCGCGCTGCTCAGCGCGCGCACCGCGGCGGGGCGCGGCTCGACCTGGAGGACAAACGTGACCGGCCACTCGAGATCATGGAGAAACTCGCAGCCCACGCGAAGCCGTCGACCGCTCGTGGGGGCGTCGATCACGATCCTCACTGTACTGCCGAATCACCCCGTGTGAACCCGTCTGTGTGCACAAGCGCAGATTCGGGTCCTTGTGCACCGCGACCAATGACGGTATGGCGGATTCGGGGAGTACTGTCCTTGGATGACAACCGATGCGGGCGTCGCGAGGGGGCTCGCCTTCGGTTTGCCGCGGGCCGCCGATGAATGCGTCGACCTCGATGGTGTGGTCAGGCCGCCGTACGCCGAGTTACTCGCGACGCTCGAGCGTGCCGCGGCGACGTTGCCGCAGCTCCGCCGCAACGCCCAGGAGTGGTTCGCCGACCGGGGTGTGACCTTCGGCGTGCCCACCGAGGGCGTCGCGCCGATCTTCCCGTTCGACCCGGTGCCACGAGTGCTCTCGTCGGCGGAATGGCGGTCGCTCAGCCGCGCCCTGTCGCAGCGCGCCATGGCCCTCGACCTGTTCGTTTCCGATTGCTACGGCTCCCAGCGCGCGATTCGCCACGGCGTCGTGCCCGGGCGGCTGGTGTATAGCAGCACCGGCTACCTGCGCGACATTGTCGGCATCCGCCCTCCCCGCGCCACCTGGTGTCATGTGTCGGGTATCGACGTGGTGCGCGTCAATGGCACCTTCCATGTGCTCGAGGACAATGTGCGCATCCCGAGCGGCATCGCATACGCGCTTGAGTCGCGACGCGCGATGGAATCTCTTGCACCGGAATGGTTCAAGCTCGCCCCGGTCCGGCCGATCCATGGCTACACGGGCCGGCTTCGGCGCATCCTGCAGCGCATCGCTCCGCGACAGTGGGATGCCGATATCGTCGTGCTGACCCCCGGCTCGTACAACGCGGCGTACTACGAGCACCAGTTGCTCGCCGCCGAGATGAACGCCACGCTCGTCGAGGGACACGAGCTCATCGTGGTCGAGGATGAGGTCTACCGGCGAGATGCCGAGGGCGCTGCGCAGCGTGTCGACGTGATCTACTCGCGTGTCAACAGCGAATGGCTCGACCCGCTGGTCTTCCGGCGCGACTCCATACTTGGAGCACCGGGGCTGATCGAGGCCTGGCGGCGCGGTAACGTGGCGATCGCCAACGCTCCGGGGACCGGCGTCGCCGATGATAAGGTGATCTATCCGTACGTCCCCGCGATGATTCGCTACTACCTCGGTGAGGAACCGTTGATGGACAACGTTCCGACCTACGACCTCACCGATGCTCAGCAGCAGGACCACGTTGTGGCCAATTTCGACAGGATGGTGCTGAAGCCGGTGGACGCGAGCGGCGGCTATGGGCTCCATTTCGGCAGGCTGATGTCCTCCAACGAAGCGAGCGGGTTCCTCGATGGTGTCAAGGCCAACCCGCGCCAGTGGCTCGCCCAGGAGGAGGTGGCCCTGAGCCGCGCGGTGTGCCTGCGGGCCGGCGGTGGCTTCGAGCCCCGAGCCGTCGACCTGCGTCCCTTCGTGCTCCTCGACGAGCGTCCGTGGATCGTCCCCGGCGGACTCACCCGTGTCGCCGGGGATCCCGACGAGCTCGTGGTCAACTCGTCCCATGGGGGCGGAAGCAAGGACACATGGGTACTGACACACTGACCTACTCGGTGTCGCACCGCACCGTCCTCAGATATACGGCGAAGGTCAGCCTGTCGTACAACGAGGTCCGCATGCGCCCTCGCGACCGCGGCTCGCAGCGCACGCTGGCCTTCTCGCTGCTGAGCAATCCCTGGGCGGTGCCGCGCAGCCGGGTGGACTACTTCGGCAACTTCGTCCACCGCCTGGACGTCACGACACCGCATGAGCTCCTGGAATTCAGCGTCGACGCCGTGGTCGAGAACGCCGAACCCCGTCGTCGAAGACTGTCGGAATGGGACCAGGATGCGCTTGCGGGCGACCCACGTCTCGAGTTCGTCCTGCCGAGCCCGCGTGTCCCACTTGGCGAGAACACGCGGTCGCTCTGGCACGAGTGGAACGGTGACGACACCAGCTTCGAGAGCGTCCTCGCGACCGCGCAGCGCATCCGCCGCGAGCTGCGCTACGTCAGCGGGGCGACCACCGTCGAGTCGAGCATCGACGATCTGCTCGAGGGGGGCGCCGGTGTGTGCCAGGACTTCACGCATCTCTTTCTGGCGATGGTTCGCGGCGCCGGCTGGCCCGCGAGATACGTGAGCGGTTACCTCGGACCCGTTGACGAGGACCAGGTGGTCGAAGGAGAGTCACACGCATGGGTCGAGGTGTGCGGCTCGGATGGGCGCTGGCTCGGTCTCGACCCGACAACCGGGGAACACGCCGGCGCTCACCATCTCAGGCTGGCCGTCGGCCGCGACTACGGCGACGTCGCGCCTCATCACGGGCTCTTCTTCGGAGAGGCAAAGGGCGCGTCGCCTGATGTGACGGTGCGGATCGCCCGGATGTCCAACCAGCAGGTCGACCGCGTCGAGCACCATGCCGCGGTGCACTGGCAGCAGCAACAACAGCAGCAGCAGGGGTAGGCGAACCTCAGGTCCAGGGTCGCGCCGACCTGGCGGCCCAGTACTCCTCTGCCGGCTCGGCGATGTCGGGGATGTCGACAGCATCGACCTCGAGGGCGCGCAAATTGCTCCTCAACTGGTCGATGCCGGCGGCGCCGCTCAGGGCGAGCGATACCCACGGTTGAGCAAGCGCCGCTGCGATGGCGAGCGCATCCGGCGTTGCGCCCGCGGACAACGCCGCCATTCCGAGCGGGGTGTCATCTCCACCGGCGTCACCCACAGGCGTGAGCCTGCCGTTTGCGACTGCCTCCTTGACGATCACAGCCCATCCCGCCGCCGCCGCCTCGCCAAGCGCGGGCCCGGCCGACGGCTCGAGGAGGTTCCAGGTCGCCTGCACTGACGAGAAGAGTTGCAGGCCATCGACCCGGACCTTCAGTGCCCGGCGGATCGTATCGGCCTGTCTCGGACCGGTGGTGGTGATACCGAGCACGAGGCCCTCCCGACGGCGCCGCGCCAGCGCCGTGAGCAGTGGCGGGTCTTCCATCGCACCGGACTCGATCGTCAGCGAGTGCACCTGATAGAGGCACAGGTGGCCGCCGAGCAGCGCACGCGTCTCCGCGTACTGACGCTCGAAGGTGGCCGGCGAGAGGTCCTTCACCTCCTGCACCGGGGCGGCCATGTCCCAACCGCCCACGTAGGTGTATCCCCACTTGGAGCCCACAACCACGTCGTCGACGCCGCTCCTGCTCGCGAGCCATCCGCTGAGAAACGCTTCGGCTGACCCGTAGGAGCGCGCGACGTCGATGTAGCGCACTCCGGCCGCATGGGCTGCGTCGAGCAGCCGCCACGTCAGGTGGCGGAGCGTACCCACCGATCGGTCGACGCCGAGATCCGCGGCACGGTTGGTGGTGATGTATGCCGGGCGCCCGATCGCCGCGAGCCCAAGGCCGATCCGGCTTACGGGCGGCCCGTCGCGTCCCAGCGTGGTGAGATCACGAGAAGTACCCCGACGGGCCGATCGATCGTCCGGCTTGGGCATGCGGCACATAGTGATCGCGAAGGATCTGGACCACAAGCTCTCGGCGGCTTCGGACGCCGACCTTGTCGAATACCGACTTCAGATGATCCTGCACGGTGTTGGTTGAGATCCCACTGTCGGCGGCGATGTCGAAGGTAGACATCCCGCGGCACACCAGACCTGTGATGGCGCGCTCCTGAGCGGAAAGCCCATACGCCAGCATGATGATTGGAGCCACCTCGGCGGCCGACGCGCTATCGATGATCACCGCAACGGCTTCACCGTTTCGCGTGGGGAGACGTGAAGCGTGGAGCACCACCCAGCGTCCGACTCGGGTGCGAACGCGAAGACGAGGAATGCCCGCGTCCGGGTCCGTGCGTCCCCGGAGTTGCGCAGCCACGGCGAGAATCTCCGTCGGCATCGGGGCGTCGGGCCCACCGTCATATCCCAACTCGCCGAGCCAGCGTTCTGCCGCCGGAGTCCATCCCGTGACCTCGAGGTCAGAGCTGAGCAGGACCACACCCGGCGCAGCATCGATGGGTATTTCGTCGATGCTTGCGGCAACGACGCCGGCACGGAGTCCGAGCGCCACATGCGGCGAGATAGATTTCATGAACAGCGCGTCCTGGGCAGTGAACGGCCGTTGCTCCTCGCGATGGAGACAGATGAATCCCCAGGAGGCGCCGCCGACCCGAAAGACCGCCCGCAGCTCGTCCCCGAACCCCAGCGGCTGGAAGATCTCGGAGTAGCGCGCGCTTCGCGACATCACGCCATCCGTCGCCTGGAGCAGCGTCTTGACGCCATCCCTGTCACGAGCAACGTCGGTCCACTTGTTGACGTCGTCCGCGACGAACTCGTTGTGTACGAAGTAGGGCTTCGTCGTCGCCGGGATCTCTTCCTGATATGTCCCGGTGAAGAGCAGCGTCGCGGGGTCTGCCGTGGCCCACCAGATACCGTCGGCGGGGACTGCACGCTTCAGGAGCGGCAGAAGCCGAGCGCGGAGCGGCTCCGGGCCGAGACCCATCTGACACACTTCGACGATCGACTGAGCCGCGTCCCGGCGCCTGATGTCGCCGTTCATGACGTGCTCTCCTTCGACCTCGGAGTCCTGACTATACGGGTCTCGACCTGCAGCGACCTCAGGAGGCTGCGGGGCCGACGAGCACCTCGTACTGCCCACGCTCCAGCAGCTCGACCCCGGTTGCCGCCATCGTCCTGCCCCGGCTCTCATCAGCGGAGGCGTCGCTCGCCAGCGCAGCCGCTTCGGTCTTCCACAGGGTCAGGGTCAGCGCCCTCCGGCCGGCGGTGTCCACGAGAAAGAATGCGCCGGCGTTTCCCTCGAGACCGGCCACAAAAGGACGCACGGTCTCCACTGACGCCGCCCACTTCTCGATCGCTTCCGGCGTGCCACCCCAGGTTGATGTTCTGGCAAACATGTCGATCCTCCGTAACTGCTGTTCCTGGGAGGAGCATGCGGGGATGCGCATCGCCGCACCATCCCAGAAATGTGGGAGGTCGCCGGCGGCCTCCACCCTCGTAAGATCGAGCTGTGGCAACGGTGCTCGTGGATGGCGCGGACCTGGTGGTCAGGATGTCGGAGCTCGAGAAGTTCGAGGCGGTTCATGCAGACGTTCGTGTCGCGCTGAGCACGGTGCGAGCCGTACGTGTGGTCGACGACGCGTGGCCCGAGCTGCGAGGCATCCGCGCGCCTGGGACGGGCATTCCCGGTGTCATTGCGGTGGGCACCCGACGCGGCTCATTCGGCAAGGACTTCACCGTCGTGCACGGCAGAGGGCATGCGGTCGTCGTCGAACTCGATGGCGCCACCTACTCGCGCATCGTGGTGACGACACCGGATGCGGACGGCGTCGCCGCCGAGATCCAGCGGCACCTCATGCCCGCGCCGAATTTGAGCTAGCGCCCAGCTCGGTCGCCTGGGCGATCAAAGCGTTGGCCTGGTTGGTCAAGGACCGCGCGGAATTTCGTCCCAGGCGGTGGTCTTCGCCTATGAGACGGGGCTCGTGGAGCCGGGCGCGGACTGAAGCGGTACCGATGCGAGACCATCGTGCCGATGGAACTCGCGGGGGTGCTGAGCGGGCTCGATGCCCAGGTGGGCAACGCCATAGAAGGCGCGATGACACGCCACCACGAGCGCCGGCTCAGACGGAACGGCTGGGGGCGGGCACTGCGCGGCAACGACGCGGCGTGGGTGGAGAATCCCCCGCCCCGCGAGGGGAACCGCATCCAGGTCCACATCGATGGGACGTCTGCGCTCCCCGCGATCGCAGCGGCCGTTCGTGCGGCCCGCAGCTCCGTGCATGTCGCGGGCTGGACGCTGGACCCCGATTTTGCGCTCGAGCGCGACCCCGCTGTGGTCACGGTTCGCGATGTGCTTGCGGATGCTGCTCAACGCGTCGACGTCCGCGTCCTGGTATGGGCGGGCGCGCCGCTTCCGATCATGCAGCCGTCACGAGCGAAAGCACGCGACCTCATGGATCGCCTGGTGCGCGGCACGCGGATCCGTGGAGCCGTCGATCCACGCAATCGCCCGATGCACTGCCATCACGAAAAGCTCGTGATCGTCGATGGAGCGCTGGCATTCGTGGGTGGCATTGATCTCACCGCGCTCGCGGGAGATCGACTCGACGGCTGGCCCCACGACCGCAGCACCACGTTGGGGTGGCACGACGCGGCAGCAAAGCTCGAGGGTCCGGCGGTTGCGGATGTCTGCTCGCATTTCGCAATGCGCTGGCAGGCGATCACCGGTGAGGTCCTCGCCGAGCCCGGGGCGATACCGGCCGCGGGCGACAGTCGCATCCAGGTGATTCGTACGGTTCCCGAAGGCACCTACAAGGCGCTGCCCCGGGGCGACTTCAGCATCCTCGAGACGTACCTGAGCGCGTTTCGACGCGCGCGCCGTCTCATCTACATCGAGAACCAGTTCCTCTGGAGCACCGAGGTGGTCGCGGTGCTTCAGGACAAGCTGCGAAATCCACCCACCGATGCGTTTCGCCTCTGCATCGTTCTCCCGCGCCACCCGAACAACGGCAACGACGACACGCGAGGCCAGCTGGCCGTTCTGCAGTCTGCCGATCACCAGCACCGTCTCCTCGTCGGGACGATCGGTCCGCTCGGTCGCCAGCGCCCTCCCGTCTACGTGCACGCCAAGATTGCGAGCGTCGACGACAGCTGGCTCACCATCGGGTCGGCGAACCTCAACGAGCACTCGCTGTTCAACGACACCGAGGTCAACCTGGCCACCGATGATGCGGGCGTGGCCCGCGACGTGCGTGAGCAGTTGTGGAGCGAGCACCTCAATCTGGACTGCCGAGGCGTCGATCCGCTGCACGTCATCGAGACGTCGTGGCGGACGTCATTGGCTGCGCGACCGCCGTTCATCACACCACTTCGGCCATTGCCCGCGGTGTCCCGGCGTTCGGCACGAATGCTCGGACCGCTCAAGGGACTGCTCGTCGACGGCTGATACGGCCGCACGCCGGCTTCAGCCGAACATCGCGCTCAGATCTCCGCCGGCCGACGCCGCATTGCCGAGCAGGTGAAGGCCGAACACCTCCTCGATGGTGCGCAGCGTGCTGTAGTGGTCACCCGTGGTTGCGATCGCCCCACGTCCTCGCGCGTTCGCCGAGATGACGATCATCGGGACGCGGCCCCCCGCTGCGCTGCCGCAACACGACCCCGATGATTCGGCGTCATTCTCATCCATGGTGATGACCACGGTCCCGTGATCCGCGAACCATGACGACGAGAGCACGTTGGGAAGATTCGCTCGTAGCCAGGCGTCCCCCTCGGCGACGCTGCCGTCGTGCATGTCGTGGACGAGGTTCGGTGTGATCCACACAAAGGCGGGCGGCCGGCTGGAGTCGAGCGTCGCCACCATCGCCTGGGCTCCTGGATAGGGGACGAGGTGCGTCGCGCAACCGGGGCCCCGGTCGGCGCTGAAGTACAGGAACGGGTTGTGCTTCTCGGCGTACTCCCCTGCTCCACCGACTCGGTCGCACGCCGAGGGCATGCCTTCCATGTACGCCAGCCATGGGATGCCCGCGGCGGACAGCTCACTGCCGAGATCCGATGACTGGAATGGTCCGCAGCCGCCACCGTCGGGCGTGCAGTCCGAGGCGATTCCCTGCGTGCTGCCGCTGTCGAGCGCCAGGTAATTGGGCGCGCTCGGATGCGAGATCGCATACCACGAGGTGAGCGACGCATAACCTGCAGCAAGCGAACAGAAGTATGGGTCGGCTGAGCATGAGCCGAGCGTCGCCGTGTAACCGCGGTTCTCCTCGACGATCACCATGACGTGCGGCTCGGCGGTGGAATGCGCCGCAGGCGTGCTCGCCGTCGCCGGCGATTGCGATTGCGATGGCGTCTGCGGAGCGGGCGTGCCCGGCGAGGCGCACGACGAGCCTGTTGCCAGGACGACGACGCTCACCATGATTCGAATCCCGATCACTGTGCGATCACGGGCTCGATGATCCCGCAGTCGCCCGAGCGCGCGAACGGACAGTGACGTGCCCTCAACGCTCCCTAACGGCGGTGCGCTGCTTGCCGCTCCAGAGGGCTATGCCCTCGAGCGACCGCGCATGGCGTACCAGGCGATCAGCGCGATCACGATGACGATCACGTACACGATGATCTCTTTGGTGCCGAACACGTTGAACGCGAGCATTGACTGCCTCCTTGGTTGGATGCTGGGCTGCGCCTGCCGTCGCGACGAGCCGTGCGCCGCCATCCTACGGTGCCGCTCCGCCCTTGTGTTCGACGCCTGACTCCCGGCCAAACCTCGATCCGCGCGTGCGGGTGATCTGGCGCCGGCGGCAACCGCCCCTGGCTTCCAACCGCTGAGGCGCCTCAGTCTGGGGTGGTGGGGCGCGCCCGATCGCCCGCGTGGAGCTCGCGTGCGGCGGTGACGAGGTCCGGTCGCGACTTGATCAGCACCGGAAGCGTCTCGGCCAGCGCTCCCGGCGTGATGTCGACATGCCCGAGAGCCATCAACGCACGCGCCCAGTCGATGGACTCACCGATCGACGGAGTCTTGCGCAGATCGAGCCGGCGTGCAGCGCGCACCACCCGCGCAACCTGCTGAGCCAGCCGGTCCTCGATGCCGGGAATGCGAGCGAGGAGAATCTCGCGTTCCCGTTCCACGGTCGGGTACTCCAACGCGAGAAAGAGACAGCGGCGGCGCAGCGCTTCGCTCAACTCGCGCGTGCTGTTGCTCGTCAGGACCACGAGCGGTCGTCGGGTGGCTGTGATCGTCCCCAGCTCGGGGATGGTGACCTGAAACTCGGCGAGCACCTCGAGAAGGAGCGCTTCGGTCTCGACCTCGACGCGGTCAACCTCGTCGATGAGCAACACCACGTCGTCGCGAGCCCGGACCGCCGCGAGCAGAGGCCGTTCGAGCAGGTACGGCTCACTGAAGATGTCGGCCTCGACGTCCTTCCAGTCGCCGGTGGCCTCCGGGACCCCGCCGCCAGCCTGGATGCGCATCAACTGCTTGCGATAGTTCCACTCGTACAGCGCACGGCTCTCGTCAAGACCCTCGTAGCACTGGAGCCGGAGCAGTCGTGAGCCGGTGACCGCGGCGAGCGTCTTGGCCAGCTCGGTCT